>NZ_JCAFRG010000004.1:0-399360 GCF_059367845.1 Stenotrophomonas sp. YJH_SMC_20 | reverse complement strand
TCAACATCCTGGCCAGAAAGCTGGCCAGGATCGCTTGGGGCGTCTTCAAGAGCGGCCGGGACTTTGACCCGGCCATGCTGAAAGTGGGTCAAGCCTGCTTCCAGCAGGCTTGACCACGAACATAGGATCTCGGCTCTACAGTGTGCCTGCAGCCGATGTAGAGCCGAGCCTACGCTCGGCTGATTCCCGGCCAGCCGACAAGGAACCGCAGGCTAGGCCGCCGCAGCGCGGGCCTGTGGAATCGACTGCAGACGGAACGCGCCCACCGCTTCCGCCAGCGCATGCACCTGCGCCTGCATCTGCGCGGTCGAAGCACCCGCCTCTTCCACCAGGCTGGCGTTGCGCTGGGTACTGGTTTCCATCTGCACGATGGTCTGGTTCACCTGGGCGATGCCGGCATGCTGGTCCTGCGACGCGCTGCGGATACCGGCCAGCAGATCCGCCAGTTGCTGCACGCTGCCAACGATCTCGCCCATCGTGATGCCCGCCTGCTCGGCCTGCTGGTTGCCCTGGCCCACACGCGCCACCGAATCCTCGATCAGTCCTTTGATCTGCTTGGCCGCTTCGGCACTGCGCTGGGCCAGCAGGCGCACTTCCGCAGCCACCACGGCGAAGCTGCGGCCCTGCTCACCTGCGCGCGCAGCTTCCACCGCGGCATTCAGCGCGAGGATGTTGGTCTGGAAAGCGATGCCATCGATCAGCTGGGTGATGTCGCCGATCCGCCGCGAGGCCTCGCTGATGCCATGCATGGTTGCGACCACCTGGCCGACGGCCTCGCCACCGCGCTGGGCCACCGCGGCCGCCCCCTGCACCAGGGCATCGGCGCGGCCCGCGGCATCGGCATTGCGGCCAACGGTGTCGGTCAACTCGTGCATCGACGCTGCCGTCTCTTCCAGGTTGGCCGCCTGCTGTTCGGTACGTTGCGACAGATCATGGTGACCGGCAACGATCTCACCCACACCGGTGTCGAGGCTGGACGTCGCCTGCTGGATGCGGGTGACGATGCGGCCCAGTTGCGCGACCGTGGCGTTGGCATCGTCGCGCATGCGTGCGAACACGCCCTGCAGCTCACCTTCCATGCGCACGCTGAGGTCACCACGGGCCAGCGCCGCCAGAAGCGCCTGCAGATCGCCGAGGTTGGTCTCGAAGGTCGCCAGCAGGCGGTTGATGCTGGTCGACAACGTGCGCACGAAGCCCTGTTTTCCCTCCAGCGCGATGCGGCCGTGCAGGTCGCCATGTGCGGCGGCGTCGACCAGTGCTGCCACTTCGGTTTCCAGCAGCGTTTCCAGCGCGCGGCTGCGCCACTCCACTGCCACGCCGAGGAAATGCCCTTCGTCGGTGATGGCATTGGCGATCAGCTGGTAGCGCACGCCGGCATGGCCGATCTCGCGCTCCTCGCGCTGGCGTACGCCGGCCAAGCTGGCCAACGCCGGATGCAGGCGTACCGCGTCGCTGCCCACCAGCGCTTCGTTCGGCAGTTCAAGCAGCTGCAGCAATGCCGGGTTGGCGTAGGCGACCTGCCCTTCCGCATCGATCACCATCAGGCCGGTCTGCGCGCTGTCCAATGCCTGGCGCACGCGGGTGTTGCCGCGTGCCACCGCGCGCTCGGTCTCGATGCGTGCGCGCAGGCGCTGCTGCATGTCGACCAGGCGCTGGGCCAGTTGGCCGATCTCGTCGTTGGCGTTGTAGACGCGCAGGGTGGTGTCGAGGCGGTCGTCGGCGATGTCGCTGGCGAAGCGCAGGGTGTCCTGGATCGGCTGGCGCACCGCACGCAGCACCAGCATCAGGCTGGTGATCAGCACGCTGGCCACCAGCAGCAGGGTCAGTGCGAACAGCACGCTCATCGTGCGTGCGCCGGCCTGCTGGCGCGCCTGCGCCGTGGCCAGCGCCGCCACCTGCGCCTGCTGGAAGGCGGCCAGCGCCGGTGCTACGCCCGCGGCGGTATCCAGCAGCGACTGCGCTTCCACATCCAGGCCGACGCGGGCAGCGGTATACCCCAGCAATGCGGCCTGATACGCCTCCATCCCGGTGCGCAGGGTGTCCTGCGCATCTGCGGGAAGGCCCGCCAGCGCGAGGTCGAACGGCAGCTTTTCCTCGCTGGCGCGGTCGGCGTGAGTGGAGTCACCGTCGAGCAGCAGCAGTGCCTCCTGCCTTCGCATCTTCTGCAGTGACAACGCCAACGACGGCCGCTGCAGCGCATCCACCTGTACCTGCAGGGTATCGGCGGCCTGCTGCAGCTGCGCGGCGAGGCCGGCATCACCACGACCCATCTCGTCGACACGTTCGAACAGGGCGGCCACACCCTGCGAGAACGCGTCGGCGGCTTCGGTCAGCGCCTGCAGAGCCTTGCGCCGGCCAGCATCCATCGGCATCGCGCGCAGCGCCTGCAGATCGGTCTGCAACGCCTTCTGCGTGGCCAACAGCTGCGCGCGGTCGGCATCATCGAAACTGCGTGCATACTGGGCCTGCAGGCGACGCGCTTCGGCCACCCGCGTGGACAGGCTGGCAGCCAGATCGCTGCCGCGCTGGTAGCTGGCCTGGCTGCGCGCAGCCAGTGCGTTGGCATGGCCAGTCCAGGCGTAGACAGCAGCGATCGCCACCAGGCCCAGGCCGCAGATCCACAGTGTGGCCTTGAGCTTGTTGGCCACGCTGAGCCGATGTGGCTGCAGCCAGCGCAGCAGCCCGGGGGACGCCGAGTGCAACGCAGCAAGGCGCGTGCGCAGGGACCGGAGGTGGGGGACAACGGCCGACATGACAGACTCCAGGCGGAAAGACGCATCTGTATCGGCCTGACTCAGGACAACTTTAGGGCGCTCCTGGTCCACTCCCACCGATTGCTGGCGGACGCGGCCTTTGTACCCGGCACAGGCGACAGGGGGATGACACCCGCGCAATGCTTGACCTCAACCCCGGTTGGGGGAGCACAGTAGATCTCCCTCCCCCGCCCGGCGCGCGCATGACGACGCTCGATGTCCCCCGCTACCTGCAACGCCTGCAGCTGGATGCACCGCCACCGCTGACGCTGGCGGGCCTGACCCTGCTGCAGCAGCGCCACAACGCACTGCTGCCGTTCGAAACCCTCAGCTGCCTGCTGCGCGATGCAGTACCGATCGACCTGGACAGCGTGCAGCGCAAGCTGCTCGACGACCGTCGTGGCGGCTACTGCTTCGAACTCAACGGCGGCCTGCTGGCACTGCTGCAGGCGCTGGGCTTCGATGCACAGCCGTTGAGCGCGCGCGTGCTGCTGGCCGCCCAGGACGGCGAACTGACCGCACGCACCCACCTGCTGCTGCGCGTGCAGGTGGACGGCGATGACTGGCTGGTGGATGCCGGTTTCGGCAGCCTGACCCCGACCGTGCCGCTGCGCCTGCATGATCCGCAGCCACAGGCCACGCCGCACGAGCGCTACCTGCTGCGCCGACTGCCTGGCAACGGTGATTTCGTGCTGTCGGCCGAGTCCCACGATGGCTGGCGGGCGATGTATCGGTTCGACCTGCAGGCGCCGGCACCAATCGACAACGTGGTGGGCAACTGGTACGTGTGCACCCATCCCGATTCCAGCTTCCCCGGCCAGCTGCGCGCATCGCTGACCGGGCCGGACTGGCGCCGCACGATCGGCAGCGGCAACTACACCGAGTACCGCCCCGGCCAGGTACCGGACAAGCGTCCGCTGCATGATGTGGGTGATGTGCGTGACGTGCTGCAGCAGCGCTTCGGCATGCAGCTGCCGGACGACCCGCGACTGGACCCGGCCATCAATGACTGGCTGCAGCGCTCGCGCGCCGCGACCTTATAGGGCCGAGCCCATGCTCGGCTGAGCTGGAGCGGCTGGGCCAACAGCAGCCGAGCGTGGGCTCGGCTCTACAGAGCTGCGCGCGCCTGTACCGCGATACGGTTGCCTTCGCTGTCGCGGATCTCGGCCACACGCCAGTCACCCGCGTCGGCCGGGCCGAAGCGCAGCTCAGCTCCCGATTGCAGTGCACGGTCGAGGCTCGCATCCAGGTCATCGACGCCGATGTAGATGCGGGCGCCCTGCTCGGAGGGCCGGTAGTCCGCGCCGTGCACCAGCGCAATGCTGGCACCGGCGGCCTCATCGGAAAACGGCAGGTAGGCCATCCGGCAGTCGTGCAGCACGATAGGTTCGTCCACCGCGACCTGCAGCCACCGCTGGTAGAACGTGATGGCCCGGCCCAGATCACTGACCGGTATTTCGACGTGCAGGATGGGGTTCATGCCCGCAGCATAACCGGACACTGTTACCCCCTTGCAGGGCAGCAATGGCATGCTGGGAGCGCCCTCAGCGCGGAGTCCTGCATGTCCCTGTCCGACCATCGACGTACCCTGGCACCGCACGGCTTCCTGCGCGTGGCGATCAACCTGGGCAACCCTGTGCTGGCACAGGGCGATGCGCGCTCACCGCGCGGTCCATCACTGGAACTGGCGACCGCGTTGGCGCAACGGATGGGCGTGCAGGCCCGCTTCACCTGCCACGACGCCGCAGCCTCGGTGGTTGCCGCGGCCGCCGAAGATGCCTGGGATCTGGCCTTCCTGGCGATCGATCCGGCGCGTGCCGACGGCATCGCCTTCAGCGCGCCCTATGTGGAAATCGAAGGCACTTATCTAGTGCGCGAGGACAGCCTGGCGCAGCAGGTGGCCGACCTCGACCGCGAGGGGCTGCGTATCGCGGTGGGCCGCGGTGCAGCCTACGACCTGTTTCTCAGCCGTGAACTGCGCCACGCCATGATCGAGCGGGCCGAGACGTCGGCCGCTGCCATCACCCTGTTCGATCTGCAGCGCCTGGATGCCGCTGCTGGCGTGCGCCAGCCGCTGGCGGCCTGGGCGAAGGCACATCCCGGCCATCGGGTGCTGGCCGACCGTTTCACCGTGATCCAGCAGGCGGTCGCGGCGCCGGCCTCGCGCCCCGCCGATGCACTGCGGGCGCTGTTCGAGGAAGTGGAAGCGATCAAGGCGGGCCCGTTGCTGGAGGAAGCGTTCGCGCGTGGCGGGCAGGCGGTCACGCTGGTGCGATGAGTTTGGAGTCGAGCCATGCTCGACTCGCCCTCCGCAAGCGCAGTCGAGCGTGGCCCGACTCTACAGATGCAGATGCGATGGTCGAGCATGCCGCGACGCTACGGATGCGCGTCTGCCATGTGTCGCACATGCTCAGCAGCCTGCGCGTGCAACCAGTCGCGAAAGGCGAGGAAGCCGCGATGGCTGGCCGAGCGCTGCGGGTACACCAACCAATGCGGCCACGCCGTCTTCAGGCGCTGGCTGGACAGTGCGACCAGCTGGCCGGAGTCGAGCAGCAGCCTCGCCCGCGTCACTCGGCCGAGGGCCACGCCCACGCCGTCCAGAGCGGCGCGATGGTGCGCCTCCGAATCATCCAGCACCGCCACGAACCGCGCCGGCGCACTCTGCCCACTCAATGCAAACCACGCGCCCCAGGCGCCGTCCGGATCACCCAGCAGCGGCCACTGGTTCAGCGGCACGCGCTCGATCCCTCCCATGCGTTCGATCAGCGCCGGGCTGGCCATCGGCAGCAGCCATTCATCGAACAACGGTTCCACCACCAGGCCCGGCCATTGCCCGCTGCCCAGACGCAGCGCGGCGTCGAACTGGCGCTGCCGCTCGAAATCGACCAGGCGCTCGCTCGACTGCAGGTTGATCTCGATCTGTGGGTGCTCAGCCACGAAATGACCCAGGCGCGGTACCAGCCACGCCGACGCCATCGACGGCACCGCGCCGATCGTCAGTACGTGCTCGGCACGCGCCGCATAGGGCTGGAAGGCTTCGTTGATCGCATCCAGGTGCGGCCCCACCTGGTCGAGCAGGCGCTGTCCCTCCAGGGTGAGCGAGACACCCCGCGGCTGGCGGATCAGCAGCGGCTGCCCGAGCCGCTCTTCCAGTTGCCGCATCTGATGGCTGAGCGCGCTGACGGTCAGGTTCATCGACGCTGCCGCACGCGACAGGTTGCCCAGCCGGGCGGCAGCCACGAAGCCCTGCAGGGCATGGAGCGGAGCACGGGACATCAGGCTTGAAATCCTCTCACGTCACGCTTGCGGAAATGTCGCTTCTTGCCGCTTCATGCTGCCCGTATCGTGCAATCCACTCAAGTGGAGGCGCGCTCATGAACATCTTCGGCGGTTTGTTGTTCCTGCACGGCCACGTGGCCAGCGCCGAGCTGGCACGCCAGCTGGCCGGCCCGTCCACACCGGCTCCGCCGCGCGCGCCGCAACCGGCCACGCCGGTTCAGCGGCCGCGAACCCGTTGAACGCTCTTCAACCTGCATACCAGCGTTGGACGTGTTCAGGCAGCCACGGCATTGGATCGATATCCAATGCCCGACAACCGTCGAGGGTGTCCCGCAGCACACCCTCGCCGGGGCCGCCCGGCATCCGCAGGCCTTCCTCTTCCGGAAGCTGCACCGCCGCCCAGTCGTGCAGCCGGTCCATGCGCACGCGCAGCGCAGCCCGCAGCCATGCCTTCAGCGGGAAACAGCGATAGCCCTGTTCGCCCAACGCATCAACCGCGAGCAACAACGCCTGGTTGGCACCACGTACCCACTCGGTGTGGCCTCCGGCCTTGTCCTGGACCGTCATCGGCGCCGGTGCGCGGTGCGCCTTGAACGGCGAACGCAGCTGCAGCTCCAGATCCCGCGCATCGCGCTCGCTTTCCGCTTCCACCAGTGCGCCGGCGTCGAGGTCGAAGAGCTCGAACCAGCGCCGGTGCAATGCGCTGATGCGTCCGAGCGGATCACGTGAAAAGCCGATCTTCGCGTAGTCTTCCCACGCACAGGGGAAGACATAGGCAAAGACACGACCGTCGATGCGGATATCCGATTGCATGTGCGCAGGCTGCCTCGTCAACAGCCCGGGCGCAACCGGGCGTTACCGTGTGCACTGCGGCGCTTGGGCAGTGCGGCTTCATGCAGCCGCTGCGGACTATCCTTGCTGGCTGTCGCTGTCATCACCGCCGCCATGCCCTCTGCTGCACCTGCCCCCCTACCGGCCTCGTCCATCACTCTGGAAGCGGCCACCTTTGCGGTGATTCACCAGTACAACGCGGACATCGCCAGGCAACCGGCTTCGCTGACCAAGCTGATGACCGCCTATGCGGCTTACGAATGTGTGGAAGAGCGCGGGCGTTCGTGGGACGACGAAGTCCCCATCGCCGCCGACGACGTGCATGCGGTCGCCGACGATGAAACGCGCATGGGCCTGGTGCCCGGCGAGACAATCTCCCTGGCGCGCCTGCTGGAAGGGTTGATGGTGGTTTCCGGCAATGACGCTGCATTGGCGATCGCGCGCCACCTGGACGGATCGCAGGCGGCATTCCTGGAACGCATGAACCGGCACGCACGCCAGCTCGGGCTGGGCAGCACCTGTTTTGCCAGCGTGTCGGGCATCACCACACCGCACCATGCCTCCAGCGCGCGCGACATGGCGGTGCTGGCCGCCCGCCTGTTGAACGATCATCCGCAGATCCTGGCGATCACCGCGCAGCGCGCGTTCGCCCATGGCAGCTTCAACCGCAACAACCAGAACGCCCTGCTCGGCGAAGACGGCGTGGACGGCTTGAAGACCGGCTACACCCAGGCCGCAGGCTTCTGCCTGGCCGCCACCGCGTGCCGGCCAGTACCCGGGCGGGACCAGCCGGTACGGCTGATCACCGTGGTGCTGGGCTCTGCAAGCCGCGACGCGCGCGACGCGCTGGTGCGCGACCGGCTGGCCGCGGGATTCGCCGCTCTGGCCGGCGGCTGACCGCTCGTGCGGCTCAGCGCCGCTTGACCGTCGCCACGATCAGCCGCTGCAGCTCGGCCACGGCACCGGCCTTGTCCAACGCGCCGGCAACAACACCCTCTGAAAGGGCTTCAGCCGCACCGAGGATGGCCCAGCGCCCCGCCAGCGACACCGTGCCGCCGGTTGCGAACGGGCCCAGCCAGACCTGGCAGTTGTCGATGAAATCCTGCTGGTAGCGCCGTCGCACCTCATACAGTTCCGGCGCCCCCACCAGCGCGGCGAGGATGCCTTGCACTTCGCTGCCCTGGCTGAGGACGCAGTCGATGTAGCCGGAGGCGATGGCCGCCGCCCGATCGACCAGTTGCGCCCGGGCGCGGCCGATGCGCTCGTGGAAGACCACGGTCTGGCGTCCGTCATAGTCATCGTAGAGCGCCGCCAGCAAGCCATTGCGGGTCACGAAGTGATCGTAGGCCACAGGCTTGGTCACGCCCGCCGCCTCGGCCAGCCGCCCCAGCGTCAACGCTCCGGTACCTTCTCCGCGAACCAGTGCCCAGGCCACATCCAGCAACTGGCGGGTGCGTTGCTCCCGGGTCATTCGGCGGCGCGTGGGGGTGGCGTTGGCGGGCATCGGCGGAGCACGGCGATCAGCGCATCGGAACACCGATTTTACGGCCGATCGCCAGCGCGGTCTGCAGATGCGCTTCAGCGGCACCGGTATCGGCGTCCAACAGCAGGTCGGACGACAGCACGCGTGCGCCGCAATAGTCGAAGATGCCCATGTCGATCTGCGTCCTCATTGCCGCGTCGTAGCCACGACGTTCGACCATGGCTGCGTCGGCGCCGCCCAGCGCCACCAGATGCACATTCAGGCGCTGCAGCTTCTTCACCAGCCTGCCCTGCGCGTCCTGCGCGTAGGCCCAGCCGTTGGTGAACACACGGTCGATCCAGCCTTTCAGCAGCGCCGGGAACGACCACCAGTACAACGGGAACACCAGCACCAGCGTATCGGTGGCATCCAGCCTCGCGTGCTCGGCAGCGACATCGGCGGGTACCGCGCCGGTGCTGCGGAACAACGCCTGGTCCTGCGGGTTGAAGCGCGGATCGAAGCCTTCGGCCATCAGGTCGGCATAGGTCACGGTGTTGCCGGTGTCGGCCGCGGCAATGGCATCACCGATGCGACGCGCCATCGCGTGGGTCAGTGAACCGGGCTCAGGGTGGGCGATGACAATGAGGCTATGCATGGGGATCTCCAGACATCAATACCTACCAATGGTAAGTATCGATTCCGGGGAAACCAGCGCCACCGATGGGACGCTGTTTTCGTGTCCAACGTATAGTGCGGCGTTCCCGCTGAGCTGCCCGACGATGCACCGGTATCTGCTTGCCCTTCTGCTGGCCCTGCCGATGGCAATGGACGTTACGCCCGCGCTGGCCGGTGAACTCAGTCCGGAAGACTCGGCCGCATTGCGCAAGGAGGTGCAGGCGATGATGGGCGCCTTCGCCCGTGGCGATACCGAGCTGATCATCGCGCGTACCCATCCCAGCCTGAAGCAGCTGGCCGGTGGCGACGAGGCCTATGCGCGGGCGACCCGCGACACGGTGAAGGCGCTGCGCAAGGCCGGCGTCACCATCATCAGCGACGAGGCAGGCGTGCCGGGCCGCACCTATGCGGCCGGTGACGAGGAAGTCTGCTTCGTACCGCGCCAGTCACTGCTGCGCGTGCGCGAAGCGCCGATGCGCAGCACGTCATTCATGGTTGCTGTGCGACGCGTCGGTACAACGCAATGGCGCTATCTGGACGGCGCGGCGATGCTGGACAACCCGGCACTGCTGCGGCAACTGCTGCCGGCACTGGAGCCGGGTGTGACGCTGCCCAGGGGTGGGATGGAAGCGCTGTAGTCGCAGGCGCGCGTCCATCCACGCCCGGGCTGGATCCATTGCAGGCCTGGGTGTGTGTCAGCGGAACAGCGCGTTCAACGCCGCGCCCGAAGCCGCCTGCTGCAGGCCATCGAAGCGTCCGTCCTGCACGATCGGCTGGGTCGCCTGCATCAACCCACCCCACGCAGCTCGCGCCAGCGCACCACCCAGGCTGACCCGTCGCACGCCGAGTGCGGCGATGTCCTGCAGGCTCAGCGGTGTCGGTCCACCCACCAGCAGGTTCACCGGCTTCGCCCCCGCAGCGGCAACCACCGCGCTGATCTGTTCGCGCGTGCTGATGCCCGGTGCATACAGCACATCGGCGCCGGCCTCGGCATAGGCGCGCAGGCGCTGCAGGGTGTCCTCCAGATCCGGCACGCCAACGAAGAAATTCTCGGCCCGCGCGACCAGCAGCACATCGCCCCCCGCGCGGTCGATGGCCGCACGTGCTGCACACAGTCGCTCGACCGCCTGCCCGATCGGCCGCAGCGGCGCATCGGCCACGCCGGTGGCGTCCTCGATCGACAGCGCCGCGATACCGGTGTCGATGGCCGCCGCCACCGCCTCGCCCACTGCCTGTGGCGTGGCGCCGAAGCCATCACCGAAATCGGCGTTCAACGGCAGCGGTGTCGCGGCCGCCATCAGCCGCAGATGTTCCAGTGTGGCCTGCAGCGAAACCGCCCCATCCGGTCGCCCTTCACTCCAGGCGCAGCCGGCACTGGTCGTGGCCAGTGCCTGGAAGCCCTGCCGCTGCAGGTAGCGGGCGCTGCCCACGTCCCACGGATTGGGCAGCACGAAACAACCGCGCGCATGCAGCTGGCGGAAACGCGCGCGCTTGCGCTGGGTGTCGGCATCAAGCGAGGTCATGGCGGGTTCCCGGGCGGCGGACCTGCACCCTAGCCCGCCCCGCGGCGGCACTCAATCACGGCGTGGGCCAACGTGCATGAGGTGATGCCGGCTGCTTATTGGACACCACCGTGCACGCTGCCCGAGCGTGCTTGCCTGCCACACAGTGCCCCACGGAGCCCCAGATGCACCCGGACCCGCAGACCCTGATCGATGCCGGCGACGATGACACCCACTGGGCCGACCTGCTCTCGTCCGCACGCCGACGCCTGATCGCTTCGGCGGGTCTGGCCGCTGGCGGCCTGGCCAGTGCCTCGACCGCCGCCGCAGCACCGCGCGGCAACGACGCGGTGAACACCACCGAGCCTGGCCGCCCCGGCTTCCGGGCCATCGTGCCGCCAGCACCGGAAGGGCGCAGCCCCTGGGGCCAGGCCACGGCCAGCGAACCGACCCCGCGCCCGGCCAGCGTGCGTCCCGGCGAGGCCACCCTGCCCGTGACCCCACGCGCCTACACCGACATCAAGAGCTATCACGCTCACATCTACTTCGATGAGGACAGCTTCGAAAAGGCTGCGCTGCTACGGCGCTGGGCCACCGAGCGGTTCCCGGTGGAGCTGGGCAACTGGAACCTTGAGCCGCGCGGGCCGCATGTCACGCCCTCGTTCTATTTCGGCTTTACCAACGACCTACTCCCCGTGCTGGTGCCCTGGCTGCAGCTCAACAGCCTGGGCCTGACCATCCTGATCCATCCCAACACCGGCGACGGCCGCGCCGATCATCTGTATTACGCGTTGTGGGTGAACCGCGCGCAGCCGGTCAATGCCTACAACTGGCCGGCGCCGAAGCCCGGGCAGCCGGAACCGCTGGAAGAGGTGTTCCCGAACGTGGTGCCGACGGTGCCGCTGGAGACCTGACCCGCCCTTCCGGTGGGTGCGTGGCTTGCTGCATATGGAACTTCCTTCATCCACGCATGGCGTGGATCTACTGACCGCCGGCCCCGTCGCCCGCGCTTGGCGCGGATCCCCCGGCGTGGCCCTTGCCGCCATCGTCGGCCTACGTGCATCCATCCCCCGCCCGCAAGGCATTCAGCGCGCCTTGATCCGCCGCCCCGCATAGGGCCGCAAGCGCTTCCGCAGATTTCAAACGGTCGATTGAAACGCTGCAAACTTCGCCGAACTGGACAGCATCCGCCGGTTCCGCCAGACTGCCGCCCTTTCCCGTCTTCCGGATCCCATGGCGAAGCTGCTGGTCCTGCACGGCCCCAACCTCAACCTGCTCGGCACCCGCGAGCCGGAGGTCTACGGCCACACCACGCTGGCCGACATCGACCAGGCCCTGGTTGCCCAGGCCTCGGCCGCCGGGCATGCCGTAGAGAGCCTGCAGTCCAACGCCGAGCATGTACTGGTGGACCGCGTGCAGGCCGCACGCAACGACGGCACTGCCTTCATCCTGATCAACCCCGCCGCGTTCACCCACACCTCAGTGGCCTTGCGCGATGCGCTGGCGGCGGTGGCGGTGCCGTTCATCGAAATCCACCTGTCCAACCCGCATACCCGCGAACCGTTCCGCCAGCACAGCTACTTCAGCGACAAGGCGATGGGCGTGGTGTGCGGCTTCGGTGCCGACAGCTACCGCTACGCGATGGACGCGGCGCTGCTGCGGGTATCCGCCACCTGATTGTCGACCCGGGCGCCCACGGCGCTCTCCTCACCTAGAAGAAACCAAAGAGGCCCTCATGGATCTGCGCAAAATCAAGAAGCTGATCGACCTGCTGGAAGAGTCGAACCTGGCTGAGATCGAAATCAAGGAAGGCGAAGAGTCGGTGCGCCTGTCGCGCGCGCCGGTGGCCGGCTACGCCGCCCCGGTCGCCGCCCCGGTGTATGCCGCTCCGGCCGCTCCGGCGGCGCAGGCGATGCCGATGCAGTCGCCGACCGAAGCCTCCACCGGCGGCACCGCCAAGCCGGGCCCGGCACTGCCGGAAGGCCACGTGCTGCGCTCGCCGATGGTCGGCACCTTCTACGCCTCGTCCGCCCCGGACAAGCCGGCCTTCGTCACCGTTGGCCAGCAGGTCAAGGAAGGCGAGACCCTGGCCATCATCGAAGCGATGAAGATGTTCAACCCGATCGAAGCCGACACGTCCGGCACCATCGTCGCCATCCTCGGCCAGAACGGCCAGCCGGTCGAATTCGACCAGCCGCTGTTCGTGATCGGCTGAGGGGCACGCCATGCTCGACAAAGTCGTCATCGCCAACCGAGGGGAGATCGCGCTGCGCATCCTGCGCGCGTGCCACACCCTCGGCATTCGCACGGTGGCCGTGCACTCCACGGTCGACCGCAACCTCAAGCACGTGGCCATGGCCGACGAGTCGGTCTGCATCGGTCCGGCGCCGTCGCCGCAGAGCTACCTCAACATCCCGGCCCTGATCGCCGCCGCTGAAGTCACCGACGCCCAGGCCATTCACCCGGGCTACGGCTTCCTTTCGGAGAACGCCGACTTCGCCGAACGCGTGGAGGAGTCCGGCTTCATCTTCATCGGCCCCAAGGCCGACACCATCCGCATGATGGGTGACAAGGTCGAGGCCATCCGCGCGATGAAGGCCGCCGGCGTGCCGTGCGTGCCCGGTTCGGGCGGCCCGCTGGGTGAGGACATCGTCGCCAACACCAAGATCGCCCGCGAGATCGGTTACCCGGTCATCATCAAGGCGGCCGGCGGTGGCGGTGGTCGCGGCATGCGCGTGGTGCACGCCGAAGCCTCGCTGAAGACCTCGATCGAAACCACCAAGAGCGAGGCCAAGGCCGCGTTCGGCAATGGCGAGGTCTACATGGAGAAGTTCCTGGAGAATCCGCGCCACGTGGAAATCCAGGTGCTGGCCGACGGCCAGGGAAACGCCATCCACCTGGGCGAGCGTGACTGCTCGATGCAGCGCCGTCACCAGAAGGTGGTGGAAGAAGCGCCGGCACCGGGCATCACCGCCGAGCAGCGCGAGCAGATCGGCAAGGTGTGCGTGGAAGCCTGCATCCGCATTGGTTATCGCGGCGCCGGCACCTTCGAGTTCCTGTACGAGGACGGCCGCTTCTACTTCATCGAAATGAACACCCGCATCCAGGTGGAGCATCCGGTCACCGAAATGGTCACCGGCATCGACCTGGTGGCCGAGCAGCTGAAGATCGCCGCCGGCCAGAAGCTGTCGATCAAGCAGAGTGACGTGGTGCTGACCGGCCATGCCATCGAATGCCGTATCAACGCCGAGGATGCAGAAACCTTCGTGCCGAGCCCGGGCACCATCACCGGCTTCCATCCGCCGGGCGGTCCCGGCGTGCGCGTGGACACCCACATCTACAGTGGCTACCGCGTGCCGTCGAACTACGACTCGATGATCGGCAAGCTGATCGTGCACGGCCCGGACCGCGAAACCGCCATTGCCCGCATGCGCGTGGCACTGAGCGAAATGGTGGTCGATGGCATCAAGACCAACGTCGCGCTGCAGCAGCGGATCATGCGCGACAAGGGCTTCCAGGCCGGTGGCCAGAACATCCACTACCTGGAAAAGCGCCTGGCCGAACGCAAGAACAAGCCGATCGCGCTGACCTGATCGGCGCCGCGTGCTGGACATGAAAAGGGCGGGGATATCCCCGCCCTTTTCCGTTTGCTGCAGCGCCGAGCCCATGCCCGGTGCTACAGCAGGCGCATCAGCGCTTGTCGGCAGCTTCGGCCGGGATCTGCGAGTTCGCCAGCGGACGCACGCCGTTGGGCGAGGTCGGGTCGACGATCACCATGGTCTCGGTCGAACCGTCCGGCCACACCACCTGGAAGGTGCTGCCCGCCGGCAGCGACGCAAATGGCATGCCGCTCTGCGCCCGATAGACCGCGGCCACCTGGCTGGCACCGGCACGGCGCACGTCTTCCTGCGCCTTCACCGTAGTCAGTTCCACCTTCGACAGATGCCGGTAGCGATCTTCATAGGTATCGATCATCAACAGGCCAACGGCGCCGGCCGAGTAGGCCACGAACAGGGCCACCCAGAACCAGAACTTGGCCCCGTGCAGGAATCGGCGGTAGTTCATTGCTCGTTCCTCTTTCCAACCAATCGCTTGATCCATTCCTTCATCTTCCCAGCGCCCTGCCGCGATACCGCAGCGTCATACACGAAATCCCGGAAATCCTGCGTACCATCCTGCGAACAGATCCCTCCGTTCGCACAAAAACTGTTGACCAGCACACTGTCTGCCCCACACGGTAGACCGAGTTCGCAGGCCGCGAGCCGCCATGCGAGTTCACTCAGCTGCTCGCCCGCCACCAGCCCGCTGAGCGCGCGGTCACCCGAGGCACGCACGCCCATCCCCGGAGCGATGGCCATGAAGGCCTCCGGGTCGCGCGAGGTGCGCACCCGTTCAACCAGGTCACGGCGGTACTCGGGGCTGTCCTGCAGCGGTTCGCCCTCGGCGAACAGCGCAGCCTCGGCAGCCAGGTTGCCCTGTGCAGCCGCCTTGCGCCGTTCGGACAGCACCAGGGCCGTGCCCAGCTTGTCGCCCGGCACGAACCCGCCGCAACGCTGCGCGACGCGTTCGCGCGCCTGCACCATCGCCGGTGCGGCAGTCAGGCCCAATCCGGCCAGCACGTTGTTGTCCAGGCGGTAGCCACCCGGATCGACCGCATACTGCGCGCAATAGTCGTAGACACGGCTGAGCATCCAGCGCGCCTCGTGATTGCCTTCGTCCGCCTGCGCACGCAAACGCTGCGCATAGGCGTAGAGGTCGGTGGCCTCTTCGAGATCAGCGCGGATATCCAGGGGCAGCCCGGACGGCAATGCACCGCCACGCTCGAAGGGTGCCAGCCGGCGCGCGAGCGCCTCCGGCATCACCGGCAGCGGTGCCGCACTGTCAGTGGCCGCCCCCCCAACGGCCAGATCCGCCGAGGCTACCGAAGAAGCCGGAGCATGGCCGCTGGCCCGATAACCGGCCACGCCCAGCACGGCCACGGCCGGCAGCACGAGCAACCAGGTTTTCAGGGTAGGAGCGAAGGCCATCGGCGGCGGCGGGCGATACGGCACACAGGAAAGCACGAAGTTTAGCAAGGCCCGACGGGCCTGTCTGAACGGGCTTCGTTCAGACAGGCACAGCATCTCAGGCAATACGGAGACGCTCCGATGGTCTAGCATGGCCCCCTTTCCTGCGATTGCCCCCACCACCATGCCGTTCCTGGAACTGACCCTGCGCTGCACCGAAGCCACCCAGCCCCGCTATGAAAATGCGCTGGAGGACGTGGGTGCACTGGCCGTGACCCTGCTCGATGCCGAGGCCGATACCAGCAACGAACAGGCCATTCTCGAACCAGGCGTGGGCGAGACCCCGCTGTGGGACACCCTGGTGCTGAGCGCGCTGTTCCCCGCCGACAGCAACGCGCTGTTGCTGCTGGCCGCACTGGAATCCTTCGATCCAGAACTGGACTGGAGCAGCGGCAGCTTCCGCGCGGTCGAGGATGAAGACTGGGAACGCGCCTGGCTGGACCAGTTCCAGCCGATGGATTTCGGCAGCCGTACCTGGATCGTGCCGTGGAATCACGAACTGCCCGACGCCGCACAGGCCGCCGACGCCGCCGTGGTACGGCTGGACCCGGGCCTGGCGTTCGGTTCGGGTACCCACCCGACCACCGCACTGTGCCTGCGCTGGCTGGACCAGTTGGCCGTGGATGGCCTGCTGCAGGGCCAGCGCGTGCTCGACTTCGGTTGCGGCTCAGGCATCCTTGCACTGGCCGCGCTGAAGCTGGGCGCCGCTGAAGCCATCGGCGTGGACAACGATCCGCAGGCGCTGGTCGCCACCGCCGACAATGCCGAACGCAACGGCGAACAGGCCCGCATGCACGTGTACCTGCCGCAGGACGAACCGGCCGCGACCTATCCGATCGTGGTCGCCAACATCCTCGCCTCGGCGCTGGATGCGCTGGCCGAACTGCTGGCCGCACGCGTCGCCGCCGGCGGCCGCATCGCCCTGTCCGGCATCCTGCATGGTCAGGAAGGCGAACTGCTGCAGCGCTACGCGGCCTGGTTCGATGATCTGCAGGCCACCCAGGACGGCGACTGGATGCGCATCACTGGCGTGCGCCGCGCCTGATCGTGGTTGAATGACCGCTGGATCCGAGCCCGCGCCCTGAGCATGTCCGAGCCGAACCCACCCCGCCGCCCCCTGGCCACCTTCCTGCGCAAGACCCCGGAAGGTGAGGTTGCGCCTGCGTCCGATCCGCGCATGCAGGATCAAACCGGGCAGACAACGCCTGTGGAGCAGGTGCAGGCCGAGCCCAGCAATCTGGCGCAACCACCGGCCAGACAAATGCGACACGACGATGACGCTGTCATCGTTGCTGAAGCTGCAGCCATCGAACCGGCGCTGGCCGCGGTGCAGGCAACGGCGGTCACCAGCGATGCCCCCAGCTTCCTCGGCAGCGCACGCCAGCGCAGGCTGCCAGCCCCCCGCTGGCACTGGCTGCTGGTCGCCGGGCTGGCGTTGTTGCTGGTCCTGCAGAGTGTGCTGGCCGACCGTGCGCGGCTGGCTGCCGACGCCGGCAACCGCGTATGGCTGGGTGCACTGTGTGGCGTGCTGCGCTGCAGCCTGCCCGCCTGGCACGAGCCCGCTGCGTTCACCATGACCAGCCGCGAGATCCGCCCCTTGCCAGGCCAGGCCGGCGTGCTGCAGGTGCAGGCCAGCATCCGCAATGATGCGCGCTGGGCACAGGCGTGGCCGGACCTGCGGCTGTCATTGTCCGATGCCGATGGCCGGGTGATCGGCAGCGGCGTGTTCACGCCCGCGCAATACCTGGGTGAGAACCCCGGCGCAGCCCTGCTGGAACCGGGCCAGAGCGCGCGCATCGCGTTCCGGGTACAGGAGCCCGCTGCGTCCACCGTCGCATTCACCTTCGACTTTCTCTGACCGGGGGCAGGCGACCAGCCGTGGCAGGCTGGGCACGCTCGCGCTAGACTGGCCGCCACCACCTCGTCCGGCCGCGCGCTCCGCGCGCACGGGCCAACCGAATCGGGAACCCCCTTGAACGCTGTCCTTTCTCGTCCTGACAACAGTCGTGGCGCTCCCCGGCCACCGCTGCGTGAACACGTCGCCCAGTCCGTGCGCCGCTACCTGCGTGACCTTGATGGCTGCGATGCGGACGATGTCTACGAGATCGTGCTGCGCGAGATGGAGATCCCGCTGTTCGTGGAAGTGCTCAACCACTGCGAAGGCAACCAGAGCCGCGCCGCGGCGATGCTGGGCATCCACCGTGCCACCCTGCGCAAGAAGCTGAAGGAATACGGCATCAGCGCGTAAGCGCGCGCGTGGGTGGCGCCAGCCGCTGGCGGGCAACCCAATGATGCACGATGGCACGATGTTGCAGTTGCCGGCCAGCGGCCGGCACTACCGGTAGATCCACGCCATGCGTGGATGGAAGCCGGCAGAATCAACCGCCGCCGCCCGCCTTCCAGTAATACCGCACCACGTGGAAGAACACCGGCGCGGCGAAGCACACCGAATCCAGCCGGTCGAGCATGCCACCATGGCCCTCGATCATGTGGCCCCAGTCCTTGATGCCACGATCACGCTTGATCGCCGACATCACCAGGCCGCCCCAGAACCCCATCAGGTTGATCAGCAGCGACAGGCCGAACGCCTGCAGCGGCGTGAACGGGGTGATCCACCACAGCGCTGCGCCCAGCGCGCTGGCACTCAGCACGCCACCGACGAAGCCCTCCACCGTCTTCGATGGCGACAGCTTCGGCGCAATCAGATGCTTGCCCAGCAGCTTGCCCCAGATGTACTGCAGCACGTCCGAGGACTGCACCACGATCACCAGGAAAGCGAACAGCAATACGTTGCGCGCCGGATCGTAGCCCGGCACGTGCAGGTTCAGCAGCAGCGGCACGTGCGAGATGCAGAACACGCAGATCATCAGGCCCCACTGCACCTTCGCGGTCCGCTCCAGGTAGTGCGTGGTGTCACCGCCGATGGTCGACAGGATCGGCAGGAACAGGAACGCATAGACCGGAATCAGCAGCGTGTACATGCCGTACCAGTCGATCCACACCAGGTAGTACTGCCACGGCAGGACGATGTAGAACGCGGCCAGCAGCGCGTAGTAGTCGCCCGAGCGGGTCGGCGCCAGCGTGATGAACTCGCGCAACGCGAACAGCGAGATGATCGCGAACAGCACGATCACCCCGGCACGTCCGAAGAACAGCGCCAGCCCGACCACGATCGCCATCACCCACCAGGCGCGGATGCGTGACACCAGGTTGGCGATGACTGCACTGGGCTGGCCGCGCTGGCGCCAGCGCAGGGTCTCGGCCACCAGCGTGGCCAGCACCAGCACCGCCCCCACACCGGCAAACAGCAGGCCGGTCTGCTGGCCGACACTCTGCGTTGCCAGATCGCCAGATACATCCAGCACGAAACTCATGCACGACCTCCATTCGGCGCCAGGTCCAGCAGCGCCTGTCGGCTGCGGGCCAGGAAGGCGGCCTTGTCCTCGTCAGCCTGCAGCCGCAGCGGCGTACCGAAGGTGGCCGTGCACAGCAGCGGCAGCGGCAGGAACCGGCCCTTGGGCATCACCCGCTTCAGGTTGTCGATCCACACCGGCACGAACTCCAGTTCCGGTCGTTGCCGTGCCAGGTGGTAGATGCCGCTCTTGAACGGCAGCAGCGGCTCATCGCCCACATTGCGCGTGCCTTCCGGAAACAGGATCAGCGAGCAGTCTTCGTCCACGGCCTCGCGCAGTACCTGCAGCGGATCCTGCTGACGATGCCCGGCCTCGCGCTCGACCAGCACACCGTTGAACACCGCGTCGATCAGGTAGCGACGCAGGCCGTCGCGCTGCCAATATTCGGCCGCGGCCACCGGGCGCACCTGCCGTCGCAATGCCGGTGGCATCGACGACCAGATCAGCACGAAGTCACCATGGCTGGCATGGTTGCCGTAGTACACGCGACGCTCGCTGGACGGCGCACAGCCGATCCACAGCGCGCGGGCGCCGGTCACCACATGGATCGCGCCACTGCAGGCGCGGGCAATCAGTTCGGCAAGCATCGGTCCCTCCCGTTCACGTCTGCGGCCACAACACGGCCACCACCAGCAGTACGAACTGCACTGCGGTCAGCAGGTACTGGCGCAGCAGCAGGCGGCGCATGCCGGCCCAACGCGCATCCCAGCCGCGCAGTTGTGCAGCGGGCGAGGCACGGCGCAGGCCACTGTCGTGCAGCAGCTGATCGGTGCGGCGCGCGGCGGCTTCGTCGTGCAGGCCCTCATCGCGCAGCAGCTGCAGCAGGTTGGCATCCAGCCCCACACGCCACGCGTGGTAGGCCTGTGCGATGCCCGCGGCAACACTGAGCAGCAACAGCCCGGCAGCGATCATCGCCAGCCCCGTCTCGATGCCGAGCAGCAGCAACGCCACCAGCAACAGGCCCAGCGACAGGCATGCCGGCCAACGCCCCTGCCGCAGCAGCAGCTGCATGGTCGCCAGATCGGGAACGGTGCTCATGCGCGCGCTCCTGCTGCAGCGGTGATGGCATGCAGATGCGCCGCGCCCAGCACGATGCCGGGGCGTGCCACACGCACGATCGCGACCGCAGCGTCAGCATCGGCCGCACGACCGCTGCGCAGCAGCCAGGTGGCCACGCTGGCCGCACTGCGCGAATAGCCCAGCGCACAGCACACCAGCAACGGTCCGTGCGCATGGAGCCGCTCGATGGCCTCGACTGCCTCGCGCAGCTGCTCCGGCGTGGGCACTACCAGGTCCAGCATCGGCACACTGGCGTACGCCGCGCCTGGCGCGCGGCAGGACAGCTCGGCACAGGCATCCACCACGCCCGACAGTGGCGGCGGCAACGCGCCGTCGGGAATGCGCCCCAGCCACACGCCGTCCATCACCGGCACCGGCTGCGGCACACGCCGCGTCCATAGCCGCGAATTGATCCAGGCTGCACCCAGGTACGGCGCCAGCAGCCAGCACGCGGCCACGGTCAGGCGACCATCGGCGCGTTTCTGGAACACCGCCGTACCCAGCCCGGCATAGGCCAGCGCCACCAGCAGCAGCGACACCACCGGCCACAGCAGCCAAAGCGCCGTGCCCCCCAGCACCACCACCGGCACCAGCAGCACCCCCGCGCCCAGCAGATAGAACGAGGCCAGGCGCCAGCGCTTTGGATCACGCGCCGTGCGCCAGGCCCGCAGCGGCGGCGTACCCTGCTCCGGCCACAGCCATACGCACAGCCAGCCGGCCAGCAGGCCGGTCGGGATATCGATGAAATGATGCTGGAACGTGGTCAGCACCGAGACACCGATCAGCAGTGCCCACACATGCAGCACCCAGCGCCACACGCCGTGCAGGTACTGCGCGAACTTCACCCACAGCACGATCAGCAGCACGATGTGCAGCGATGGCGCCTGGTTGAACGGCTTGTCGAAGCCCAGCAGCACATCGAACAGCCAACCGAACACGCCGCCGATCTCCGGCCGCTCGAAACTGAAGCGCAGCGGCCACAGCAGGAAGCAGGTGACCGCGATCAGCTGTGCACTGAACAGCCGCAGCGCATGCCGGTCCAGTTCGAGGCGCTGACGGCACAGGAAGAAGGAGACCGCGTAGAACAGGTCGATCGACCAGTACGGCACGATCGTCCACGGCACGAAGGGAATGCGCGTCTCCCAGGCGAACGCCATCACCGGCAGTTCGGGATGGCGACCAGCCATCCAGTTGGCGAAGCCGTAGCTGGCGAAGAAGAACGGTCCCAGCAGAACCAGCCACAGCAGGGCGCGCCGCCAGGGGCGCCCTTCCGCGGCCAGTGGGGTTGCGGCCAGCGTCGCCATCACGCGGTCCGGCGCGCCAGCGACACGGTGAAGATGCCGAAGTCATCGATGCGCTGCGCCACCTTCTCGAACCCGGCCAGGCGCACCAGCTCATCCATCTCCTGCTGGGTACGGCGGCGCATCACCCACGCGGCGCCGCCTCGATGGCTGGTCAGCGCGCGGGCGATGAATTCCAGCTGCGGGTGCCAGGGCTGGCCGGTGTAGGCCAGGTAGCCGCCCACCGGTACGGTTGCGGCGATGCCCTGCAGCGAGCGCAGCACGGCGTCGTTGTCGGGGAATAGTTCGTACAGGCCCGATACCACCGCCAGCGTAGGCGCCGGGTCCACCGCCGCCAGTTGCGCCGGATCGAACGCATCGCCCTGCTCGAAGTGGGCGATGTCGGCTGCACCGAGGCGCTCGATCAAGGCCTGGCCCTGGGTCACGTTCAGATCGCTGAAATCACGCAGCACGATGCGGTCGGCGCGCTGTTCGCCCTGGCCCAGCGCTTCCAGCACATAGCGGCCATGGCCGGCGGCCACGTCCAGCACGCGCACCGGCGTGCCCTGCCCGCGCAGGCGCTGGGCAGCATCGCGCAGCAGATCCTGCAGGTGCTGGCCACGGATGCGGATGCCGCGCCAGCCGATTGCGTCCAGGTAATTGCGGTCGACCATGCGGCCCAGCGGGCCCTTGCCGCGCGCTTCGTTGCGATAGATGTAGTCGAGCGTGCTGCCGGAATCGAAACCGGTCTGCAGGCCCAGCGCAATGCCTTCGGACAGCGTGCCACCGAAGCGCAGGCCGCCGCGCACCACGCGCCAGCGCAGGTCGGCCAGGCTGTTGCGTTCGGGTGGCCACGCCAGGATCTCTGATTCCTCGAAGGTCGGTCCATGACGGTGCGCGTCACGCCGCGGCAGTTCGCGCAGCGGCTCGGCAAAACGCGCCTGGATGAAGCTGCGGATGCGCGCCAGTGCTGGTGCCCGATCGCGCTCGCCCAGCGTGTCGTGGAAGAAGCCCGGCAGATGCACCCGCTCCTTGATCGGGCTGGACAGGCGTTCATAGAAGCGATCCTGCGGGCCACGGTGCACCACGAAGTCCGAACCGGACACCAGCAGCTGCACCGGCACGCTGATGGCCTGCGCATCGGCGACGATGCGGTCAGCCGCTTCGTACAGGCCCAGCAGCACGCGCACCGAGATCGGCCGGGTGATCAGCGGATCGGTACGGTAGCTTTCCACCCGCGCCGGATCATGGGTCAGCCACTGCGGCTTGACATAGCTGTTGACGAAGAAGTTGCCGCGCAGCTTCTGCATCAAGGCCAGGCCCGGGCGCGCGAACGGCACGTACAGCTTCACCTTGAACGCCGGCGAAGCCATCACCAGCGCACGCAGGCGCGGCGCGTAATCGTGCACCCAGGTCGCGGCGACCACCGCGCCCACGCTCTGCGCGATCACCACGATATTTTCCACCGCGATGCCGTGCTCGGCACCGATGTGGGCAATGAAGCTATCGAGGTCGCGCACCAGCGCCGGGAAGCCCGGTGCATCGCCACGTGCGCCCGGCGAACGGCCATTGCCGCGCGCATCCCAGGCGAAGAAGGCGGTGTCGGGCAGGTCCAGCTCATCGACCAGGTGGGTGACCCGGCCGGAGTGCTCGTGGCCGCGGTGCAGCAGCACGATGGCCTTGGTGGCCGGGGTTGCGGTGGTGCCCGCCCAGTACCGGTAGAACAGCGGTACCTGGTCGAAGCTGTGGAATTCCCGTTCCTGCGCCTGACGCATGCAATCTCCTGATTGTCTTTTTGTATCTGCTTGATTAATTCGGCGAAACCGCCGCTTCCCGCAGTCCGCGACGGACGCGGTTGATCATCGTCAGCACGCACAACACTGCCATGGCTGCAGCCACGCCGCTGGCCGTCAGTGCACCGCCCCAGCCGAAGGCCAGCAGCAAGCCCAGCGCACCGATCACGAAGGCGCGGTCGCTCTTGCCCATCGGGCCGTCATAGCGGCGGCTGGCACCGACCATCAGCCCCAGCACGCCGGCGTACTCGCTCAGCGCCGCCGTCCAGGCCAGCAGCCACAGCGCCTCCGGGCGCACGCCGGGTACGCTGAGCAGGCTCAGGTACAGCGCCGCATCGGCGATCACATCGCACAATTCGTTCAGATAGGCGCCCAGCCGCGATTGCTGGCCGAATTCGCGCGCCAGCATGCCGTCCACCGCGTTGAGCGCCATGCGCAGCAGCATCCACAACGGCAGCAGCAGATACAGCAGAGGCTGGGCAGGCGCGCAGCGCCACACGGCCGCGGCCACCAGCAGCGAGACCACGGCAGCGGCCACGGTCACCGTATTGGCAGTGATCCCCATGCGGAACAGACCGCGTACGGCTGGACGCAACAGGTCCTGGAAACGTCCCTTCAATGCATAGATCGACATGATCCGTACCCGCTGATCCTTGGCAGTGCGGGCACAGCCTACCCCATCGTTGGCAGATTCCGACAACCCGGCTCTGGTCCGCAGCCCAGACTCCGGATCGGGCCGGATCGGTGTGCCCGACCCGGCCTTACGCCGATTGCCACGGCAAATTACCCCTTCCAGCGCCCGCCACGGGCCCCCACCGCCTACAATATCGGCCCCGCTCCGCTGCCGATTCTGTCCCATGACTGCTGATCTGTTGCCCGTCCGCCGGGCCCTCCTCTCCGTTTCCGACAAGACCGGTCTGGTCGAGCTGGCCACTGCGCTGGCGGCACGCGGCGTGGAGCTGCTGTCCACCGGCGGCACCGCCAAGGCGATCCGCGATGCGGGCCTGGCTGTGAAGGACGTGGCCGAGGTCACCGGTTTCCCGGAAATGATGGACGGCCGCGTCAAGACCCTGCACCCGATGGTGCACGGTGGCCTGCTGGGCCGCTCCGGCCTGGATGATGCGGTGATGGCCGAGCATGGCATCGGTGCCATCGACCTGCTGGTGCTGAACCTGTACCCGTTCGAGTCGGTCACCGCCAAGGCCGACTGCACCCTGGCCGACGCGGTCGAGAACATCGACATCGGCGGTCCGGCCATGCTGCGCTCGGCGGCCAAGAACTTCGCCCGCGTGGCGGTGGCCACCGATCCGTCGCAGTACGCCGAACTGCTGGCCTCGCTGGACGCCAACGACGGCCAGCTGTCGGCCGCCACCCGCTTCACGTTCTCGGTGGCCGCGTTCAACCGCGTCGCCCAGTACGACGCGGCGATCAGCAACTACCTGTCGGCGGTCACCGCCACCGACGCCGCCGTGCCGGTGCGTGCCGAGTACCCGGCACAGATGAACTCGACCTTCGTGAAGGTGATGGACCTGCGTTACGGCGAGAACCCGCACCAGAGCGGCGCGTTCTACCGCGACCTGTACCCGGTGCCGGGTACGCTGGCCACGTTCCAGCAGCTGCAGGGCAAGGAACTGAGCTACAACAACCTGGCCGATGCTGACGCGGCGTGGGAATGCGTGCGCCAGTTCGATGCGCCGGCCTGCGTCATCGTCAAGCACGCCAACCCGTGCGGCGTGGCCGTCGGTGCCGGCAACGGCGATGCCTACGAGCTGGCCTACGCCACCGACCCGACCAGCGCCTTCGGCGGCATCATCGCCTTCAACACGCCGCTGGACGCCGCCACCGCCAAGGTGATCCTGGACCGCCAGTTCGTGGAAGTGCTGATTGCCCCGGACTACGAGCCGGCCGCGCTGGAGTACGCGCAGAAGAAGGCCAACGTGCGCGTGCTGCGCATCCCGCATGGCGATGGCCTGAACAACTTCGACAGCAAGCGCGTCGGCTCGGGCCTGCTGCTGCAGTCCTCGGACAACCGCGGCATGACCCGCGACGAGCTGAAGGTGGTCAGCAAGCTGGCACCGACCGACAAGCAGTTCACCGACCTGCTGTTTGCCTGGAAGGTGGCCAAGTTCGTGAAGTCCAACGCGATCGTCTATGCCAAGGACAACCGCACCATCGGTGTCGGTGCCGGGCAGATGAGCCGCGTGTACTCGGCCCGCATCGCCGGCATCAAGGCCGCCGATGCGAACCTGGTGGTGGAAGGTTCGGTGATGGCCTCCGATGCGTTCTTCCCGTTCCGCGATGGCATCGATGCCGCCGCTGCCGCCGGCATCAAGGCGGTCATCCAGCCGGGTGGTTCGATGCGCGATGCCGAAGTGATCGCCGCCGCTGACGAACATGGCCTGGCCATGGTGTTCACCGGCGTGCGCCACTTCCGCCACTGATCCGCATCACCAAGCCGGGCCCTGCCCGGCTTTTCTTTTCCGCACCCGAGAACCCTGTCCCATGAAGATCCTCGTCATCGGCTCTGGCGGCCGCGAACACGCCCTGGCATGGAAGCTGGCCCAGTCCTCCCGTGTCACCGAAGTGATCGTGGCGCCCGGCAACGCCGGTACTGCCAGCGAAGACAAGTGCCGCAACGTGGCGGTGAAGGTGACCGACATCGAGGGCCTGCTGGCGCTGGCCCAGGCTGAAGGCGTGGCGCTGACCGTGGTTGGCCCGGAAGTACCGCTGGTGGCCGGCGTGGTCGACCACTTCCGCGCCGCTGGCCTGCGCATCTTCGGGCCGACCGCAGCCGCCGCGCAGCTGGAAGGCAGCAAGGCCTACGCCAAGGACTTCCTGGCCCGCCACAACATCCCCACCGCGTTCTACGCCGTGCACACCGACGTGGACGCCGCGCTGGCCTACATCCGCGAGAAGGGCGCCCCCATCGTGGTCAAGGCCGATGGCCTGGCCGCCGGCAAGGGTGTGATCGTTGCGATGACCCAGGCCGAAGCCGAGGACGCCGTGCGTGACATGCTCTCGGGCAACGCCTTCGGCGATGCCGGCGCGCGCGTGGTCATCGAGGAGTTCCTCGACGGCGAGGAAGCCAGCTTCATTTCGATGGTCGATGGCGTGCATGCGCTGCCGATGGCCACCTCGCAGGACCACAAGCGCGTCGGCGACGGCGACACCGGCCCGAACACGGGCGGCATGGGCGCGTACTCGCCGGCGCCGGTGGTCACCCCGGAAGTACACGCCCGCGTGATGCGTGAGGTGGTGAATCCCACCGTGCAGGGCATGATCGCCGACGGCATCCCGTTCACCGGCTTCCTCTACGCCGGCCTGATGATCGATGCCAGCGGCGCACCGAAGGTGATCGAATTCAACGTGCGCTTCGGCGATCCGGAAACCCAGCCGGTGATGCTGCGCCTGCAGTCGGATCTGGTGGACCTGGTGGAAGCGGCGATTGATGGCCGCCTGGACCAGATCGAGGCACAGTGGGATGCGCGCCCGTCGCTGGGCGTGGTGCTGGCGGCGAAGCCCTACCCGGAAGCGCCGATCACCGGTGACGTGATTTCCGGCCTGGACGACGTGCCGGCCGCTGCCAAGGTGTTCCATGCCGGTACCGCATTGGATGCGCAGGGCCAGGTGGTCAGCGCCGGCGGCCGCGTGCTGTGCGTGGCCGCACTGGGCGACAGCGTGCGCGACGCGCAGGCCAATGCCTATGCCGGCGTAGCCAAGGTGAGCTGGGCCAACGAATTCCACCGCAACGACATCGGCTGGCGCGCGATCGCGCGTGAGGGGTAAGGCCTGATAGATCCACCACGCAGCCTCCTGCATGGAACCAGATCACGGATTCTGGGAGTCTTCACCGTCCTCGGCATGGAAGCCGGGACGGTGCGCTTCGGGAAGAGGCGACGCACGTCAAGCGAAGGAAATTACGCTGAGTGAATCCGCTATTTCGCCGAGTCAAGATAACGTTTCCAGTTCTCGAAGAGCCGCGCAACGTTCTGCTCATGTGAGTGAGCAGACGGATCATACCCATCAGAAGCTGGCATGTACCTGACAAAGCTCTCCAGAGACTCCGGGTAATCAAAATCAGCGTAGATCCTCTCAACCTCTCCGAGCGGATCAGCAATCTCATCGCGCTTGGCGTAGGCGTCCGCGAGAAATGCAACAAGCCATCTTCTGAGAATCTCATCCTCGTTTGAGTTCTTATCGAATGCCGCCAACTGCGCAGCTACGCTATTACGCTCATCGGGAAGAACCCCTTCAAGCCTTTCAATCAAGGCGTTCAGATTGAACTTCCCTTCCAGTTCCTTCTGCTCCGACGCGCAGTGCTTCACAACCTCAAAGTCAATCAGATGGCGCCCCAGTGCCCATGCCACCTCGGTCTGATTCCAGGGTCCATAGGGTTGAATAGAGTCATACGTTCTCATGGGCACTCACTTCTTGTTTGGTATTCCGTTCATGCTGCCACCTTCCACAAATCTTTGATGGGTCAAGTCGCCAGCCTTGTCGACTATGTATTCAAATCGACCGGCCTTTCCATTGAGTTCACCTGGCAGCTGCGTCAGAGTGCGGACCACGCCGTCACCCCCTGTCAACGGAGTATGAACACCCGCTTCTGCAGCCGTCTCTCGCATAAAGGTCGCCGAATTGTGCCCAGCGTCGGCTTTGAGTGCACTTCCCACAGGTCGGGAATTCAGAAGTGCCCGACCTTCAACACTCAGAGCTTTGGATGCCGCCACACCTGCTCCACCGGCACCTGTAACTCCTGCGATATCAGCAGCGATACTGGTAGCTGCTGATATGACACTTGGATTGGCCATCGCAACCATGCCAGCTTCGATCAGCACTGGGGCAGCCATTGCCGCTGTAACAGCGATTGCGGCCGGTCTCATCGGCTCGTATACGGCGCCATTTCCGGCAGCAATATCCCTCCGATGCTGCTCAACGAATCGCTCTGCGGCCTGCCTTCCATCCGCATCGACGAACCTGTAGGGATTCCCGTTCGCGTACCGATACCTATTGAACTGCTCAACTGGCTTTTGGTGAGCGGTGACTGGGTCCACTGACAAAAACACACCCAATTGTGGATCCATGTAGCGCTGTTGCATGTAGCTCAGCCCTGTGGCCGAGTCACTCACATGTCCGGCGTACCCAGGTCCATCCGTGACCTGACCGCCTACCACGGCCCCGTAGGGCTCGTAGTCATATCGTTTGATGACGTTGCCGTTGGCATCGCTTTCGGCCACAACCGAGCCGAGGGCATCAGTGTGAATGTATGTGATCGTTGTCTGGGCGATTGCGGATGGTGACAGGCCAAGGCCCATCAGCAGCAAGCAGCACAGCCAGGCGCCTATGACACCAAGCTTGCGAGTTCGACCTTCAAATGCCCCGAAGCGGGTGGACACACCGCCTGCAGTTCCCCCGAACCTGCGCATCATTCCAATCCATGAAAGAGCCTTGAAGCAAGGCTTGGCATTCATAGCACAGGAAGGCAGTCATCGGAGTCCAACTCCAGGACTGAGGCCAAAGGGACCATTCTGAATTGGACCAGGCCCTTGGCTATAAACCTCGCGAGGGCTTGAACGGCCACCGGAAGCGCATGACTGCCAGCCATGGGCTGGTACTACTGAAGCAGCCGATCAGCGGCCTGCATTACCAACTGCCATGCCGGCCGAACAAAAAAGCCCCGACCAACGCCGGGGCTTTTCATCAGAACGGGTCCGGAAATAGGAACCGAACCTAAGATCCATGCCTTACGCGGTGAACAGCGCCTTCATCTTCTTCAGCGCGTTCGCCTCGACCTGGCGGATGCGCTCGGCCGACACGCCGTACTCGTCGGCCAGCTCCTGCAGCGTCACCTTGCTGTCGGCATCCAGCCAGCGACGACGGATGATGTCGCGCGAACGCGCATCCAGTTCGGCCAGGCCTTCGCGCAGCAGCTGCATCTGGTTGTCTTCGCTGTCCTCGCGCTCGTAAGCCATCGACGGGTCTTCATCATCGGCAACCAGGAACGCAGCCGGCGACGGCGGTGCGTGTTCGTTGTCCTCGTCGGACGGCGCATCGAAACCGATATCGCGGCCGGACAGGCGCGACTCCATTTCCATGACCTCGCGCTCGGACACGTTCAGGTCCTTGGCCACCGCGCTCACTTCCGCCGCGTTCATCCAGCCCAAGCGCGTCTTCGACTTGCGCAGGTTGAAGAACAGCTTGCGCTGCGCCTTGGTGGTGGCGACCTTCACGATGCGCCAGTTCTTCAGGATGAACTCGTGCATTTCGGCACGGATCCAGTGCACGGCGAAAGAGACCAGGCGCACGCCCATGTCCGGGTCGAAGCGCTTGACCGCCTTCATCAGGCCGATGTTGCCTTCCTGGATCAGGTCGCCCAGGGCGAGGCCGTAGCCGTTGTAGCCGCGGGCCACGTGCACCACGAAGCGCAGGTGCGAATGCACCAGCTCGCGGGCGGCGTCCAGATCGTTGCCGTCGCGGAAGCGACGGGCCAGGTCCTGTTCGTCATCGACCGACAGCACCGGAATCTGGTGCACGGCACCGATGTAGGCGTCCAGCGAACCGAGCGCACTGGGAATCGGGAGATTGTTTGCCACAAGGGCAGTAGAGGTGTTCTGGCTCATAGGCACCCATCTTAGCAGTCCGGGATTTGGACTGCTAAAGGAGGAAAAAGTTCCAGCATCCCATTGATGCAACACTGGTCCCAAACAGAGCCCTACCGTAGCGCGATTTGATGACAGTGGCGAGCACGCTTTTCGGGATTCACAATCCCTTGGAATTCAAGCAATTACCCACTGAAAACCTGCTGATTCCGGTCAAGCGGAGCTGAACGCGCCGTTCCGGAGGCCCATTCAGGACGGGGAACGTTGTCCGGCGTTCAGGCCCGGCCACTCGCCGGCGCTCAGAGCGCCGAGCGCGGCGGCAGCGACCAGTCGATCGGGGCCTGGCCGCGGCGCTGCAGGTACTCGTTGGCCATGGAGAAATGGCGGCAGCCGAGGAAGCCACGATGGGCCGACAGCGGCGACGGATGCGGGGCCTTCAGCACGCGATGGCGGCGGGTGTCGATGACCTTGCCCTTCTGCTGCGCGTAGGCGCCCCAGAGCATGAACACCAGGCCTTCGCGCTCGCGGTTGAGCACGTCCACCACATGATCGGTGAAGCCTTCCCAGCCACGGCCCTGGTGCGCGCCGGCCTTGCCCTCCTCCACCGTCAGCACGGCATTGAGCAGCAGCACGCCCCGTTGCGCCCACGGGATCAGGCAGCCGTGGTCCGGGCGCGGGATACCGAGATCGCTCTCGATCTCCTTGTAGATGTTCAGCAGCGACGGCGGCACCGGCACGCCGGGCGGTACCGAGAAACTCAGGCCGTGGGCCTGGCCGCGCCCGTGGTACGGGTCCTGGCCGAGGATCACCACCTTCACCTGCTCGAACGGCGTGGCGTCAAACGCTGCGAAGATCTGCGGCCCGGGCGGGAACACCGCCGCACCGCTGGCCTTGCGCTGGCGCAGGAAGGCCGACAGCTCGCGCATCTGCGGCTGCAACAGGTACTCACCGACGTGCTGCTTCCAGCTCGGTTCCAGCTGGATCGTCGGGGTGTCGGTTACTTCATCGATCATCGCAACAAAGGTCCATCATTCAATCGAGCCAGGCGCAGCTGGAACAGCACCTTGGTGACCAGCAGCCGCTCTTCGATCGGCTTGAGCACCAGGTCGTTGGCACCGGACTGCAGCAGCCCGGTCTGGTTGTGGGGGTTGCCGTCGCCGGTCATCACCAGCACGGGCAGGCGGCGCTTGCCGTAGCCGAAGTCCACGCGCACGCGCTGCACCACGTCGCGGCCGCTCAGCTCGCCCTTCAGGGTGACGTCGGTCAGCACCAGGTCGATGCGGTGGCGGCTGCGGCCCAGCGACTCGGCGGTGAGCAGGGTGAAGGCCTCTTCGGCGCTGACCACGTGCAGCACGTTCAACTGCTGCCGCTCGAGCATGCGCTTGGTGGCCTCGGCCACTACGCGGCTGTCCTCGATATAGAGGATGGTGGCGCCGGGGATGGTCTGCGGCTGCACATAGCCACGGATGAAGGTCGCCAGCGCTTCATGGCCCAGGGATTTGTCGAAATAGTCCGTGACGTACTCGGTGAAGCGGCGCTGCTCCAGGTGCTGCTGGGCGTCGCCGGAAACCACGATCACCGGCACATAGGCCTGTCCGGCCGCTTCGCGGACCATGCGCGCCAGCGCCAGGCCGTCGCCATCACGCAAGGTCAGCGAGGTCGTCACCAGGTCCACCGGGCCCTGCGCCAGCGCCTGCTGCGCGTCTTCGATGCTGTCGCAGCCAATCACATCCACGCCCGGCAGGTCGCGCTGCAGGACGTCGGCGATCAGCTTGCGGACCAGCTTCGAGCCATCGACCACCATCACCCGCGTCGCGGGCCCTTCAAGGTGCTTCAGCGCTTGCGGTTGCATGCCGGTCTCAGGTATCGGTCGGGCGGGTCTGGCGGAGGAAGTGGCCGGTCACCAGCCAGGCACCCAGCCAGCCCAGCAGCAGCGTGCCGAGCAGGACCAGGCCACCATGCAGCAGGTCCAGGCCATGCAGCACGAACGGGCTGCCGTAGCTGCGCGAGAGTTCGGCCAGCGGCACGCGCAGCGCGGCACCGGCGGCGCCGATCAGGGCCAGTGCAACCGCGCCTGCGCCCAGGCCATACCACGCACCCAGATACAGGAAGGGGCGGCGGATGAAGCCATCGCTGGCGCCAAGCAGCTGCAGCACGCCGATCTCTTCGCGGCGCGCCTGGATGTCCAGGCGCACCGTGTTGCCGACCACCAGCGCGGCACCCGCGCCGAGCAGCACCGACAGCACCTGCACCAGCCGCGCGCCGAACGCCAGCCAGGCGTCCAGGCGCTGGCGCCACAGCGCATCGTGCTGCACCAGATCGGCCTCGGGCAGGCTTTCCAGCGCGCGTGCCAGGCGTGCGTCGTCCTTGCCCTGGCCCGGGGTGATCACCAGCAGCGAGGGCAACGGATTGTCGTTGAGCGCATCGATCGCCTCACCGAGGCCGGCATCGCGCAGTTCCTGCAGGCCCTGCTCGGGTGTGCGCACATTCACTTCGGCCACGTCATCGCGGTCGCGCAGCTGGCCGGCCAGGCGAAGCGCGCCGGGACCATCGATGTTGCCCTTCAGGAACACGTTGATGTCGCGCGACTGCTGCACGCTGCCGGCGAACTGCTTGAGGTTGTCCAGCGCGATCGACAGCCCCAGCGGCAACGCCAGGGCCAGCGCCATGACCATCACGGTCAGCAGGGTCGCCCACGGCTTGCGGCAGGCGCGGCCCAGGCTGAACACCACGCTGTGCACGTGGTGCTGGAACCAGACGCCCACGCGCGACGGGGCGGCGGCTTCGCTGTTTTCGTTCTTCGCCATCGGTTACTCCGCCAGGTCCTGCGGCGAGATGTCATCCACCAGCCGGCCGTGGTCGAGGATCAATACGCGCTTGCGCATGCGGCGCAGCAGCGGCAGGTCGTGACTGACCACCAGCACGCTGGTGCCGCGCGCGGGCAGCTCGGCGAACAGGGCCATGATCTCCGCTGCCAGGGTGGGGTCGAGATTGCCGGTCGGCTCATCGGCCACCAGCAGCTTGGGCTCGCCGACGATCGCGCGGGCGATGCCGACGCGCTGCTGTTCGCCGGCCGACAGCTGCGAGGGCAGCGCCTTCTCGCGATGGCCCAGCCCCATCCGCTCGAGTACCGAGCGCACGCGCTTGTTGATGTCACTACGGCGGGTACCGCGCAGGATCAGCGGCAGTGCAACGTTCTCGGCGATGGAGCGGTCCATCAGCAGGCGGTGGTCCTGGTAGACCGCCCCCACCGCGCGTCGGTGGCGCGGCACGTCGCCGCCGCGCACCTTCAGCAGGTTGCGCTCGTCGAACACCACCGCGCCGCGGCTGGGCCGCTCGTCGAGGTGGATCAACTTGAGCAGCGTGCTTTTACCCGCACCGGAATGGCCGGTGACGAACAGCATCTCGCCCGGCGCGACCTCGAAGCTGACATCGGTCAGCGCCTCGTGGCCACCGGCGTACTGTTTGCTGACATTGTCGAAGCGCAGGACACTCATGCCCCGATTATGCAGGACCGGCGCGACGTCGTGGAGACGGTGGGTGCCACCGGCCCCGCCTGGTGGGTGCCGACCGTTGGTCGGCACACCTTTCAAAGCCACCCGACCAACGGTCGGGTGCTACCCGCTGATCGGCAGCGCCGATCAGCTGCCCGACAGCATCCGGCGGATCTTGCGGCCGATGCGGGTCAGGAACGAGTCACCGGTATCGGCGGCGGTACGCACCGGCTTGGCCACCACCTGCACCGGGGTCACCGGGCTGGCGCCGTTGCCGGCGTTGGCCTGTACACCCTCGGTACCTTCGACCGGACGGCCGTGGCGACGACGACGGCGCTTGCGCGGCTTGTGCTCACCGTCCACCGTGGCTGCCGGTGCGCCTTCGGCACGCGGCGGGCGCGGCGGACGCGGGGCCTGGGCGGCGGCGCCTTCGGCACCGGCAACCGCGGCGGCAGCGCCCTGCTCGCCTTCCACGCGCGGCTTGCGCGGGCCACGCGCACGGCGTTCGCCGCTGCGTTCACCGTCGCGACTACCGCGGCCACCACCACTGCCTGAGCGGCCGCCGCTGCGGCCACCGCCCCGACGCTCTTCCTCGGCGGCGCGGGCTTCGCGCGCTTCGCGGAAGATCTGGCCGACGCTTTCGTTGTCCTCGCCTTCCTCGCCTGCCGCCGGCGCCGGGCGTTCCGGGCGCGGCAGCGGGGTCAGCAGTTCCTTGGTGACCGGCTCGGACGGAATCTTCTGCTCGATATAGGCCTCGATGTCCGGCAGGCCCATGGCGTAGCGCTCGCAGGCGAAGCTGATCGCGTCGCCCTCCTCACCCAGGCGCGCGGTGCGGCCGATACGATGCACGTAGTCTTCGGCGTCGAACGGCAGGTCGTAGTTGTAGACGTACTTGATGCCGTCGATGTGCAGGCCGCGCGCAGCCACGTCGGTGGCCACCAGGATTTCCAGCTGGCCCTTCTGGAAGCGGTTGAGCAGGCTCTCGCGCTTCTTCTGCGGCACATCACCGGACAGCACGCCGACACGGTAGCCGGCCTTTTCCAGCGAACGCGCCACGCGCTCGACGAACACCTTGGTGTTGACGAAGACCATGGTGCGCGCGCCTTCGCTGCGCGACAGCAGGCCCAGCAGCAGCGGAATCTTTTCGTCGTCGGCCGGGAAGTAGATGCGCTGGCGCACGCGCGCGGCGGTGATGGTCTCGGCTTCGACCACCAGCTTCTGCGGTTCGTTCATGTGCTCGTAGGCCAGCTCCAGCACGCGATGGCTGAGGGTGGCACTGAACAGCAGGGTCTGGCGGGTGGTGCGCTCGGGCATGCGGCGGAGCAGGAAGCGGATGTCCTTGATGAAGCCCAGGTCGAACATGCGGTCGGCTTCGTCCAGCACGCAGATCTCGCAGGCGTGCAGCGACACCACCTTGTGCTGCTTCACATAGTCGATCAGGCGGCCCGGGGTGGCGATGATCACGTCCACGCCCTGCTGCAGCAGTTCGCGCTGCTTGTCGTAATCCACGCCGCCGTAGACCAGGGCGAAGCGCAGGCCCAGGTCGGAACCGAACTTCACCGCATCCTTGTGGATCTGGATGGCCAGTTCGCGGGTCGGGGCGAGGATCAGCGCGCGCGGATCTTCCGGCTTGCGGTCGGCCAGGGCCGGACGCGTCAGCAGGCGGTTCACGACAGCGACCAGGAAGGCCAGGGTCTTGCCGGTGCCGGTCTGGGCCTGGCCGGCAACATCACCACCGGGCAGCGCGACGGGCAGGGTCAGCGCCTGGATCGGGGTGCAACGGGTGAATCCGGCTCCTTCAAGACCGGCCTGCAGGGCCGGATGCAGCTCGAAGGAGGAAAAGGTCAAATCGGTCAGCGGTTTGTCGCTCATGAGTCCGTCTTGGTATGGCCGCCGGCCCGTGGGGCGGCTGGCACTTCAGCGTCTGGGGGCACCGTCGCAAACTGCGGCCCCTGCGGCGGGTTGGCAGGCTGGGACCACCTGGTCCGCGCGCCGCACAATGCCCCAGTTTACCGCACTCGGGCAGGCAAACCGGAATGCGGCGTCTCATGGCATCCAGAGACGCTACCTTCACCCAGCCACACCGGACTTGAACGGCCTGCCCGGGTTCGCTGGTGTCGCCCACTGCCAGCCCCATGTACAGGAAGACAGTGAAATCCGACACATACCGGCCATCGAAGCGATCACGATACGCTGGGTTCCAACCGGCGCCTGTCCCTGCCCTGCGATAGGGGTACACTGCCGGCCGTGAGCGTCCAGGCATCCCGCCGAACGCACCGCGGCAGTGCGCCGCGAGGCAACGACGAGGGTCGCGCCACCGGGCATGGCCCAGTTCACCCACCTCCGGCATGGCCGGGTGCAATCCAAGACGAGAAACCAAGATGAGCGACAAGGTTGTACATGTCGGCGATGCCGACTTTGATAGCGCAGTGCTGAATTCCAAGGAACCGGTGCTGGTCGATTTCTGGGCCGAGTGGTGTGGCCCGTGCAAGATGATCGCCCCGGCGCTGGACGAACTGGCCGATGCCTACCAGGGCCGCGCCAAGATCGCCAAGGTCAACGTTGACCACAACCGTGCGCTGGCCGCCAAGTACCACGTGCGTTCGATTCCGTACCTGGTCGTGTTCAAGGACGGCGAGAAGGTCGGCGAGCAGATCGGTGCGGTGGGCAAGGCCCAGCTGGCCGGCCTGCTGGACAAGGCCCTGGCCTGATCCTGCGGTTCTCCGGCAGCCGCCGAACGCGGCTGCCGGCGGCGCCCCTGCGCCCATGATGAATGCTGTTCCCGGCGACCCTTGCATGGCGCCGCAGGCCGATGATAGTGTCGGCATATCCGGCCGCGTTCGCGTGCCGCACCCTCTGGACGCAGTTTCTTCCAGACCCATTCCCAACGTTCGCCGCCCCAGCCGGGCGCTCGCACCTTCAAGCGAGGAATAACGCTCTTGTCCGATAACACTTCCGAAACCGGCAGCGCCGATGCGCCCGCCGAAAAGCGTGTGCGCAAGCCCCGCGTGAGCAAGGCCGCCGCCCCGGCAGCCGCCGAAACCAGCGCCGCTCCGGCGCAGCCGACGCTGCCGTTGGCCTCCGCGCCCGAAGCTCCCGCGCCGGCGCCTGCCGCAGCACCTGCACCGAGCGCGCCCGCCGCCGAGGCCCCTGCCAGCAGTGGCGGTGGCGAAGGCAGCGAAGGCCGCGAATCCGGCCAGCCGCGCCAGCAGCACAACCATCAGGGGGGCGGCCAGAACCAGGGCCAGAACCCATACAACCAGAATGGCCAGCAGGGCCAGGGGCAGGGCAACCGCCGCGACCGCTTCCGCAACCGCCGCGACCGTGACCGCAACAACCGCTTCCGCGACGAGGGCATGCCCAACGACGGCGGCGAGCAGCAGCCGTTCGTGCCGCGCCCGCACGCCAACGTGCCCGAGGGCTTCCCGGTCTATTCGCTGAGCGACCTCAAGCGCATGCCGGCACAGAAGCTGCTGGAAATCGCCGAGCAGCTGCAGATCTCCGAAGGCGTGGCCCGCGCCCGCAAGCAGGATGTGATCTTCGCCCTGCTGAAGGTGCTGACCCGCCACGGCGATGGCGTTGCCGCCGACGGTGTGCTGGAAATCCTGCCGGATGGCTTTGGCTTCCTGCGCGCGGCTGAAGCCAGCTACCTGGCCGGCCCGGACGACACCTACATCTCGCCCAGCCAGATCCGCCGCTTCAACCTGCGCACCGGCGACCACATCTCCGGCCGCATCCGCTTCCCGAAGGACGGCGAGCGCTACTTCGCGCTGAACATCGTCGACACCATCAACGGCGAGCCGATCGAAGCGTCGAAGAACAAGGTGCTGTTCGAGAACCTGACCGCGCTGTTCCCGCGCCGCCGCTTCACCCTGGAGCGTGGCAACGGTTCGTCGGAAGACATCACCGGCCGCATCCTCGACCTGATGGCGCCGCAGGGCAAGGGCCAGCGCTCGCTCATCGTGTCGCAGCCGAAGGCCGGCAAGACCATGATGATGCAGCAGGTCGCCACCGCCATCACCACCAACCACCCGGACGTGCACCTGATCGTGCTGCTGATCGACGAGCGCCCGGAAGAAGTGACCGAAATGCAGCGCACCGTGCGCGGCGAGGTCATCAGCTCGACCTTTGACGAGCCGGCCGCGCGCCACGTGCAGGTGGCCGAAATGGTCATCGAGCGCGCCAAGCGCCTGGTCGAGCACAAGAAGGACGTGGTGATCCTGCTCGACTCGATCACCCGCCTGGCCCGCGCCTACAACAACGTGGTGCCGAGCTCGGGCAAGGTGCTGACCGGTGGCGTGGACGCCAACGCCCTGCACCGCCCGAAGCGCTTCTTCGGTGCCGCGCGCAACGTGGAAGAAGGCGGCAGCCTGACCATCATCGCCACCGCGCTGGTCGACACCGGCTCGAAGATGGACGAGGTGATCTACGAAGAGTTCAAGGGCACCGGCAACAGCGAAGTGCACCTGAGCCGCCGTATTGCTGAAAAGCGCGTGTTCCCGGCCATCGACATCAACCGTTCGGGCACCCGCCGCGAAGACCTGCTGATCGAGCCGGAACTGCTGCAGAAGATCTGGATCCTGCGCAAGCTGCTGCATCCGATGGATGAAATGGCTGCGATGGAGTTCCTGCTCGACAAGATGAAGAACACCAAGTCCAACGACGAGTTCTTCGGTTCGATGAAGCGCTGATCCACGGCATTGATGGAACGAGAAGAGGCCCCGCCATGCGGGGCCTCTTCATTGGGACCATCGCTACCGTTCATGGGCACCATGGAGTTATCGGCAGATCTGCCTCGGGTCCAACCCCAGATCACGACAGATGCGATCATGCGCCAGATGCGCGGCCCGATGCCGGAGGCCAACGGCAGCCAGCCAGCCGGGAATGGAGGGCAAGAGCATCTCCCATACATCAGCCTGCAATCGCCCCCTCAATGCGATCAGCAGCTGGCGGGCCTCGTCCTTCGCACCCGCGAAGTACGCCGCAAAAGCAAATGTCTCCATGCAGACCCCGTGATAGCTGTCGCCATGAACGGATGCAATGTCCTGCAGACGACACTCCAGGGTTTCGGGCGTGGCACCGGCCCATTTCAGTATTGCGCGGCGTAGCCACGCAGCGGTTTCCTCGTTTCCGAGATGGCGGGAGATTCCTCGCATCGTGCTGAAGCTGTCTGCCGCGGTCAGGGCGTCATCCAGCACCGCTTGTGCAGCCACGATGTGCGAGCAGCTACCAGCGGGCGCGTTCTCAACCACCCAATCGGCAAATCGAAAATGATCATCGGGCTTGCCTCCCCAGCGCTGCCATGTCCCTCTCGCATACTGCACGATCGATGGGCAATGGAACGGCTCGGCCGCCATCGCCGCATCGAGCCATTCCTCCCTGTTTCCGTCACCTGCGCCGACCACGACGTTGCAGTGAATCAGGCCAGCCAGCGCCATTGCATTGCCAGGCTCCTGGGCCACGATGTTCGAGAGCTTCCGATATGCCTGCATCATGATCCCGGGGTATCTGCGTCGCCGCAACATCGGGATATCCGCTGCGTAACTCTCACCGCGGACTGTCCATGCCTTGTTGATGTCCGCATATGCAGAAACCAATAGAGGATGAGAGGACTGTGGCAACGCCTGCGTCCACGTCTTGATCCATCGACCAACCCGGCGTTCCACCGACAGGCGCCAGACAAGGTGCTCATGGGTTTCAGCCGCCCCCCCCGCCATCACGGCCTCGGCCGAAGCGTGGTCACCGGCATTCAGGTGCATGCGAACCCGCGAAAGATGGGATTCGACAAAGTGGCTTCGATGGGTTGCACAAGGAAGAACTCCCAAGCTCTGCAGCAGATATCGCATGAACGTGCATCCTCCAAACGCACCATGCTTTCAGTTCCCGAGGGCAGGTACCATGCGAATAGTTGTAGATTTCCTTGACCAGCCAGACTGGCACTGCGCCCACGCGTCTTGGCACCGAGCTCGCTGCGGCAGGTTTTTTTTTGCCTGCAGGGCGACCTGTTTCACTTTGCCGCCTCCGACTTTTGGCGATAATTCGCCCTATACCCTGCCCGGCCCCGAGGGCCTGGCCACCGATTCCCGCTGTCGCCCCTTCCGGAGAACCGGTCGGGTCCAGCCTCCTGCCGGATCCGTCGACGCATGCGAACGCTGTCTCCCCGCCTCAACCTGGGCAAGCTGATCCTCGCCCTGGCCCTGCTCAGCGCCATCATCGCCCTGGCCAATACCCTGCTGGCCAGCTACCGGGTGCAGCGCGACCAGCTGGTCGGCAATACCCTGGAAGCCAACCGCGTCTATGCCACCAAGCTGGCCGAGACCACCCAGAACTTCCTGCTGGCCGCGCAGCAGGAGTTGGCCTACGCCGCCACCCGGCTGGGCCAGAGCAATCTCGATCCGGCACAGGCGCAGGACGAAGCCAGCCGCCTGCAGTTGCAGACCAACAGCTTCAATTCCTCGCTGGTGGTCGATGCCGATGGCCTGGTGATCGCCACCTCGCCACAGACCCTGCAGTTGCAGGGCGAGATCCTGCACAGCGTCGGCAACAACGCGGCACTGGCGGCGCGCCAGCCGATGATCAGTGACCCGTACCAGTCGGCCACCGGCAAGCTGCTGGTCTCGCTGTCGCACCCGATCTTCGACCGCCAGGGCCGCTATCGCGGCTACGTCAGCGGCACCCTCTACCTGCGCCAGCGCAGTGCGCTGCACACGCTGCTGGGCAAGCACTACTACCGCGACGGCTCGTACCTGTACGTGGTGGACCGCAATGGCCGCCTGCTGTACCACGCCGATGGCAAGCGGGTCGGCGACTACGTGGTCGGCAACCCGGCGGTGAAGGCAGTCGTGCGCGGTGAACGCGGTGCGCAGCAGGTCCGCAACAACCTGGGCGTGTCGATGCTGGCCGGCTATGCACCGGTACCGGCCACCGGCTGGGGCATCGTCGCCCAGCGGCCGACCGAGGCCACGCTGCAGCCATTGTCGCGGTTGATGACCGCGGTGATCTGGAACGCGATCCCGCTCGGCCTGCTGTCACTGCTGGTCACCTGGTGGTTCGCCCGCCGCATCTCGCTGCCACTGTGGCAGCTCGCACGCAACGTGCAGGGCGGCGAAGACACTGGCAATGCGATCAGCCACGTCAGCGGCATCCGCGCGTGGTACTTCGAGGTCGCCCAACTCAAGCAGGCAGTGCTGCACAGCTTCAATGCCCTGCAGGACCGTATCGGTACGCTCAACCGTGCCAGCCGTACCGACCCGCTGACCGGCCTGTTCAACCGCCGCGGCCTGCAGCAGGCGCTGGACGCGCTGCAGGTGCAGGGCATCCCGTTCGCGATCCTGGCGCTGGACATCGACCGCTTCAAGTCGATCAACGACAGCCATGGCCACGACGTCGGCGACGCCGCCATCGTCCACATCGCCGACCAGATGCGCCGCTATTCGCGCGACAGCGACATCCTCTGCCGCGCCGGCGGCGAGGAATTCCTGCTGCTGCTGCCGGGCATCAGTACCGACTCGGCCCGCCAGGCCGGTGAACGCCTGCGCCAGCATATCGCCGATCACCCATTCGAACCGGTCGGCACCATCACCGTGTCGCTGGGCGTGGCTCACTTCCCCAGCTTCCATGTCGACGCCGAGCAGGCATTGCGGCTGGCCGACAAGGCGCTGTACATGGCCAAGGAACAGGGCCGCAACCGGGTGGTGGTCTACCCGTACGCCGACTGACGCGGAGCCGGGCTGCCCGGCTCCGCAGCGGGTCTCAGCTCTGTTGCAGCGGGGTCAGCAGGCGCAGGCCGCGCTTGGCGCCGTCCACCATGTAGACGCCGCCTTCCGGCAGCAGATCGCTGCCGGCCTGCTCGACCGGGTCAGCCTCGTGCCACGGCACGCTCTGCCGCGGCCCCGGAATGAAGGCGCGCCAGCGGCCATAGCGTTCCGCCTCTGCATTGGGATCATGGTTCAGGGCGAAGTTCACCGGGATGCGAACCGTCCAGCTGTCCCGGGTGCTGTCCTCGCCGGTGGTCGGCGGCTTGAAGGTCCAGGTACGGGCGGTGCTGACGCTGGCTCTGGCCAGGATGTCGCGCATCTTGGCCAGGGTCCGCTCGGACGCGACCACAGCCATGTTCACCTGCTCGGCGGCCACGTCGGCCACTGTTCCGTCGCGCGCCACCTTGACCAGCAGCAGCACCTCACCCTGGCCACCGTTTCGGTAGGCTGCCTCCGGGTAGCGCGGCGGTGTCATGTGCAGCGGGGTCACCGAATCAGTGGCCTTCGGATCGTACTCGCTGAAGTCGACACTGGTCATGCTGATTTCATAACCGCCATCGGCCGCAGCCTTGCCGCGCAGGCGAACGCGCAAAGGGGCCCGCGTGGCCACCGCCTGGCCAGCGCGCAGCGTGGGCTCGAAGCGCCAGCCCCCGATGGTGCCTTCGACGAAGGAGGCGATGCCCGGGGCGACCATGGCTTTCTGGTCCAGCACCAGCGAACTGACCGCGCCCTCCGGCGTGACCTCGATATGACCGGACAGCACCATGCTCATTTCCGCAGTCGCACGTACAGCGCGTGCGGTCTGCGCAGTGGCGTCACCTGCAAGCAGGGGGGCGCCGGCACCGACGGCCAGCGCGAGGGCGAGAAACAGTGGAGAACGCATCATTGCCGGATCCTTGGTGATGATCGGCGAGAGTACCTCAGCCCAAGCGCCCAGGACAGCCGGCTCAGGCCAGCCGGTGCGCGCCCGAATAGGGCGGCGTGTCCGGATAGTCACCTCGGCCGAAGCGTTCCTGCAGGCCCTGCCACCAGCCCGGGTCGAACAGGTGCCGGTAGTGCTCGCGCACCGCTGCCAGCTCTGCAGCGGGCAGGCCCATGAACGGGCCGAAGCGCTCGGGAAACACATCGCGCGGACCAACATGGAACCACGGCTCGTCGGACATCGCTTCCTCCGGCGTACGCGGCTGCGGCCAGGCGCGGAACACGCAGTCGCTGACCAGGCACAGCTCGTCGTAGTCGTAGAATACGGCCCGCCCATGCCGTGATACGCCGAAATTCTTCGGCAGCATGTCACCGGGGAAGATGTTGTTGCGCGCCATGTCGGTGATCGCCTGCGCATAGTCGAGCACCGCCGCCCGCACCGCCTCCGCGCCCTGCTCGCGCAGGTACAGATTCAATGGACGGAAACGGCGCTGCACATAGCACAGTGCGACTTCGACCTCATCGCCATCGATGCGTACGCTCTGCGCGCACTGCTGCAGCAGTTCATCCAGCAGGGCCGGCGCGAAGCGCTCGCGCGGGAAGCGCAGATGACGATACGGCTGTGCATCGAGCAGGCGGCCGACACGATCGAGGTTGAACACCAGCGCGTACTTCTCTTCCACCTGCTGTCGCGACATCGCCTTGGGCCACGCGAAGCGGTCGCGGATCAGCTTGAACACCAGCGGGTAACTGGGCAGGGTAAACACCGCCATGACCATGCCCGGCGTGCCTTCGGCATGCACCAGCCGCTCCTGCGGGTGCTCGCTGAAGTGGCGGAAGAAGGTGCGGTAGCGCTCGGTCTTGCCCTGCTTGGCGCGTCCCAGCACCGTGTAGATCTCATCGATGGGCTTGCCCGGCAGCAGGCTGCGCAGGAACACCACGGCATCGCCCACCGTGCCCAGGTCGGCCTGGAAGTAGCTGCGCGACACGCCAAACAGATGGGCGACATCACGGCGCCGGGTGAGCACCGCATCGGCTCGCAGCCCGCGCTCATCGTTGACCAGCGCGATCACGCAGGGCGAGAAGCGATGCTCACCGAACACGCGGCCAACCAGGTAGGCGCGGCGCTCGCGGTAGAACACCGTGTCGAGCAGTTCAATGCTGCGCACCGGCGTGTCCCCCCAATGGGCGAGGTCGTCCTGCAGGCGCACGGCAATGGCCGCCGCGCAACGCAACTGGTGCGCGTAGGGAATGTCGAAGCGGTAGTCGGCCAGCACGCGTTGCAGGGCCTCCACCGGTCGCGTCGGCGACACCGCGTAGGTATGCCGCGCGACGGGATGGGTGATCGCATCGGACGGCTCGACGTCGAAAGCGATGAATTCCAGCGCCGGGTCCACGCCACGGGTGGAGAACAAGCGCCGCGACAGGGTGTTGTAGAACGTCTTGTACAGCTCGGCGTCAATCAGGCCCTGCAGCAGCGCGCTGTACCGCGCGTGCACCTGCAGCCACAGCGCACGCTCGCCGATCGCGTCACCGGCGAGCCGACGCAACGCATCCATCTGCTCGGCGATGCACAGGTCGTACAGGGCAATGCGCTCGACCGCATCCTGCCGCGCACCGGCCCAGTCGCGCTGCTCGAAGCGCTGCCGTGCCCGCGCGGTGATCGCCGCGAAACGGGCGTGGTACTGCTCGAAACCGTCGCGGATGGCACCTGCGATACGCGGTGCCAGCTCGGCAGCGATGTCAGGCTTGGACATGCGTAGCTAACCCGGGGAGGACCGGCTTCACCATACGCTGGCGTGGGGTTGCTTGTGTAGAGCCGAGCCCATGCTCGGCTGATCCAGGCAGAAGCAGCCGAGCATGGCTCGGCTCTACAGTTGCAAAGAGCAGTCGGGCGGGCTCGACTCTACCGAAGCCAATGGCTCAGATCGCCAGTTCGGCCTCCACGTCCTGCACCTTGCGTCGGGCCAGTGCAAGGTTGGACTTGGTCCGGTCCAGCACGATGTAGAAGAACAGTCCCTTCTTCTTCGCGACCGGTCGCATGATGTGGTACGCCTTGCCCAGCGAGATCAGGATGTCCTCGATGCTGTCATTGAGGTTCAACGAGGCGGCGGTCTTCATCTTGGCCCGGATCACTTCGGTGTTGCCGGCAGCGGCCACCTCCATGTCCATGCCGGCACCGGCTTCGCCCAGCAGCATGCCGCTTTCGTAGTCGACCAGCGCCACTGCCTGCGCGCCGTCGATGCCCATCAGTGCGTTCAACGATTCATTCAATCCAGCCACGTCGCCCCCCTTGTCGATGTTGGTTCGAGCCCCTCGTTCCCCTGCGGCCGGGCTCACGATCCGCCGAGTTCGGCCAGGATCGCCTGGCCACATTCCCTGCTCTGCCACAGCACCTGGCCGATCACGCTGCGCTGGTCGCAGGCCGCCATCAGCAGCAGCGGTGCACGTCCCTCGGCCTGGATCGCCAGCATCAGCACCTTCCCGCCCATCGCTTCCAGCATCAGCGTCTGCAGATCCCCCAGCAGCAGCTCGCGCCCGACCGCCGCGGCCAGCGCCAGCATCGCGCTGGTCATTGCCGCCAGCCGTTCGCCGCGCCCTTCGGCACCAGCGCTGACCAGGGCAAAGCCATCGACACTGGCCAGCACTACCGTGCGCACGCCTTCCACCCGCTGCTGCAGGTCCTGCAGCAGCGGCTGCAGGCGCGCACGCTGGCCGGCATCGGGCAGCACCGCCATCTGCCCGTCAGCCATGCGCGGCCACCAGTGCGTGCGCTTCCATTTCGCTCATCAGTACATCCATCAGCAGCAATCCCTGTTCGCGGTCGCGGGCATCCACCGCCAGCAAAGGCAGCGGTTGATCATCCAGGCTGGCGCGTGCAGCCCAGTCGTCCAGCGCAGCGTGCGGCGCCTGGTCGAGATGGGTGACCGCCACCACCAGCGCCAATGACGCTGCGAACGGCTGCAGCACCTGCAGGTAGTCCTCCAGCTCGCCGGCCAACCCGGCACGGCGCGCGTCCAGCAGCAGCACCGCACCACGTGCCCCCTGCAGCAGGATCGGCCACAGGAAATCAAAGCGCTGCTGGCCGGGTGTCCCGTAAAGCCGCAGGCGTTCGCCGTTGGGCAGGTCGATGTCTGCGTAGTCCAGCGCGACGGTGGTGGAGGCCTTGTCGGCACCGAGGCGATCACTGTTGGCCACATCGGTGTCGATCACCGCGCCGGCTGCGATGCTGCGCACGAGTGTCGACTTGCCGCTGCCCATGCCACCGAGCACGACCACCTTGTGCTCACGCATTGCGCTCGCTCCCACGCAGGTGGCGCCACAGGCGGGCAAGCAGGCCGTTGTCGGTGCCATTGCCGCGTAGGGCCGTCATCGGTGCCGCCGGGGCGCTCTGCAACTGCGCGTAACCGCAGAGATAGGCGGCATGGATGAAATCACGCACCGCCGCAGCCGGCAACTCGAGCAGCATCGCGCATTCTTCAACCGTGCACGCGCGCTTGAGCAGCAGCGAACACAGGCGGAAGCCATCGTGGTCGTGACCCAGCACGCGGAAATCCGGCCAGCGCAGCAGCTTCACCGAGGCGCCACGCAGGCGTTCGTCCAGTGCCTGCCAATGTCGGCTGCGCTGTGCCCACTGCCATAGCAGGGGCCGCAGTGGCTGGCGCGGCCGCTCACCGGCCAGGGCCTGCAGGCGAGCCGGCGTGAGCGCATCCAGCTGCAGGCGTTCGAAGGCATCGGCCAGGCGCTCTACCAGCGCGCTCGCGGGCTCCTGCAACAGCACGGCCTGGTCATGCTCGAGGTCCATCAGCAGGACGGGGTCACCCGCGTCACTCAGCAGTGCCTGCCCCTGGCGCAGGGGCAGCCGCTCGCGCAGCAGGCGGGTGATGGCGTGCGCACCATCGGCAAGACGGATCGGTGCGGGTGCGTGCATGGTCAGGGGCTCCACTGCCAACTGCATCCCGCGCAGGGCGCGGCCGATGGCACCGTCATCAAGTATGTCCTGAGGGCCATCGCCGTCGCGCAGCTGGCCCCCCAGATCCTCGATCCAGCACTGCAGTCGCGGGCGTTGCTGGCGCATGCGCAGGGCCGCGTTGCGCAGCGCCGGCGTATCGCGGATGACCAGCAGGTCGCAATCGTCCAGATCCTGGCTGCGGCGGATCTGGCCGTCCGGCAGCGCCGATGCTACGCGTAGCCGCTGCAGCAGGGCCTGCTCGCCCTGGATGTCGGTTCCCACTACCAGCACGCGTGCCATCCGTGTTCCCCGTGCGGCCACCTCCCCGGTGGCCTCGCGTCGCCAAGGCTAGGACATCGCCAGCGGCAGCCGTCGTGATCGACTGCTCAGATCGGGAGCGGTTGCAGACGGTGTCCGATCGGTTCTGCGACGGCCATCGCGGGCAAGTTTCATGCCGCTTTGACGGCATTCCGACGGCCAACGGATGTCACGGTTCTGGACGCGGGTCGAATGGGGCCGCCCAAAAAGAAACCCGCGCCGAAGCGCGGGTTCCGGGGTCACGACCGAACGGCGACGGATCAGCCGCGCAGCTGCTCCAGCGCGGCATTGAAGGTCGCGCTCGGGCGCATCGCCTTGCTGGCCTTGGCCACGTCCGGACGGTAGTAGCCGCCGATGTCCACGGCCTTGCCCTGCACCGCGACCAGCTCTTCGACGATCTTCTGCTCGTTGTCGGTCAGCGCCTTGGCCAGCGGGGCGAAGCGCGCCTTCAGGGCGGCGTCTTCGTCCTGCGCGGCCAGGGCCTGGGCCCAGTACAGCGCGATGTAGAAGTGGCTGCCACGGTTGTCGATGCCACCCAGCTTGCGCGACGGCGACTTGTCGTTGTCCAGGAACTGGCCGTTGGCTTCGTCCAGCGCCTTGGCCAGCACACGGGCAGCGGCGTTGTCGTAGCGGTTGCCCAGGTGTTCCAGCGACGCGGCCAGGGCCAGGAATTCACCCAGCGAATCCCAGCGCAGGTAGTCTTCCTCGACGAACTGCTGCACGTGCTTCGGAGCCGAACCACCGGCACCGGTCTCGAACAGGCCGCCACCGGCCATCAGCGGCACGATCGACAGCATCTTGGCGCTGGTGCCCAGCTCCATGATCGGGAACAGGTCGGTCAGGTAGTCACGCAGCACGTTGCCGGTCACCGAGATGGTGTCCTCGCCCTTGCGGATGCGGTCCAGCGAGAACGCGGTGGCTTCCACCGGCGGCAGGATGCGGATGTCCAGACCGGCAGTATCGTGGTCCTTGAGGTACTGCTCGACCTTGGCGATGACCTGCGCGTCGTGGGCACGGGCGGCATCCAGCCAGAACACGGCCGGGGTGCTGCTCAGGCGGGCGCGCTCGACGGCCAGCTTTACCCAGTCCTGGATCGGCGCGTCCTTGGTCTGGCACATGCGCCAGATGTCACCGGCTTCGACGGCATGCTCGAACACCACGGTGCCAGCATCGTCGGTGACCTTGACCACGCCATCGGCGGCGATCTGGAAGGTCTTGTCGTGCGAGCCGTACTCCTCGGCCTTCTGCGCCATCAGGCCGACGTTCGGCACCGAACCCATGGTGGCCGGATCGAAGGCACCGTGCGCCTTGCAGTCGTCGATGACGGCCTGGTACACGCCTGCGTAGCAGCGGTCCGGAATGACGGCCTTGGTGTCCTGCAGCCTGCCTTCGGCATTCCACATCTTGCCGGAGTCGCGGATCATCGCCGGCATCGAGGCGTCGACGATCACGTCGCTCGGCACGTGCAGGTTGGTGATGCCCTTGTCCGAGTTGACCATGGCCACGCCCGGGCGCTGTGCGTACTCGGCAGCCAGGTCGGCTTCGATCGCAGCACGGGTGGCTTCCGGCAGCGACGGCAGGCGCGCAGCCAGGTCACCGATGCCGTTGTTGGCATCGAAACCGGCCTGCTTCAGCACGTCGGCGTGCTTGGCCAGCACGTCCTTGTAGAACTCGTTCACCGCCACGCCGAACATGATCGGGTCGGAGACCTTCATCATGGTCGCCTTCAGGTGCAGTGAGAACAGCACGCCCTGGGCCTTGGCATCGGCAATCTGCTCGCCGATGAACGCGGCCAGTGCCTTGCGGCTCATCACGGCGGCATCGACGATCTCGCCGGCCTTGACCGCGGTCTTTTCCTTCAGCACAGCGGTGCTGCCGTCATTGCCGTGGAAGGTGATCTTCAGCGAACCGGCATTGGCCAGGGTGGCCGACTTCTCGCTGCCGTAGAAATCACCGGCGGCCATGTGCGCGACATGCGACTTCGAATCCGGCGCCCAGGCGCCCATGCGGTGTGGGTGCTTGCGCGCGTAGTTCTTCACCGACAGCGGTGCACGGCGGTCGGAGTTGCCTTCGCGCAGCACCGGGTTCACCGCGCTGCCCTTGACCTTGTCGTAGCGCGCCTTGTAGTCGCGCTGCTGGTCGTCGGCCGGGGTTTCCGGGTAATCCGGCAGCGGATAGCCCTGGTCCTGCAGTTCCTTGATGGCCGCCTTCAGCTGCGGCACCGAGGCGGAAATGTTCGGCAGCTTGATGATGTTGGCGTCCGGGGTGGTCGCCAGCTGGCCCAGCTCGGCCAGGTCGTCGCTGACCTTCTGCGCGTCACTGAGCAGTTCCGGGAACTGCGACAGGATGCGGCCGGACAGCGAGATGTCACGGGTTTCCACCACGATGCCGGCTGTACCGGTGTAGGCGTCAACGATCGGCAGCAGCGACTGGGTGGCCAGGAACGGGGCTTCGTCGGTCAGCGTGTAGAGAATCTTGGACATGGGGGACTTGGACTCTGTAGCAGTGCTCAGGGGAAGGCCGGCGCCAGCGCCGGGCCACGTGCAACCGTGTCGCGCGCGGGGCGGAGCCCCACGCTTTCCCCGTCGCCGTCAGGGTGGGCGCGCGGCGGGGAAACCCCTGCATTGTCGCGTTTTCAGCCGCGCGGGGCAAAGCCACGCCATACGCGACGGTACTGCATGCCGGCAACGCTGTGATCCATCCACGCCTGGATGAAGCCCGCCCACAGCATCAGTGGATCCACGCCATGCGTGGATGAAGCCGACCATCGCACAACAAAAAAGGACGCAGCCTCGCGGCTGCGTCCATCGTGAGCCCTGCCGGGAGAGAGTCGGCTGGACTTACTTGACCTCGAACTCCTGCGGCGTTCCGGCCGCCTTGCCATCGACGGTGACTTCGGCGCGGTACTTGCCGGCCGGCCAGCCCTTTGCATTCTTGAACGTGACGTTGGTGGTTTCCGCACCACTGGTGTTCAGGGTGGCGGTCTGTTCGCCGGCCACCTGGCCGTCCTGATAGGTCAGCTTCGCGCCAACGTTGACATTGTTTGCCGCACCGTCGGTCTTGACCGAGACGATGATGTCGTCCTTCGGTGCGAACAGAGCCGTCGTCGCAACCGACTTGTCGGCGGCGGCGGTCTTTCCGACCGTGACCGACGAGACGCTGACAGCAGCGGCTTCGGCCATCGGCGGCGGCGCGCCGGTCATCGGGGCCGGTGCTGCCGGTTCGGCCGGAGCGGTCGCTGCCGGAGCGGCATTGTTGTCGGTCGACTCTTCTTTCTTCTTGCAACCGACCAGGGCGACGCTGCCCAGCAGGGCGGCGATCAGGGCGGTCTGGAGCGGGGTGGTCTTGATCATTCGGGGTTCCTCCCAGGGATTGTCGGACGGCGTTCTGGCCGGCTTACTTCGGCGGCAGTTTCAGGGTCTGGCCCGGGAAGATCTTGTCCGGGTCATCAAGCACATCGCGGTTGGCTTCGAAGATCTTCTTCCAGGCATTGGCGTCGCCCAGATGCTGCTTGGCGATCTTCGACAGCGAGTCACCCTTCTGCACGGTATAGGTGCCGCCGCTGACAACGTCTGCGGTGCTGTCCACCGAAGCGCTGACGCCGGAGAAGTCCGCCTTCGGCACCTGCTCGGCGGTACTGTCGACACTGCCACTGACGCCGGAGAAATCGGCTTTCTTCTCGGTACTCATCCACAACTCCCGTCTGCATGACTACGTGATTGGCACGGTGCCATGGCGGTTGTTAAATGGGGATGGTGCAGATGTGAAGCCGGCCCCGGGGGCGGCTGAACAATCGGGGGAATGGACACCCGGTAGTGCCGGCCGCTGGCCGGCTGTGCCACGGGATCCGGCCTTGGCCGATTGCCGGCCAGCGGCCGGCACTACCGGTAACCGCCTGCGGCGGTTACTGCCGCAGCTCGCGGTAGGTCGCGGCCGGGGCGACGATGCCCGGGCTGGCACGCCAGGGGTTGATGTCCAGGCCACCACGGCGGGTGTAGCGGGCCTCAACCTCCAGCCAGTGCGGCTGGCAGCGCGCGGACACCTCGCTGAAGATCCGCTCAACACACTGCTCGTGGAACTCGGCATGCTCGCGATAGCTGACCAAGTAGCGCAGCAGGCCGGCGCGGTCGATCTTCGGCCCACGGTAACGCAGGCTGACCGTGGCCCAGTCCGGCTGGCCGGTGACCGGGCAGTTGGACTTCAGCAGCGCCGAGACCAGAGTCTCCTCCACCACCTCGCCCGCATCGGCGGCGAGGAAGTCCGCCTGCGGCGGGCCGTAGCAGTCGATCTCCACGTCCAGCCCGTCGATGGATTCGCCAAGCGGCGTCTCTTGCAGCTCCGGCAGGCCGAACTCCACCTGGACCGGCGCACCGGCGCAGGCCGACAGATCCGCCACGATGCGCGCGCGCAGCGCCTCGGCGCTGTCGATGCGGGTGCTGTTGAGGGAGTTCAGGTACAGCTTGAACGACTTCGATTCGATCAACCGCGGCGAGGTGCACGGCACCTGGACGGTGGCGACGGCGACCTGCGGCTTGCCACGCGGGTCGAGCCAGCTCAGCTCGAAGGCGTGCCAGCGGTCGTGGCCGACGAACGGCAGCGCGCCGTCATCGAGACCGATCTCGGCGCGGGCGCCGCTGCGCGGGATCGGAAACAGCAGGCCGGGATCGTACTGCGACGGGTAACTGACCTCGCGACCGAGGCTGGAATCCTGTGGGGTGTTCATGGGGGGCATTGTATCGCGCGGAGGGCGGGCCTTCGGCCGGGCCGGCCAACGGCGGAGCCCCTCCGTGGTGGGGTGTTGGGTCGTCGAAAGCCTGGATTCCCGGGAGTGGGCCGGGCGGATGGGGCTGGCGGGGACGCCGTGAATCCGTCCCTGGAGGCTTAGCCGCGCCATCCATGGCGCGGATACCCCGCCAGCCCCACCCGCCCGGCCCCCCGACACATTTCTGCCGCCGATCCACCACGGGAAAGATCAGAAAATCAAAATCCGATCCTTCGGACATTTTCGATGTCTGCCATCCACGCATGGCGTGGATCTACCGGCAAGCCACGGGATCGGGTCTGGAGGAAAGCCCCCTGAGTAAGGGGGCGGCCGCGAAGCGGCAGGGGTCTGGAAGCTGGTAAGGGGGGCCCACCGTTCGCGCAGCGAACTGTGGGAGCGACAGCGCGCATGCGATGTCGCGTACCCAGGGCTGCAAGCCCTGCCGGAAACCCTCACCCCGCCGGAGTGCCGGCACCGTGCAGGTAATCCAGGCTCACCTGCAGCAACGCGCGCAGACCCACATCCAGCGCCTTCTCATCCAGCAGGAACTTCGGCGAATGATTGGCCGGCGCCGTCGCCGGGTCGATGCCCACGCTGGTGGAACCGACGAAGAAGAACATGCCAGGCACTTCCTTCGCGTACAGCGAGAAATCCTCCGCGCCCATCTGAAGCGGTGGCTCGTACACGTTGTCCTTGCCCACCACCGCCTGCAGGCTCGGCAGCATCTTCGCGGTCAGCGCCGGGTCGTTCACCGTGGCCGGGTTGCCCTCCGATTCGTAGATGTCGGTCACCGCCTTGGCACCGTGCGCGGCGGCCGTGTGCTCGGCCACGTTGCGCAGGTCGGCGAAGATCTGCTGGCGCATCCCTTCGTCGAAGGTGCGGATGGTGCCGACCATCTCCACTTCATCGGGAATGATGTTGTAGCGGATGCCGCCGTTGATTGCGCCGAAGGTCAGCACCGCCGGTTGCTTGGACAGGTTGGCACGGCGGCTGACGATGGTCTGCGCGGTGCCGACCAGATCGGCGGTGGCGACGATCGGGTCAACACCGTTCCACGGTGCCGAGCCATGCGTCTGGCGCCCGATCACTTTGATGCCGAAACGGTCCGAGGCGGCCATCAACGGGCCACCGCGCACCGCGATCTGGCCGGCCTGCACGCTGGAGAACACATGCAGGCCAAACACCGCCTCCGGCTTGAAATCGGCGAACAGCCCTTCCTTCAGCATGAGTGCGGCACCGCCCTCTTCCGGCGGCGGCGCGCCCTCCTCGGCCGGCTGGAAGATCAGCATCACCTGGCCCGGCAGGTCCTTCTTCATCGACACCAGTGCTTCGGCCACGCCGAGCAGCGTCGCGGTGTGCGCGTCGTGGCCACAGGCATGCATCACGCCCACGGTCTGCCCGCGGTACTGGTCAGTGGCCTTGGAAGCGAACGGCAGGCCGGTCTGCTCGGTCACCGGCAGCGCGTCCATGTCCGCGCGCAATGCGATCTTCGGGCCCGGCTTGCCGCCTTCGATGATCGCCACCACGCCGTGGTGGGCGATGCCGGTCTTCGGCTTCAGGCCCATCGCCCGCAGGCGCTTGGCGACTTCGGCCGAGGTACGCACTTCGCGGTTGGACAGCTCCGGGTGCTGGTGGAAATCACGACGCCACTCGATCACCTTGGACTGCAGCCGCTGCGCGGCGGCGGTCACTTCCGGGCGCTGCCCGTCCTGGGCGTGGGCAAGGGCCGGCAGGGCCAGCAGCAGGGCGGACAGCAGCAGCGAACGGCGCATCACAATCTCCACGGCAGGGGGTTCCAGCTGAATGTAGGGCAACACTGCCGCCACGGGAACCTCCGGCGCGGCATCCGGTCTTAGCGCCCGTCCCATCCGTCATGCAGGAAACGTGATGTGGCACAGGTATGCTTTGCGCATTGCCCCCGGGTCGCGCCCGGTCCAGCCCTTTTGGAGTCCTCGTAATGTCACGTGTTTGGAAGATCGTGCTGCTGGTCGTGGCAGTGCTGGTGCTGGCCGTGGTCGGCCTGCGGGTCATCGGCGGCGGCAAGGACGAGGCTGGAAAACCGGCTGCGGGCGCGCGCCAGGGCGGCGAAGACCCGGATGCGGGCCCGGTGCCGGTGACCGTGGTCGATGCCACCCGCCAGGACGTACCGGTGTACGCCAGCGCGCTGGGCACGGTGACCGCAATGAATACCGTTACGGTCAGCCCGCAGGTCGGCGGCCAGCTGATGAGCCTGAATTTCCGCGAAGGCCAGGAAGTGAAGCAGGGTGATGTGCTGGCGGTGATCGATCCGCGCACTGCCCAGGCCAGCTATGACCAGGCCGCGGCAGCCAAGCGCCAGAACGAAGCCCTGCTGGCCACCGCGCGCTCCAACTACCAGCGCTCCAACGCGCCGGAATACCGCCAGTACGTCGCCAAGACCGATCTGGATACACAGCGAAACCAAGTGGCACAGTACGAAAGCGCAGTCGCTGCGAACGAGGCCAGCATGCGCTCGGCGCAGGTGCAGCTGCAGTACACCCGGGTCACTGCGCCGATCTCCGGCATCGCCGGCATCCGTGCGGTCGATGCGGGCAACGTGGTCAACGCCGGCACCGCGCTGGTCACGCTGACCCAGATCCATCCGATCCACGTGCTGTTCAACCTGCCCGAGCGCCAGCTGGGTGATGTGCGCCAGGCACAGGCCGCCGGCACGGTGCCGGTGGCCGCGCTGGACCGCGCCGACTCGCATGTTCTGTCCGGCGACGGCAAGCTGGACGTGGTCGACAACCTGATCAGTGCGGACAGCGGCACGTTCAAGGCACGTGCGGTCTTCGACAACACCGACAATGGCCTGTGGCCGGGCCAGTTCGTCAACGTGCGCATGCAGCTGCGCACGATCGCCGGTGGCGTGGTCATCCCGACCCAGGCGGTGCTGCGTGGCCCGGATGGCGAATATGTCTATGTCGTGCAGGGCGACAACACGGTGAAGATGCAGACCGTGCGCAGCGGCGTGGAAGTGGGCGACAGCCAGGTGCAGATTGCCGAAGGCCTGAAGGGCGGCGAGCGGGTGGTCAGTGAAGGCCAGTTCCGCCTGAAGCCGGGCAGCAAGGTCACCGCACTGAAGCCGGGCCAGACCCCGGCCGCACCGACCGAGGCCGAGCTGAAGGCGGCCGAGCAGAAGAACGGTGGCGGCGGTGGCCGTCGCGGTGGTGGCCCGCGCTGAGCGCAGGCGACTGTTCTCCCTCGCGCCGGCATGCTCGTCGGCGCCGACATTGAAGTGCCAGCAAGGATCAGTCCGTGGGCTTTTCGACGATCTTCATCCGCCGCCCGATCGCCACCTCGCTGTTGATGGCGGGCCTGTTGCTGCTGGGCATCCTCGGCTACCGCAAGCTGCCGGTGTCGGCGCTGCCGGAAATCGATGCGCCCAGCCTGGTGGTCACCACCCAGTACCCCGGCGCCAACGCCACCACCATGGCCTCGCTGGTCACCACGCCGCTGGAGCGCCAGTTCGGGCAGATCTCCGGGCTGGAGCTGATGACCTCCGACTCGTCGGCCGGGTTGTCCACGATCATCCTGCAGTTCTCGATGGACCGGAACATCGACATCGCCGCGCAGGACGTACAGGCGGCGATACGCCAGGCCACCCTGCCCTCGTCGCTGCCCTACCAGCCGGTCTACAACCGGGTGAACCCGGCTGACGCGGCCATCGTTACCTTGAAACTGACGTCTGACACGCGTCCGCTGCGCGATGTCAACAACTACGCCGACTCCATCCTGGCCCAGCGCCTGTCACAGGTGCAGGGCGTCGGCCTGGTCTCGATTGCCGGCAACGTGCGCCCGGCCGTGCGCATCCAGGTCAATCCGGCGCAGCTGTCGAACATGGGCCTGACCCTGGAACAGCTGCGCAGCGCGCTCACCCAGGCCAACGTCAATGCGCCCAAGGGCTCGTTGAACGGCAAGACCCAGTCCTACAGCATCGGCACCAACGACCAGCTGGCCAGCGCCGCCGAGTACCGCGACACCATCATCAGCTACAAGAACGGCCGCCCGGTGCGGCTGTCGGACGTGGCCGAGGTGGTCGATGGCGTGGAGAACGACCAGCTCGCCGCCTGGGCCGATGGCAAGCCGGCGGTGCTGTTGGAAGTGCGGCGCCAGCCCGGTGCCAACATCGTGCAGACGGTCGAGCGCATCCGCGCGATCCTGCCGCAGCTGCAGGGCGTGCTGCCAGCCGACGTGCACCTGGAGATCTTCAACGACCGTACCGAGACCATCCGCGCCTCGGTGCACGAAGTGCAGTTCACCCTGATCCTCACCATCGGCCTGGTGGTGGCGGTGATCTTCGTGTTCCTGCGCCGGTTGTGGGCCACGATCATTCCCTCGGTGGCGGTACCGCTCTCGCTGGCCGGCACTTTCGCGGTGATGGCCTTTGCCGGCATGTCGCTGGACAACCTCTCGCTGATGGCGCTGGTGGTGGCCACCGGTTTCGTGGTCGACGATGCGATCGTGATGATCGAGAACATCGTGCGGTATATCGAACAGGGCAAGAGCGGCAAGGAAGCGGCCGAGATCGGTGCACGCCAGATCGGCTTCACCGTGCTGTCGCTGACCATCTCGCTGGTGGCGGTGTTCCTGCCGCTGCTGCTGATGCCCGGTGTGACCGGCCGCCTGTTCCATGAGTTCGCCTGGGTGCTGAGCATCGCGGTGGTGCTGTCGATGCTGATCTCGCTGACGCTCACCCCGATGATGTGTGCCTACCTGCTCAAGCCCGATGCCCTGCCCGAGGGCGAGGACGCGCATGAGCGCGCGGCGGCGGCCGGCAAGCAGAACCTGTGGACGCGCACCGTCGGCCTGTACGAGCACAGCCTGGACTGGGTGCTGGGCCACCAGCGCCTGACCTTGGCCGTGGCCGGCGGCGCACTGGTGCTGACCGTGCTGCTGTACGTGCTGATCCCCAAGGGCCTGCTGCCCGAACAGGACACCGGCCTGATCACCGGCGTGGTGCAGGCCGACCAGAACATCGCCTTCCCGCAGATGGAGCAGCGCACCAGGCAGGTGGCCGAAGCGCTGCGCCAGGATCCGGACGTGACCGGCGTGTCGGCCTTCATCGGCGCCGGCAGCATGAACCCCACGCTCAACCAGGGCCAGCTGTCGATCGTGCTGAAGGAACGCGCCGAGCGCGATGGCCTGGAGGAGATCCTGCCGCGCCTGCAGAAGGCAGTGGCCGGCATTCCGGGGGTGGCGCTGTACCTGAAGCCGGTGCAGGACGTAACCCTGGATACCCGTGTGGCCGCCACCGAGTACCAGTACTCGCTGTCGGACGTGGATTCGGCGACGGTGGCGACCCAGGCCACGCGCCTGACCGAAGCGCTGCGCAAGCGCCCGGAACTGGCCGACGTCGACAACAACCTGTCCAGCCAGGGCCGCGCCCTGGAGCTGAACATCGACCGCGACAAGGCCAGCGTGCTGGGCGTGCCGATGCAGACCATCGACGACACGCTCTACGATGCGTTCGGCCAGCGCCAGATCTCGACCATCTTCACCGAGCTCAACCAGTATCGCGTGGTGCTGGAAGTGGCACCGGAGTTCCGCACCAGCACCGCGCTGATGGAACAGCTGGCGGTCGCCTCCAACGGCGCCGGCGCATTGACCGGCACCAATGCCACCAGCTTCGGCCAGGTCACCTCCTCCAACTCGTCCACCGCCACCGGCATCGGCGCGCAGAACACCGGCATCACGGTCGGCGCCGGCAACATCATTCCGCTGTCGGCGCTGGCCGAAGGCAAGGTGAGCAGCGCACCGCTGGTGGTCAGCCACCAGCAGCAGCTGCCGGCGGTGACGGTGTCGTTCAACGTGGCGCCGGGCTATTCGCTGTCCGAAGCGGTGCGAGCGATCCAGGAGACCAAGGACAGCCTGGACATGCCGGCACATCTGCATGCCGAATTCATCGGCAAGGCAGCCGAGTTCACCGGCAGCCAGACCGATGTGGTGTGGCTGCTGCTGGCCTCGCTGGTGGTGATCTACATCGTGCTGGGCGTGCTCTACGAGAGCTACATCCACCCGATCACGATCATCTCCACCCTGCCGCCGGCCGGTGTCGGCGCGCTGCTGGCGCTGATGCTGTGCGGGCTGAGCCTGTCGGTGGATGGCATCGTCGGCATCGTGCTGCTGATCGGCATCGTCAAGAAGAACGGCATCATGATGGTCGACTTCGCGATCGAGGCGCGCCGCGCCGGTGCCAACGCGCATGACGCGATCCGTCGCGCCTGCCTGCTGCGCTTCCGCCCGATCATGATGACCACCGCCGCAGCCATGCTCGGCGCACTGCCGCTGGCGCTGGGCACCGGCATCGGTTCGGAGCTGCGCCGCCCGCTGGGTATCGCCATCGTCGGCGGCCTGCTGCTGTCGCAGCTGGTCACGCTGTACACCACGCCGGTGATCTACCTGTACATGGAGCGCTTCTCCGAGTGGCTGGCGCGCCGCCGCGAACAGCGCGCGCTGCGCAATGGTTCGCTGCAGGAGCCGCAGGCATGATCCACGCCCCGCTGCTGCGGGAGGCCGCACGATGAACCTGTCCGGCCCTTTCATCCGCCGCCCGATCGGCACCGCGCTGCTGGCCATCGGCCTGTTCATGGTCGGCCTGATCTGCTACCTGCGCTTGGGCGTGTCGGCGCTGCCGAACATCGAGATCCCCGTGATCTTCGTGCACGCCAGCCAGTCCGGCGCCGATGCGGCAACCATGGCGTCCACGGTCACCGCACCGCTGGAACGCCACCTCGGCCAGCTGCCGGGCATCGACCGCATGCGCTCGTCGAGCTCGGAAGGCAGCTCGCTGGTGTTCATGATCTTCCAGAGCGGCCACGACATCGATTCGGCCGCGCTGGACGTGCAGACCGCGATCAACTCGGCGCAGGCCGACCTGCCCTCGGGCATGGGCTCGCCGATGTACCAGAAGGCAAACCCGAACGACGATCCGGTCATCGCCATTGCGCTGACCTCGCAGACGCAGTCGGCCGACGAGCTCTACAACGTCGCCGATTCGCTGCTGGCACAGCGCATCCGCCAGATCAGCGGCGTGGCCTCGGTGGACATCGCCGGTGCCTCGACGCCGGCCGTGCGCGTGGACGTCAACCTGCGCCTGATGAACGCGCTGGGCCTGACTGCCGATGATCTGCGCAACGCCGTACGCGCAGCCAATGTCACCTCGCCCACCGGCTTCCTCAGCGATGGAAATACCACCACCGCGATCATCGCCAACGATTCGGTCGCGCGTGCAGCCGACTTCGCCGACCTGGTGGTGAAGACCCAGGGCGATGGCCGGGTGATCCGCCTGAAGGACATCGCCAACGTCTATGACGGCCAGCAGGATGCCTACCAGGCCGCCTGGTTCGACCACAAGCCGGCGGTGGTGATGTACGTGTTCACCCGCGCCGGGGCCAACATCGTGGAGACCGTGGACCGGGTCAAGGCGCAGATTCCCGCGCTGCGCGACTACCTGCAGCCCGGCACCACGATGACGCCGTACTTCGACCGTACGCCGACCATCCGCTCGTCGCTGCATGAAGTGCAGATTACCCTGCTGATCAGCCTGGCGATGGTGGTGCTGACCATGGCGCTGTTCCTGCGCCGGCTGGCGCCGACGCTGATCGCCGCCGTAACCGTGCCGCTGTCGCTGGCCGGTGCGGCGCTGGTGATGTACGTGATGGGCTTCACCCTGAACAACCTGAGCCTGCTGGCGCTGGTGATCGCGATCGGCTTCGTGGTGGACGATGCGATCGTGGTGATCGAGAACATCATGCGCCATCTCGACGAGGGCATGCCGCGCATGCAGGCGGCACTGACCGGCGCGCGCGAGATCGGCTTCACCATCGTCTCGATCACTGCCTCGCTGGTGGCGGTGTTCATTCCGCTGCTGTTCGCCAGCGGCATGATGGGCGCGTTCTTCCGCGAGTTCACCGTCACCCTGGTGGCGGCCATTGTGGTCTCGATGATCGTCTCGCTGACGCTGACCCCGGCGCTGTGCAGCCGCTTCCTCAGTGCGCACGACCACAGCGCGCCGCCGTCGCGTTTCGGCCGCTGGCTCGATGCCGGCCACGAGCGGATGCTGCGCATCTACACCGTGTTCCTCGACTTCTCGCTGCGCCACGCGCTGCTGCTGTCGTTGACGCCGTTGCTGCTGATCGCCGCCACCATCTTCCTGTTCGGTGCAGTGAAGAAGGGTGCGTTCCCGCCGCAGGACACCGGCCTGATCTGGGGCCGGGCCAATTCCAGCGCCACTGTTTCCTTCGAGGACATGGTCAGCCGCCAGCGTCGCATCACCGACATGCTGATGGCCGACCCGGCAGTGAAGACCGTGGGCGTTCGCCTGGGCAGCGGCCGCCAGGGGTCGAGTGCGCAGTTCAACATCGAGCTGAAATCGCGCAGGGAAGGCCGTCGCGAAACCACCGCGCACGCCCTGGCGCGGCTGAGCGCCAAGGCCGACCGCTACCCCGACCTGCAACTGCGCCTGCGCGCTATCCAGGATCTGCCCAGCAATGACGGCGGCGGCTCAAGCCAGGGCGCGCAGTACCGCATCTCGCTGCAGGGCAACGACCTGGCATCACTGCAGGAGTGGCTGCCCAAGCTGCAGGCGGAGCTGAAGAAGAACCCGAAGCTGCGCGACGTCGGCACCGACGTGGACAATGCCGGCCTGCGCCAGAACATCCAGATCGACCGCGCAAAGGCCGCGCGCCTGGGCATCACGGTGGGCGCCATCGACGGCGCGCTGTACGGTGCGTTCGGCCAGCGCCAGATCTCCACCATCTATTCGGACATCAACCAGTACAGCGTGGTGGTCAATGCCCTGCCCTCGCAGACCGCCACCCCGGCGGCGCTGGATGAGGTGTACGTGCGTGCGCGCAACGGCGACATGGTGCCGATCACCGCGGTGGCCACCCAGGTGCCCGGCCTGGCACCGTCGCAGATCACCCATGAAAACCAGTACACGACGATGGACCTCAGCTACAACCTTGCTCCGAACGTGAGCATGGGCGAAGCCAAGGCGATCATCGACGCCACCGTAGCCGGCATGCGCATGCCCGGTGACATCCGCCTGGCCGACGACGCGGGCTTCGGCTTCAATTCAGATCCCAGCGACATGCTGATCCTGGTGTTTGCCGCGATCCTGACCGTCTACCTGGTGCTGGGCATGCTCTACGAGAGCCTGATCCACCCGGTCACCATCCTGTCCACGCTGCCGGCGGCGGGCGTCGGTGCGCTGCTGGCGTTGTTCGGCACCAACACCGAACTGTCGGTGATCTCGATGATCGCGCTGGTGCTGCTGATCGGCATCGTCAAGAAGAACGCGATCATGATGATCGACTTCGCGCTGGTGGCGCAGCGCGAGCATGGGCTGGCGCCGCGCGAGGCGGCACGCGAGGCCAGCATCGTGCGCTTCCGTCCGATCATGATGACCACGATGGTGGCGATCCTGGCAGCGGTTCCGCTGGCGATCGGCCTGGGCGAAGGGTCCGAACTGCGTCGTCCGCTGGGTATCGCGATGATCGGCGGCCTGCTGTTCTCGCAGAGCCTGACCCTGCTCAGCACGCCGGCGCTGTACGTGATCTTCTCGTGCCTGGCCGAACGCTGGCGGGCCCGTCGCGCGCGCAGGCGCGAAGCGAAGCTGCTCAAGCGCGCGCAGCGGGCGTAGAGCGGCCCATCCACGCATGGCGTGGATCTACGGGGGTAGAGCCGGCCACTGGCCGGCTTTCTCCGTACGGCGAATCTGCCGGCCAGCGGCCGGCACTACCGTGGATGCGAATGGTGGGTACGGACCGTGGGCGCGGACCGTTGGTCCGCACGCCTCCAGGTTTGACGTGCCGTAACGAAAAGAGAACAATTCTCATCCAGCCACGGTCCTGCGCCCCGTTGCGGCGCCCCGCTGCCTTCCCCGGCCAGCCTGCGTGATCCCAGCCACTGCCCCTTCCCCCACCCGTGGGCGGATGGCCTGTGGCCGTCCGTCGAGGACCACCATCGATGCTGCCTTCCCGTCTCCCCCGCCTGGCCCTGCTGGCCTCCGCCCTGTCCGCCGCCTGCGCTGCCCATGCCGAAGCGCCGGCCGTCAGCCGCAAAGCCACCGATCTGGATGCGGTGAATGTCACCGCCGAACGCACCCATACCGACGCCGGCGCACTGGGCGACCGCGCCCTGCGCGACACTCCGTTTGCGATCACCGCTGTTGGCCGCGAGCAGATCGAGCAGCGCCAGGTGGTCTCGCTGGGCGAAGCCTTCCTGCTCGACCCTTCGGTCACCACCCAGGTCAGCGCCTACGCCAGCGGCTGGAGCTCACCCATCCGCAATCGCGGTATCGAACTGAATTTTGACAGCTATCGCGTCAATGGCCTGCAGGTCTCTTCCTGGGGTACCGAATGGCCGCTGGAAGTGATGGAACAGGTCGATCTGCTGAAAGGCCCGGGCGGCTTCCTGTACGGGTTCGGTGCACCCGGCGGCATCGTCAACTACATCACCAAGAAGCCGACGGACACGCCCACCTTCTCCGCCCAGCTGGGTTGGCGTGAACAGGGCATCGTCAGCGGCGGCATCGACGTTGGCGGACGTTTCGGCAACGAGCAGATGTTCGGCTACCGTTTCAACGCCTTCCAGGAAAAGGGCGAGACCTTCAATGGTGGGCACGTCGATCGCAAGGTTGGCGCACTCTCGCTGGATGCCCGTCTGAGCGATATACTGACCTGGACCTTCGACGGCGTATTCCAGTCACGCGATCTGCGCGAAGAATCGCCGCAGTACTACTTCCGTGGCCTGACATCGCTGCCGCGACCGATTGCCGGGGATACCCACAACAGCGTGCCCGGCACCTACTACGACACCCGATCCAGCCTGCTGTCGACCGGCTTGAACTGGCAGATCAACAGCGACTGGAAAGCCAGCCTGAGTTACGGCGTCACCACCTCGTGGAACGACGTCAACAAGATCTTCGCCTACATCGACAATCCCAACGGCGACTATGACGTCAACGTCTACGAACTGGGCGGCAAGAGCGAGTGGAAGCTGGCCCAGGCGATGCTGCAGGGCAGCTTCCGCACTGGCCCGCTGCAGCATCAGGTGGTGGCGGGCATCAGCCACCAGACCGGGCTGGGCTGGGACCGCCCCTACGAATGGAACCTGATCGGCCGCGGCAACCTGTACCAGCGCCACGCCATCCGCCACGATGCCGTCGGTTCACGAGTGATGACCCGTGGCGACGAAGCCGTGCAGCAAGCGGTGTTCGCAAGCGATACCGTCGATCTCGGCAGTGGCTGGTCGGTATTGGCAGGCTGGCGTTACAACGACTACGAGACCAGGGGCCGCTACCACACCTACCCGGTCACACCGACCTACGCGGTGATGCTCAAGCCCCGCGAGGCCGTCACCCTCTACGCCAGCTACATCGAATCGCTGGAAGCGGGCAGCCGCGTGGGCAACAGCTACGTCAACGCCGGCGACGTGCTCGACCCGACCATCAGCAAGCAGTACGAGATCGGCGCGAAGGTCGAGGGGGCACGCTGGAATGCGAACCTGGCGGCGTTCCGGCTGGAGCGTGGCGCCAACATCGATGAGCTCACGCCTGCCGGCAAGCGCCTGGTGCAGGACGGCATCACGCTGTACGAAGGCATCGAAGCCAGTGCCGACCTGCACCTCAACGATGCCCTGACGGTCGGCGGTGGCGTCACCTGGCTGGACCCGACCTACGACAGGCTGTCGCCGGCCAGCGCCGCACAGGAAGGCAACCGTACCGCAGGTGCCGCGCGCTGGAGCGGCGTCATGCATGCCACCTACCAGCTGCCGTGGGTGGACGGCCTGGAAACGTATGCGGCCGTGCGCTACTACGGCGATGTCTGGTACGACGCCGACAACACCCTGAAGCTGCCCGACTACACGCTGGTGAATGCCGGCGTCGGCTACCGGCTGCTTGCCTCGGGCCACCCGGTGACCCTGCGTGCCAGCGTCGAGAACCTGGCCAACCGGAAGTACTGGTCCAACGCTGGCGCCGGCCTGCCGCGTACGTTCGCGGTGAGCGTTCGGTTCGACATGTAACCCCGGCAACCCCGTAGTGCCGGCCGCCGGCCGGCTCCTCGCACCTTCGTCCGGGCGCATGAAGAGCCGGGCAACGGCCGGCACTACCGCGTATCGAGCGGAAAATCATCCACGCGTGGCGTGGATCTACCATTTCACGCGTGGCCCGCAATAATGGTGGAAGACCCTTCCACCGAGCCTGCATGTCCGCCCGCCAATCCCGCCTCAGCCGCCTGTGGGCCCACGAGAAGGCCAGCTATGGCCTGCGGGTGTTCATCGCCCTGGCCGCAGCGCTTGCCGTGTGCTGGCAGCTGGACGCGCTCACCGCCCTGCCCGGCGTGTTTCTCGGCATCATCGCCAGCGCCATCGCCGAGACCGACGACAACTGGTGGGGCCGCACCAAGGCGGTACTGCTGTCGCTGCTGTGTTTCTGCCTTGCCGCAGCATCGGTGATCTGGCTGTTCCCGTGGCCGTGGATCTTCATTGGCGCGCTGGCGCTGTCCACCTTCGGCCTGACCCTGCTCGGTGCGCTCGGCGAGCGCTATGCGTCGATCGCCCAGGCGACGGTGACGCTGGCGATCTACACCATGATCGGCCTGGAGCAGTATGGCGCCGGCGACCTGCACAGCGCGCTGGACGCGGTCAGCCACCTGCTGGCCGGTGCGGTCTGGTATGGCCTGCTGTCGATCCTGTGGACCGCGCTGTTCGCCAACCGTCCGGTGCGCGAACGCGTGGCGCGGCTGTATCAGGAACTGGGCCGCTACCTGCAGCTGAAGGCCGCGCTGTTCGAGCCGGTGAGGGAAGCAGACCTGCAACGTCGCCAACTCGACCTGGCCGAACAGAACCGGCGTGTGGTCGGTGCGTTGAACGAGGCCAAGACCGCGATCCTGGCCCGCTTCGGCCGTTCCGGGCGGCCGGGCGTGAACTCCGGCCTGTACCTGCGTCTCTATTACATGGCACAGGATTTCCACGAGCGCGCCAGTTCCTCGCACTACCCCTATGGCGCGCTGGTCGACGCCTTCTTCCACAGCGATGTGCTGTACCGCTGCCAGCGCCTGCTCGACCTGCAGGGCCAGGCCTGCGCGCGCCTGGGCGAAGCGATCCGCCTGCGCCGTCCGTTCGTGTATGGCGAAAGCAACCAGCAGGCCGGACGCGATCTGGCCGATGCGCTGGCCTACCTGCGTGACCAGCAGCGCCCGCAGTGGCAGCGCCTGCTTGGTTCTCTGGACCTGCTGGTGCACAACCTGCGCAGCATCGAGCGCCGCCTGCTGGACGCCGAGCGCTCCGAGGCCAGTCTGGACAACGTCGACACCCGCCTGCGCGACAGCAACCCGCACACGTTGCGCGAGATGGGCGTGCGCATCCGCCAGCAGCTCACGCCCGGCTCGGTGCTATTCCGCCATGGCCTGCGCATGGCGCTGGCGCTGATCGCCGGCTTTGCCGCGATACGCCTGTTCAATGCACAGAACGGCTCGTGGGTGCTGCTGACCATCGTGTTCGTGTGCCGCCCCAACTTCGGTGCCACCCGCCAGCGCCTGGCGCAACGCATCGTCGGCACCGTGGCCGGCCTGGTACTGACCTGGGCGCTGTTGCAGCTGTTCCCACAGCTGCACGTGCAGCTGCTGATCGCACTGCTGTCGGCGCTGCTGTTCTTCTTCACCCGTACCGATCGCTACCTGGTGGCATCGGCGGCGATCACGGTGATGGCGCTGACCTGCTTCAACCTTATCGGCGACGGCTTCGTGCTGATCGTGCCGCGCATGGTCGATACGCTGCTGGGCTGCGCGATCGCCGCCGTCGCCGCATTCCTGATCCTGCCCGACTGGCAGGGCCGGCAGCTGCATCTCGTCCTGGCACGCGTGCTGGACACTGCGGCTCGCTACCTGGATTCGGTGCTGGGCCAGTACCGCAGCGGCATGCGCGATGACCTGGCCTACCGCATCGCCCGCCGCGACATGCACAACGCCGACGCCGCGCTGTCCACCGCATTGTCGAACATGCTGCGCGAACCCGGCCATGTGCGCCGCAATCTGGATGCCGGCTTCCGCTTCCTGGCGCTGTCCAACACGCTGCTGGGGCATCTGTCGGCGCTGGGTGCGCACCGCGACCAGGTGGACAGCTATGCTGGCGATCCACTGGCGCTGGCCGCGGGCGATCGCGTGCGCAAGGCACTTCAGCAGCTGGCGACGGCGCTGACCGCGCGGCAACCCGTTGCGGAAGATGACAACGACTCAGACCGCGCGGTGGCCGCCGAGCTGGAGCAGATCGACGAGGCGATGCCGCCGAAACTGCAGCTGATCCGTACCCAGATGGCGCTGGTGCTGCGGATGCTGCCGAAGGTGCGTGCAGCGGCCAATGAGGCAGTGACCAACCTGACCTGATTCCTTGTCGCTGGTCGGACATCCCATCCGCGCGTGGCGTGGATCTACTGCACCGTGTGCAACCGTGTGTTGCGCCTTGCGATGCATCCCGATCACGTTCCCGCGCGGATACTGGGTGATCCCCTGGTACTGGAATCCCCCATGAAGATCGAACTCGCCGGCCGCACCGCGCTGGTCACCGCCTCCACCGCCGGCATCGGCCTGGCGATCGCCCAGGGTCTTGCCGCGGCGGGTGCGCGGGTCATTCTCAACGGCCGCAGCACCGACAGTGTCGAACGCGCCCGCCAGCGCCTGCTCGCTACCGTTCCGGGTGCCGAGGTGATCGGCGTGGCCGCCGATCTCTCCGATGCGGCCGGCGTCGATACGCTGCTGGCCGGCCTGCCCAAGGTCGACATCCTGGTCAACAACGCCGGCGTCTTCGGCCCCGAGGACTTCTTCGAGACCGAAGATGCCACCTGGGAGCGTTACTGGCAGACCAACGTGATGTCCGGTGTGCGCCTGTCGCGGGCACTGCTGCCGGCGATGGTCGATGCCGGCTGGGGTCGCGTGCTGTTCATCTCCTCCGAATCGGCACGCAACATTCCCGCCGACATGATCCACTACGGGGTCAGCAAGACCGCGCAGCTGTCGCTGTCGCGCGGCCTGGCCAAGCGCGTGGCCGGCAGTGGCGTCACCGTCAACGCGGTGCTGCCCGGCCCGACCCTGTCCGATGGCTTCGCGGCGATGTTCGAGGATGAACGCCAGCGCAGCGGCAAGCCGCTGGAGCAGATCGGCCGCGAGTTCGTGATGGCACACAGGCCATCCTCGGTGATCCAGCGCACTGCCACGGTCGAGGAAGTGGCCAACATGGTGGTGTACCTGGCCTCGCCGCAGGCTTCCGCCACCTCCGGCGCGGCGCTGCGCGTGGACGGCGGCGTGGTCGACGATATCGTCTGAGGGTGCTGGCAGGTGTGCGGACCAACGGGTCCGCACCCACAGGTCCGTACCCACAGCAGATGGGCAGGAATGCTAGGCTGCGCCGGTCAAGGAGGCTCCATGTCCGGTCACAACCAGTTCGCCCTGCTGCGCCAGCGCCGTTTCCTGCCGTTCTTCGTGGTCCAGGCACTCGGCGCGTTCAACGACAACGTGTACCGGCAGGCGATCATCAGCATGTTGCTGTTCATGGCCGTGCCGGAGGAGGAGCTGGGGCTGTACGCCACGCTGGCACCGGCCATCTTCATCCTGCCCTACTTCCTGTTCTCGGCACTGGCCGGGCAGATCGCCGACAAACTTGAGAAATCGCGACTGATCGTGATCACCACCACCATGGAGATCGTGATCATGTCGCTGGCGGCCGCTGGCTTCCTCACCCAGAGCCTGCCGGTGCTGCTGGTGGCCCTGTTCTGCACCGGCATGCAGTCGACCCTGTTCGGCCCGGTGAAGTACTCGGTGCTGCCGTCGGTGCTCAAGCCCGAGGAACTGACCGGCGGCAACGGCCTGGTCGAGATGGGCACCTCGATGTCGATCCTGTCCGGCATGATCGTCGGCGGCCTGGTGTTCACCGTGGCCGGCAGCCACGGCACCGTGGTGGCGGCCTGCGCGATCATCGCGCTGGCGATCTGCGGCAACATCGCCGCGCGCCTGATTCCCAAGGTCGATGCCGGCGACCCGAACCTGAAGATCAACTGGAACCCGCTGCCGGAATCACTGGCGGTGCTGCGCATGGCGCGCCAGCAGAAAGCCGTGCGCAATTCGATCCTGGGCGTGTCCTGGTTCTGGTTCGTCGGCACCGTGCTGACCTCGCAGCTACCGGCCTATGCGGTGACCAACCTGGGCGGTGAGCCAACCCTGTACATCTTTGCGCTGGCCCTGTTCTCGGTTGGCACCGGCATCGGCTCGCTGCTGTGCGAGAAGCTGTCGGCGCGCACGGTGGAAATCGGCCTGGTGCCGCTGGGCGCGTTCGGCATGACCGCGTTCCTGCTCGACCTGTACTTCGCCCGCAGCGGCGAGGCGACCGTGCAGGGGCTGGCCATCGGGCCGTTCCTGCAGCAGCCGGGCAGCAGCCGCATCGTCATCGACCTGGTCGGCATCGGCCTGTTCACCGGCATCTTCGTGGTGCCGCTGTTCGCGCTGATCCAGAGCCGCACGCCGAAGGCGCAAATGTCGCGCGTGTTCGCGGCGCTGAACATCCAGAATTCCGGCTTCATCGTCGCTGCGGCCCTGCTGTCGCTGGCCGCGCACAAGCTGCTGCACTGGACCATCCCGCAGCAGTTCCTGGCGCTGGCCATCGCCAACGCGCTGGTGGCGATCTACATCTTCACCATCGTCCCCGAATTCCTGATGCGCTTCCTCAGCTGGCTGATGGTGCGCACGCTGTACCGGCTGCGCCCGCACGGCATCGAGGCCAACGTGCCCGACGAAGGCGCCGCGCTGCTGGTCTGCAACCATGTCAGCTACATGGACGCGCTGATCCTGTCGGCGACGATTCCACGCCCGGTGCGCTTCGTCATGTACTACCGGATCTTCAACATCCCGGTGATGCGCTGGATCTTCCGCACCGCCAAGGCGATCCCGATCGCCGGCGCGCGCGAAGACCCGGCGCTGATGCAGCGCGCGTTCGACGAGATTGACGCCGCGTTGGCCGAAGGTGAGCTGGTCTGCATCTTCCCGGAAGGTGCGCTGACCAGGGATGGTGCGATGGCCCCGTTCAAGTCGGGCGTTGAGAAGATCCTCCAACGGCGGCCGGTGCCGGTGGTGCCGATGGCCCTGCGCGGCATGTGGTCGAGCATGTGGAGCCGGCGCGACAGCCGCCTGGGCCGCATGCGGGTGCCGCGCCGTTTCCGTGCCACCGTCGAAGTGGTCGCGGCGCCGGCCGTGGATGGCCACAGCACCAGCGCCCCGGTGCTGGAGGCCCAGGTGCGGGCACTGCGCGGCGATCACGCCTGACGGAACCGGCCCGCCAGGCGGGCCCGGCGACCTCCCCCACATACGTCACCGTCCAGTGGCGTACGCGACATGTCGTGACTGTAAACGCATACATGCAACGTCGGTTGCGGTAGATTACGCACCCACAGGGGGGAGGTCCGGCCGAAACATCACGGCTGGCCACCAAGGAATGGAGTCTTGCTTTGAATCAACCACCACCGCTCAGCCGTCCGGTCTACATCCCCAACCATCTGGTCTGGGCGATCCTGACGACGCTGTTCTGCTGCCTGCCGTTGGGCGTGGTGTCGATCGTCTATGCCTCCCAGGTCGATGGCCGCCGCGCGGCCGGCGACCTGCCGGGGGCCTACAGTGCGTCGCGCAAGGCGGGCTGGTGGGCGGTGGCTTCGGCCGTGGCCCTGCCGGTCCTGTTGCTGTTGTGGTTCGGGCTGTTCGGCGGCTTGGCCGTACTGGGCGCTCTTTCCGACCAATGATCTACCACCACCACCCATCAAGGAGCTTGAACCCATGAATACCGCCACTCCGCAGGTCCCGAACAATCTGGTCTGGGCCATCCTGAGCACCCTGTTCTGCTGCCTGCCGGCCGGCATCGTGTCGATCGTCTACGCCGCCCAGGTCAACGGCAAGCTGGCCGCTGGCGACATCGCCGGTGCCCAGGAATCCTCGGCCAAGGCCAAGAAGTGGGCCATCTGGTCGGCCATTGCCGCCGTCGTGGTCGGCGTGCTGTACGGCATCCTGATCGTCGCTCTCGGCGGCATGGGTGCGATGAGCAACAGCGGCTACTGATCCGCGTGGACGGATCCGGCGCCTGCGCCGGATCCGTTGCTGCATGTCCGCACTGCCCACCCGATCCCGACTGGCCCGCTGGGCACCACTGCTGGCCGCCACCGGCCTGGCCGCCGGTGCCGCACTGGTGCTGCGCAACGTCAATCCGTATGTCGCCGGCAATCCCTTGCCGAGCTGCCCGCTCTACGCCCTGACCGGCCTGTACTGCCCGGGCTGTGGCAGCACGCGCTGCCTGTATTCCCTGGTCCACTTCGACCTGCCCGGCGCGATGGCGATGAACCCGCTGCTGGTCATCAGCCTGCCGTTCCTGTTGCTGATGCTGCTGAACATCGCCGGCATCCGCCCACGCCTGCTCGACCCGCTCATGCGGGTGCTGGCCAATCCTGTGTTCTGGCTCTGGGTGCTGCCTGGGTATGCGCTGCTGCGCAACCTGCCGTGGGCACCGTTTACCGCGCTGGCGCCGATCTAGGTTTCCAGCCAACGGCGCAGCCCCTCGTGGTGGGCGGCGTTCGTCGATCATGGGGTTGGCCGGGCGGGATGGGTTTGCGGGGGACGCCGTGAATCCGTCCGTGGAGGCTTGGCCGCGGCTTGCTCGTGTGCGCTGTCCTGCGCACCCGGCAAGACCGGGGTTGGGCGTCCTGCCCAACCCGCCCGAGGCATGCCTCGGACCCATGCCGCGGACACCCCCTCAAACCCATCCCGCCCGGCCACGGACAGTTTCCGTGCGCGTCCGCCACGGAAAAGAAAGAGAAGATCAAAAGCAGAAGCGGATCGCTTCGCTACGCTCGCTCGGAGCCAAGCATGGCTCGGCTCTGGAGAACGTCCGTGCGCGGAAAACTGTCGAAGGCGGGGTGGGCCGGATGGCGGGGGTGTGAGCCGCATGGATGCGGCGACCAAGCCTCCATGGACGGATTCACGGCGTCCCCCGCCATCCGACCCACTCCGCCAACCCGCAGCAATCCTGCCGTTGCTGTTGCTGTTGCTGTTGCTGTCGCCTCTGCAGGTGCAGGGCTGCAAGCCCTGCCAGAACACCTACGTCACCCAGCCTGCAATCACCAGCAACGCGAGGATCGCCAGCCACAGCAGCAGCATCCGCCAGACCAGGCTCATCGCATCACGCAGGTCCGGCAGCCGCTGCCACACCGGCAACAGCCCGGCCTCGGTGTAATCGTGCGCATCTTCGCGCAGCTCGGCGTTGACGCTGGCCCGCGCCACCGCGCCCAGGAACCCGATGGTGCCGGCCAGCCGCTCGCCATGCGCCTGGCGCCACGCCTTCCACGCCGTATCGAAGTTGCCCACCAGCGCCATCGAAAACGCCATCAGCTGCGCCACCGGCCACTCGATCCAGCCCAGCAGGCGCTGCGCCAGCGCCAGCGGCTCCACCGGCACGCGGGCACGCATCGGGCTTTCCGCCATCAGCGCCAGCAGCCGGTACCCCAGCGCACCGGCCGGGCCCAGCAGCAGGAACCAGAACAGCACCGCGAACCAGCGCCGCAGCGCGTTGAGCACGGTGGCCTCGACCAGCGACGGCACGTCTTCGCGCAGGCTGCCACCGGCCGCCTGCAGGTTGCGCACGGCGGCCTGACGCGTTGCGGCGTCGTCCGCATCGATGATCGCTTCGATATCACGATCCAGATCACGCGGCCCCCAGCACCAGGCCAGCACCGCCACGCCCAGCATCAGCGACGGCAGCCCGAACAGCACCCCGCGCAGCAGCCATGCCAGCAGCGCCATCAGCAGCAGCGGCGGCAGCAGTGCCAATGCAACACCGGCCGGTCCCTGCCACGCCTTTCCGCCATGCGCGTCCAGCCAGCCCAGCCAGCGCCGGAAGCCGTCGAAACGGCGCAGCGAGGCGGCAGCGGCCGGGGCAACATGGCCCAGGGCCAGTGCCACCAGCACGGCGGCCAGAGTGGTGAACATGGCAGGTCTCCCTACGAAACGGAACGCTCGGCGCCGTTACCTTACCTGTCGCAGCGGCGCCCCTCAGCGGTGAACCGGACTGTAACCCGGGCCGTGTTCAGGTGGCGGCAATACAGCGGCCACAACCGGCCCGGCCGCAGGCCGGTTCAGCCCTGCTGCTCGCGGTACCAGTGTTCGATCAGGCCGCGCGAAATCGAGATCGGCGGCGACAGGCGGATGCCCTGGCCATCGTCGTCCACATCGCGTGCCAATGCTGCGCCAACCTCATCGGCAGTGAACCAGCGCGCGTCTTCCAGTTCGCCATCCACAGTCGGCAGGTCATCCTGCGCCTGTGCACGGAAACCGATCATCAGCGCGCCGGGGAACGGCCACGGCTGCGAACCGAGGTACTGGCAGGCGGTCACCCGCACCTTGCTCTCCTCGTGCACTTCACGCACCACGGTCTGCTCGAACGTCTCGCCGGGTTCGACGAAGCCGGCCAGCACCGAGTAACGACGCGGGGCCCAGTTCGACTGCCGGCCCAGCAGCAGCCGGCCCTGGTTCTCCACGGCGACGATCACGGCGGGATCGACACGCGGGTAGTGCTCGGTGGAACACTGCGCGCAACGGCCGACGAAGCCGCCTCGGGCAAACGCCACGGCGCCGCCGCACACACCGCAGAAGCGGGTGCGCGAGTGCCAGTAAGACATGCCGCGGGCATAGCTGAAGGCAGTCGCATCGGCCATCGACCACAGCAGCGCGGCCTGGCGCAGGTCGAGGCGACGTGGTGCGGTGACGGTGACGCTGGCGGCTTCAACCGAGAACCATGCTTGTTCCCCGCGCAGGCCGAGGAAGATCGCGGAGCCGGGACCACCCCCGATGTCGGCGCCGGTCAGCGCCAGCGGCTGGTCGTCATCGCCGGTAAAGGCGCTGCCGTCCTGATCGAGCACGAGAATGCGCGCGCCCGGCCACAGGCGCGCCAGTGCATCGGCATCGTCGCGCAGGGCATCGGCGCGCTCCAGCGGTTCGCCAACGAAGGCGAAACCGGAAAGCGGCGAAGAAGTATTGGGCATCCGGCAAGCGTGCCGCCAATCGATGCGGGTGGCAAGGTCGGCGCTGTGCGCAATCTGCTGTTGTGTGCATGGAGGCACAGAGCATCCACGCACGGCGTGGATCTACGGATCCGCTCTGGCAGGTGCCAACCGTGGTTGGCACATCCTGGCCACAGGGCTCTTACATGCTGAAGCTGCTGCCGCAGCCGCAGGTGGTCTTCGCGTTCGGGTTGCGGATCACGAACTGCGCACCGGTCAGGCTCTCGGTGTAATCCACCTCGGCGCCCAACAGGTACTGCAGGCTCAGCGGGTCGACCAGCAGGGTCACCCCGCTGGTCTGTACCGCCAGGTCGTCCTCGGCACGGTTCTCGTCGAACTCGAACCCGTACTGGAAGCCCGAACAGCCGCCGCCCTCGATGTAAACACGCAGGGCCAGGTCGGGGTTGCCCTCTTCCTGGATCAGGGACTTGACCTTGGCGGCCGCCGACTCGGTGAAGTTCAGCGGGCGCTCCAGCGATTGGTAATCGGGCGCGGCAACCGGAGTGGCGCCGGGCAGGGAGACTAGCGTGCTCATGATGCCAGCATGGGGGTGCCGGGGATGGCTTTCAAGCCATCGCCTCGGCCAGCTTGCGGCGTGCAGCAGTGTCGCCCTTGCCGCCATTGGCCTCATCGCCTTCCGGCGCCGGCAGGGCCGCCATCGGGGCGCTGGCATGGATCAGGCGGCCGTTCAGCTGGGCGCCCGCATTCATCTCCACCACCTGGTAATGGACGTTGCCATTGACCCGTGCGCTCGGGGTCAGTTCGACCTTCTCGGTGGCGTGTACATCGCCGTCCAGACGGCCGCTGATGACCACCACCTGCGCGCGGATCTCGCCCTCGATCACGCCATGCTCGGCGACCGTCAGGGTCGCGCCACTGGCGCCTTCGGCGGCGATCACCTTGCCATGGATGCGGCCTTCCACGTACAGGCCACCACTGAATTCCACATCACCGCGGATCACCACCTGGTTGCCGATCAGGGCATCCACCACCAGCTGGCCTTCACGGTTGGATTTGCTGCTTCCGAACATCTGCCTACTCCCCTTTGGCGGCCGGCGCACCGGCCTGTTTCCAGTCGAATACCTGGGTGGTACCCCCCGTACCACTCCCCAATGTCACCCGCACGCGTTGCGGGGTGAAGTCAGCCGGCAGCATCACGCTGCCGGTGAGCTGCTGGAAGTACCGGAACGAGTAATCCTGTCCCGGTACCTTGCTGCGCTGGTGCAGATCATCCCAGCTGATCGTGGCCAGCTTGCCGTTCCTGACGCCTTCCACGGTGAAGCGCATCTGCCCCTGGCTGATGGCGCCGCGGTTGAGGTTCTGGGTCAGCACGGCGGTGTATTGCCACGTGCCGGCCGCTTCCGGGCTGAACTCGATCGAATGGGTGTTCAGGCCCTTGCGCTGGCTGGTCGAACCCACCAGGCGCTCATAGAAGGCAACGTCGGCACGCAGGCCGGCGATTTCCTCATCGCGCTCGGCCAGCGAGGACTGCACCTCGGTGTTGGCAGCGCGGCTGATGCGGTCGGAGGCTTCCAGCGTGGCCTGCTTCTGGCGCAGTTCGGTCAGCTGCGCCTGCAGCGTCTCGGCACGCTTCTCGGCGGCCTGCAGGCGCTGGCCCTGGGCATCGCGCGGGGTGGCCATCCAGCAGCCACCGAGCACGGCCAGCACCAGGCTGAGCAGCCAGATGCCGCCGATCACCAGCAGGCGGCGACGGTCGGCAGGCGGTTGCGGCGCGCCGGGCAGGCGGACCTGCACGCGCATGGGAGGACGGTTGGTCATGGGTGGTTTCCGGGGTATCGCAAGGGCGACACCGGTACGGCCCCTGTGGCAAACGACGGGCTAGTGTATGACAGGACGGGTGGGTTTCCTGCGCAGCAGCGAGCCACGGTCTGTGGCGTTCAGGCATGCCATCGTCGATAGTGTGGTCCCCTGCACAGTTCCGTCGCCGGAGCATCGCCATGACCGAAGCCCACCTGTTCGTGATCGGCATCCTGCTGGCCTGGCTGGCCGGCATCCGCGTCTACCTCACCGTGTTCGGTGTCGGCCTGGCCGGCCTGCTCGGCTGGGTCGACCTGCCACCGGCCCTGCAGGCTACTGAATCGTGGTGGGTGCTGGGCACTTCGGCGGCGCTGGCGGTGACCGAATTCTTCGCCGACAAGATTCCCGGCGTGGACTCGGCGTGGGACCTGGTGCAGACCCTGGCACGTGTACCCGCAGGTGCCTTCCTTGCCGCAGCCACGCTGTCGCCGGATGGGCAGCTGGGTACCGGCGCACTTGCTGCCGGTGCCGGTGTCGCGCTGGCCAGCCATGGACTGAAAGCCGGCACCCGTGCCCTGCTCAATACCTCGCCCGAGCCTGCCAGCAACTGGGTGGCCTCCGCCGCCGAGGACACCGTGGTGGTCGGGGGCCTGGCCCTGGCCCTGGCACACCCGTGGATCGCGCTGATCGTGGTGCTGGCCTGCAGCCTGGCGGGCGCGCTGCTGGTGTGGCTGGTCTGGCGCACCTTGTGGAAGGGCGTGCGCTGGCTGGCACGCAGTGCGTCGCCGGACGGTCCGCGCCAGCCGGGTACCGGTTGAACCTCGGGCTTGTCGCATAATGGACGCGAACACCAGGAGCACCGATGGCCGCAAACGAATCCCCCGCGGGCGCCCGCCCGGGACGCGCTGAATCCCCTCCGGCCGATCATTGGCAACGCTGGGCCGCGGAGCCGGCGAGCGCGGTCGCCGCAGTACCCGCAGTGGTTCCGCCGCTGGCCAGCTCCGACATGCCCGCATCGATCGGCAGCGCGCCACCGCCTCTGCCGGGCCCGGCCTTCCTGGCCGAGGCTGGCAACAACGACCAGGCGCCGTTGGCCTCCGATTCGCCATACCGCGTTCTGATCGTCGAGGACGACCGCGCCCAGGCACTGTTCGCGCAGAGCGTGCTGCACGGCGCCGGCATGCAGGCGATCGTGCACAGCGACGCCGATGGCGCGCTGCAGGCGATCAAGGAACACCGTCCCGACCTGATCCTGATGGATCTGCACCTGCCCGGACTGGATGGCATGCGGCTCACCGCACTGATTCGCCAGCAGCCCGGCCTGCAGCTGCTGCCGATCGTGTTCCTCAGCGGCGATCCGGATCCAGAGCGCCAGTTCGAAGTGCTCGACAGCGGCGCCGACGATTACCTGAGCAAGCCGATCCGCCCGCGCCACCTGATCGCCGCCGTGGCCAACCGCATCCGCCGCGCACGTGCGCAGGCCGCGACCCTGCCCGGTGCCAGCGGCGTACCGGCCACCAGCAATCCGGAAACCGGCCTGCCGACGCGCCATCACGTACTGCAGCAGCTCAACACCGCACTCGCCCACCGCGACCGGGGCGGTGTGTTCTTCATCGAAGTGGCCAGCGCGCTGGGGCTGCGCGAACGCTATGGTTATGCCGCCTTCGAGCGCCTGATGGTACAGGCCGGGCAGCGCCTGGCCGAGGCCGGCCATCCACACCTGCTGGCACGCCTGAACGACAACAGTTTCCTGCTGCTGGCCCGCAACGCCGACGAAGATGCCCTGGAAGGCATCGCCGCTTCCCTGCGCGAGCAGCTGTCGGCGCGTGCCTTCGTGATCCGCGACGACGAATCGGTGCACCTGCGCGGCGTGGTGGGTTATGCGCCGCTGTCGCCGGGCTTCGACGATGCCAACGCTGCACTGGAAGCGATCGAGCGCACCACCCTGCAGGCACGCCTGCTCAGCGCCGGTGTGGCGGGCCATGTGCACCGCCAGGCCGTCACCGAACAGGAGCACCTGGCACTGCTGGAAGGCCAGCTGGAGCTGGCCTATCAGCCGATCGTCGCCGTCGCCGGTGGCAACACCGCGCAGTACCAGCTGCTGCTGCGCCTGCGCCAGGCCGATGGCACGGTGCTGGCGGCCGGCCAGGTTATTCCGGCCGCCGAAGCGGCAGGCCGTATCGCCGACCTCGACCAGCAGGTGATGGACCACGCGCTGGGCCTGCTGGATCTCTACCGGCACGCCACGCCGCCGCTGAACCTGTTCGTCTCGCAGTCGCTGCGCACCCTGCAGCGCGACGCCTTCGCCGACTGGCTGCTGGAATCGCTGCAGCAGCGTGACCTGCCGGGCAGTGCGCTGGTGATCGACGTGCGCCTGCCCGACGCACTGATCCACACCGTGCCGCTGCAACAGTTCTGCCAGCGCATGGCCGGCCCCGGGGTGCGCTTCTGTCTGAGCCAGTTCGAGCCCAGCGGCGAAGCCGACGCCCTGCTGACCCAGCTGCCGCTGTCGTTCGTGCGCATGGCCGCGCGCTTCTCCAGCAGCCATGCCAACCCGGCCACGCGCGAGGAACTGCGCAAGGCGATCGAACAGGCACATGCGGCCGGGCTGCAGATCATCGGGCAGCAGATCGAGGACCCACAGGCCGCCGCGGCGATGTGGGTCGGCGGCGTCGATTACATCCAGGGCAACATGGTGCAGTCGGCCGGCAGCGACCTGAACTTCGACTTCCACAACGCGGTGCTCTGACGTGCCGCTGTGGGGCGTGCTGCTGGTTGCCCTTGCCGCGGCCGCCGTGGCGCTGCTGTTGGGCCTGCGCCTGCGCGCACGCAGCCGTGCACTGGCCCGGCTGCAACGCGCACACGATGCGCTCGCCGTCGAACGCGACCAGCTGCGCCGTACCACCGAACGCCAGGGCCAGCTGGAACAGCAGCTGCTGCAGGCCAAGCAGGCCGCCGAAGCAGCGGTGCTGGCCAAGGGCGAGTTCCTGGCCACCATGAGCCACGAGATCCGCACCCCGCTCAACGGCATCCTGCCGATGCTGGAGCTGATCGCGCACGGGCCGCTGGGCGAGGACCAGCGGCAGATGCTGGCCACCGCTTCGGCCAGTTCACAGCAGCTGCTGCGCATCGTCGATGACATCCTCGACTACTCACGGCTGGAAGCACAGGCGCTGGAACTGGAAATCACCAGCTTCAACCTGCGCGATCTGCTGGATGGCGTGGTGCAGCTGATGCAGCGCGCCGCCGACGCCAAGGGCCTGTCCCTGACCCTGCAGCTTGACCCGTCGGTGCGCCTGCCGGTGCGCGGCGACCCGGTACGCCTGCGCCAGGTGCTGAGCAATCTTCTGGCCAATGCCATCAAGTTCACCGCGCGCGGCCAGGTACAGCTGCGCGTGCAGCGGCTGGGCGAAGGCGCGGCCCAGCACCAGCTGCGCTTCGAGATCATCGACACCGGCATCGGCATCGATGAGGCACTGCAGGCACGCCTGTTCCAGTCCTTCAGCCAGGCCGATGCCTCGACCACGCGCATCTACGGCGGCACCGGCCTGGGCCTGGCCATCTGCAGGCGCATCATCGACCTGATGCACGGGCAGATCGGCGTGCAGTCCACGCCCGGCCAGGGTGCTACGTTCTGGTTCGAGATTCCGCTGCTGAAGGTGCCCGGCGACCTGCCGGCGATGGCCCGCGCGCCGACAGCGCTGCTGCTGTTCAGTGCCGATGCAATGCTGCAGAAACGCATCGAGCGCATCGCCGCCCACCATGGGCTGCAGGTGCAGATGCTGAGCCAGCTGGACGCCGTGGTCGAACAGCTGCGCACCGCGCCGCAACCCGGGCAACCGGCACCGGCGTGGCTGCTGGTCGATGCACGCGCGCGGCGCAGCGGCGAGGCGATGCTGCAGCAGGCACTGGCCGAGCGCGGTGACGACGACGCACTGCAAGTGCTCTGGCTGCAGGATGACGCACCAGCGCAACGTCCGCGCCAGCGCCAGCTGCCCACGCACTTCGACGATGCCGCACTGCATGCACTCCTGGCCGCACCTGTCACGCCTGCCCGTCCTGCCGCCCTGCTTTCCAGTGCCGGAGATGGGGTACCCGCGCCGGTGCTGCCGCCACTGCACCTGCGCGTGCTGCTGGTGGAAGACAATACGGTCAACCGGATGGTGGCCGAGCAGCTGCTGCGCGTATTCCAGTGCGAGGTGCGCAACGCCGTCGATGGCGAGCAGGCATTGGCCGCTCTTCGCGAAGGCGGCGTGGACATCGTGCTGATGGATTGCCAGATGCCGGTGCTGGACGGCTACGCCGCCACGCGCCACTGGCGTGCGGAAGAAGCGGAAATCGGGCGAGCGCGCCTGCCGATCATCGCGATGACCGCCAATGCCATGGCCGGCGACCGCGAGCGCTGCCTGCAGGCTGGCATGGACGATTACCTGTCCAAGCCGATCGCCCGCGCCACGCTGCATGCGCTGTTGAAGCGCTGGGGTGGCGGTAAAGCCGCATCACCTGCACGGCCTTCTGCAGAGCCGAGCATGGCTCGGCTGACGGCCAACAGCAGTGGGGCTCCATCAGCCGAGCATGGCTCGGCTCTGCAGGACGATGACAGCCGAGTGGGCTCCAAGCCACAACCGGTACTCGACCGCGATGTGCTGGACGAACTGCACGCGGTGATCGGCGACGCCGCCATCCAGATCGTGTCGGTCTTTCTTGACGATGCGCCAGCGATGGTGCAGCAGCTGCAGCAGGCCGCGCAGAGCGGCGACGAGCCCCGCCTGCAGGCGGTCGCGCACAGCCTGAAATCGTCGAGTGCGAACGTGGGAGCCCTGTCGCTGTCGGCGGTCGCGCAGCGCATCGAACGCGAGGCCCGTGGTGGCAGCCTGCAGCGCCCCGCGGTGGCGGTCGCGCTGCTGGTTGCCGAATTCGCCCGGGCACGTGTGGCGCTGACGGGCTACCTGGCGCAGCATCGTGCCGGCCAGGACAGCTGACTCACTCTTCCAGCTTGCTCAGCAGGTACTTGGGCTCGCCGATGCGCTCGATCAGGTCGAGCTGGGTTTCCAGCCAGTCGATGTGTTCTTCTTCCGAATCGAGAATCTTCACGAACAGCTGGCGGCTGACATAGTCGCCGACCGAATCGGCATAGGCGACGGCCTCGCGCAGGGTGACCACGCCGTCGCGCTCCAGCGACAGGTCGCACTGCAGGATCTCGGTCGGGTTCTCGCCGATGCGCAGCTTGCCCAGCGCCTGGAAGTTCGGCAGGCCTTCGAGGAACAGGATGCGGTCGGCGAGCATGTCGGCATGCTTCATCTCGTCGATCGATTCCTTGTACTCGTGCTCGGCCAGTTCCTTGATGCCCCAGTTCTTCAGCATCTTGGCGTGCAGGAAGTACTGGTTGATCGCGGTCAACTCGTTGTAGAGGACCTTGTTGAGGAATTCGATGACCTTGGTGTCGCCCTTCATGGGATGCTCCTGCACGCTGAAAACGCAGGCACTTTAACGCCTTGTCTGCGGCCGTGAAGGAACGCGAATCGTGCGCATTGGCCTGTGCGGCCGCGCGTGAAGGATGCGAAAGCGCGGCGTCAATGCGCCGCGAAGAAACGATCAGGCAACCTGGGCCAGGCCCAATACCGGCAGCGGCAGATCGTGGGTCGCACGCGCCTTGGCCAAGAGGTCCGCGGCCATGTCCAGGCAGGAACCGCAGGTCGCACCACAGCCGGTCCGCATGGTCAGTTCGGCCACCGTGCTGACACCATGGCTGGCGGCTTCGCGGATCTGGTGGTCGGTGACTCCGTTGCAGATGCAGACGTACACAGGCGGGAACCGGGCTGACAGGCCAGGAGCGGCCTGATGGCTATTCCAATGGAAACGAGAATGGTTGTCAATCAGAGACCTGAACCATTCTCGATACCGTTCAGCCCGTCAGCTGGCTGGGCCATCACCCGTGGCCTTCTTCGGCCAGTAGCCGCGCGTCCGCGGGCGCTTGCGCGGGCGGTCGTGGCCGGCCGTGTGGCCGGGCATCCAAGCCTCGGCGGCGCTCTTGGGCATGGCGGTTACGCCCTGTCCGGCGACCCCGCGCGCCAAAGGCGCCAGATGACGCAGTGCGCGCGCATAGACGCCGCGCTTGAACACCACCACATGCTCCACCGGGTACCAGAAATCGACCCAGCGCCAATGATCGAACTCGGGCGAGTCAGTGTGGTCCAGCTTCACATGGGATTCGTCGCCGGTCAGGCGCAGCAGGAACCAGACCTGCTTCTGGCCGATGCAGACCTGCCGCTCGTTGCGGCGGATGGCCCGCGCCGGCAGCTTGTAGCGCAGCCAACCGGGCGTGGCCCCGAGCACTTCCACATGCTCAGGCAGCAGGCCGGTTTCTTCCTGCAGTTCACGATACATGGCCTCGACGGGCGTCTCATCGGTGTTCATGCCCCCTTGCGGGAACTGCCAACCATCCCGGCGCACGCGTCGTGCCCAGAACACCTGGCCGTCCTGCCGCATCAGCACAATGCCGACGTTCGGTCGATAGCCGTCCGGATCGATCACGATGCGGACTCCTAAGAAAATCTACTGCCCGGGACTATCCCACGCCCTCTGTCGGCCCACAAGCACGGCACAAAAGTGTTGACAGGGACGGTACACATCCGCAGAATAGCGGGCTCACCAAGGCTATGTAGCTCAGCCGGTTAGAGCACAGCACTCATAATGCTGGGGTCGGTGGTTCGAGTCCACCCATAGCCACCAATGCATCGCAAGTCATTGATGCCTCGGGAGAATCTAGCACTTTCGCTCTCTTTAGCCCTACTGCTACAGCGAGTGCCCACAAAGTGCTACAGCGACGCGGTCAGATTTATACTTCGCGTATCGTCGTCCCCTCCCGTATCCGGGCCGTCTGGGGACGCACAGAACTCAACCGAAGCCTGCTAACCGGCGACCTCCGAGAGGCTCGCAGGCGCTTGATGTTGTGGGAAGCCCAAATGGGCGTCTTCCTGCACCAGATCGACCGGAACCTTCAGTCGATGACCCGCGAAGAAATTGACACCATCTACCGCCAGTACCTGGCAACGAAGTTTGATGAGATCGAGGCAAGGCTTTCCCAGCCTCTCGATGAAGACCAGAAAGACGGCACATCCTTCTACCTGAATGACGAAGCCCACCGCATCTCGGCGGCACTGGCCTTTGGGCAGGTGGACGAGCGCTTGCCGGAAGCCGCCCAGCTGGCCCCCAATGCAACCAGGGATACACAGCGCAGACTCGCAAGGCGCCTCTTGGAAGCGGACCTTAAGGCCACCGTGGCCGAGCTAAAGGCACTTGAAGGTGAACCCTTGGAGCTTCCCCAGGAAATCCTTGCCACCACTGGCGGGGCCAAGGATCGGACGCAAAACTCACCCCTGCTCTCGCAGGTGGTTCAACTCTATTGCGAGGAACATATTGGCCTGAAGAAGTGGTCGGAACGCACCGCCGAGCAGAGCCGCAAGATTTTCGAGCTGATCGTGGATTTGCTTGGGGACCGCCCCATTCACCAAGTTACCAAGGCCGAAATTCGCACCTTGGGTACGCAGATGCTTCAGCTGCCCAAGAACATGACCAAGATCTTCCCTGGCCTCACCCCTCGGCAGATCCTCGAAGCGGCAGCATCGCAGCCCGAGCTGCCGCGCCTGCAACCTCGCAGCATCAACAAGAACTATCAATACGTCCGTTCGCTATTCATCTGGGCAACAGAGCACGACCATCTGACCCAGAATCCAGCCACGATTTTGCGTGATGTCAACGAGGGACGCGCTCAGGATGCACGCAAGGCACTCGACGACGACGACGTGGCGAAGTTTATCAGATACACCAAGCAGCACGCCAAGGAGTCTTACGAGCTGTGGATACCTCGCATCATGGCCTATACCGGCTGCCGCATGGGCGAGGCAGCCAGACTGGAAAAGCGTGACGTCCGCCAAGTGGACGGATTATGGGTGTTCGACATCAATTCCGACCACCCGGAGAAGCGAGTCAAAACCGAGAACAGCCTGCGCCTGATCCCTGTGCATCCAAGGCTCATCGAGCTGGGGCTATTGGATTTTGTCAGCAGCTCCGCCGAAGGCTTCCTGTTCCCCCGCCGCATCCGGTACACCGATGACCCCAAGCGCAGCCCGGTGGACCTCCTGTCCAAGCAACTCAGCCGCTGGCTGCGAAAGGCCGGTGTGGAGGACAAGAAGAAGCAGGTGCAGAGCTTCCGGGAAACCATGGCCACCAAGCTAAAGGACCTGGGAACGCCGGAGTACCAGATCGCGGAAATCCTGGGGCACGAGAACAGCAACATTTCCACTGGCCGCTATGGCAAGCACACCAAGCTGAGCACACTGCACGAGGCTTTGGCCAAGGTCCACCTGCCGGTCTAACAAGCTGCAACGTGCAGGCGTACTGCTTCCAAGTGCGCCTGCAGCGGCCTCGCTGCCCGCGCCAGACCCGCCCCCAGGTGCCACAGCACCAGCCCTCTGCTGGCCGGGTACTTGTGCAACTGGACCACCTTCCGCCGGCCGGCATTGTCGTGCTGTTCCCACTGTTTGTGCGTACCACCAGCCAGCCGGTGTAGCCATTTGGCGGCCTGCACCAGTCGGTAGCGGGCCTTGCGGTCCGGCTGCGGGTCATCCTGGTAGCGCAGCTGTACAGCAATCCAGATGGACAGAAGGGCGCTGGGGTCTACCTGGCGCTCCCGCAGGCGCGCCCAGATCTTGCTCGCCCGCTCCGCCGGCGGCTTCCCGACCAACCGGAAGGCCTCCTCTGGTGCACCGCCGCGCATATAAAGAGTTACCAACGCCTCCCTAGCCTCCCTGACAGCCGGAAGATCCCGTTGTTCCTCTAGCCAACGCAGGGCAGCAACACGGTACGGCCGCAGCTCCGCAGCGGTGTAGCTGGGTTTTGAATAGCTGCCGTGGCGGCGGAAATGCTCGACATGGCGGCGGCAGTAAGCCTTGCTCAACCCGCTGCCTTGCTGCGCCATGGTGGGATGGCCGCAATCCAGCACTACGCAGGTTGCAAAGGCTGGATTGGCTTCTCTCATGCGCCGGTAGATGCCTTCCCGGCGTTTCTGGCGAACGGTGCTCATACGCTTATGCCCCCCACTAATGGGGACGACTGAGGATTCCCTATAGAGGAACGATGGAGCCCCGACGGTGGAGATCCCTCCACCTCCACCCTGAGTTGTTGACCCAGTACATCCTTAGAAGCCTCTTCAAGCGCCCGCTTGGCCACCTCCATCCGGTGGTCAGCGACGAGGATGCAGTCATGGACCGGTAGTGCCACCACACCGCGGTCTTTGAGCCGGAGCAGCGCCTCGACGATGATCTGGCTTTCGAGGTTCATCAATGCATGGGCCTGCCCCTTTTGGAAGAAGGGCACCAAGGCTGGGTGCCGCCGACTGATTCCCGCCACAACCGAATGCACCGTCTCGTGCTTGGCAAAGTGCGGCCTGGCCCCCTGCGGCATGCGCGACAGCATCTTGGTGCTAGCCAGTAGGGCGTTGAAAACCAGCTTCACGCCCTCGCGGTCGCCGCTCACCCCCGGTAGCTCGTAAAGGTCTCCATCGGGAGGCTCAATGCGCACAAGGGCATAGGCCGTCCTAACAGACATCTGGGCAAAATCCAGGCTGACCACGGGCGCGCCTTCGATGCGCAAGTAGTCCGCTCGGTCTTTCTTGGACATGTTCTGCCAGAAGCCGTGGTAGAGACGCCCTCCTTCCTGCAATGAGCCGTTGTTGAAGATGCGCCTGAGATACCGCTGGCCCAGGTCCACCTCCTCCGCCCCGACATACGAGATGTCAGCCTGGGCGAGCCACAGGTTGATCTGCTGCATCTGAGCACGGAGAGCACAAACCTCCTGCGTGTCAGGCAACGGCAGGGTCTCCGCCACACCCCTCACCTTGTCGCCGCGGAGCACAAGCGGATCACCCATGAGCGCCTGGTTGCGCCCGATGTCCTCGTAGTGGATTTCGAGGTCGTCGATCCTGGCGGCCAGCCAAGGACTGGCCCGGATCATCGTGCGTTCTCCACCGAACCAGGATGCGTAGTAGCCGGGCTGCAGCTCGGCCGCGGCCACTTCCGGGTGGCATAGCAATTTCACGAGGTTCGGGAAGGCCTCCGTGAGGAAGGGGGCACGGCGTGCTTGGCCGGACAAGGCACCCTTGCTCATCTCGACCGTGAGCCAGGCATCGGGATCACCCAATGCCCGGTGGGCCAGGTCGCAGACAAGCGCCTCAGCGGCTGACTCATGGCGCTCCTGATCGGCTTTTCGACGCCGGCGCTGCCGCCTCTCCGCCTTTTCTACTCGCTCAAGCACTTCGGCAACGAGCTGCTTGCTCTTGGACGTTGCGGCATTCTTGGCCGGGTCAAAAAGCCTGGGCTTCTCGGCGCGGCTTTCGGGCGAGACCGCCCCAGCAGCCACATCCACGCAAAAATCGACCACCCTCATACGCACGAACAAAAAACAAAAGGAACGAGAGGACACACGCTGCCCCGCCCCGGAGGCGCGCCGGGCCAATCGTGTGGCTGCCGTCGTATTCTATCGGGGCTATCATAGGAATCCACAACCATGGACAAGGCAGCTGCTGCCGATATTCGTAATGCCCTTTTGGAGTTGCTGCCGGAGGACGGGACCACCCTGGGAAACCTGAAGCTGCGTACCCAGATTGCTGCCATGCTCGGCGCCGAGGTGCCTGAAGACGACTACTCGGCCGCACGGGATGCCTTGGTGGCCGAGGGGCTGCTAGCCAAAGGCCAAGGCCGTGGCGGCTCGGTGCGGAAGCTAGTGGACCACGCGGCGCCGCTGACCTTGCAGGTGCAGGAGAAGCCCGCTGGTGCAGATGCTCCGAAGCCGATGCAGCCAGGACTGACGCTGGCCCAGGCCAAGCGTGCAAAGGCCGAGGTCAAGGCCAAGCGTACCGACGAAGACAACCAGGTCATCGCCTACCGGCACGACCAGAAGCGCCGCAACAATCCCGACGTTGGCGTGGTCACCCCGGACAACGATCCTGAGCAGCCCAGGACGCAATGGGCCTACGACCCGCACATTGACCCTGCCTTGCAGTTCGATGTTGGCCGCGCACAGATTGAAACCCTGATCGACGACGCCCTGGCCAGCGGCGACGAGGCCACCATGCGCGCCGCGCTGGAACAGCTCAAGCGCCAGGCCGCGCCCTACCTCAACTGGACCGGCAAGGCCGAGCGCACCAGCTTCGAGGTGGACACCGTCAGCCTGCACGTCCACGAGCGCATCGACCCGGCCAGCATCCTGGCCGTCATCCAGAAGCGCATGAAGACCGATGCGGGTAAGACCGCCACTGGCGACATGTTCCGCGCTTGGTTCGAGGAGCCGCTGCCGCTGCGCGAGGCGGTGGACTTCTATAAGCACGATCGCGGCTGGAGCAACCGTCTGGTGGCTGGCGACAGCCTGCTAGTGATGAACAGCCTGCTGCAGAAGGAGGGCATGGCTGGGCAGGTGCAGATGATCTACATCGACCCGCCTTACGGGATCAAGTACGGCAGCAACTTCCAGCCGTTCGTCAACAAGCGAGACGTGAAGGACCGGAGCGACAACGACCTGACCCAGGAACCGGAAATGATCAAGGCGTTCCGGGATACGTGGGAGCTGAACATCCACTCCTACCTAACCTACCTACGCGACCGCCTGCTGATGTCGAAAGAGTTGCTGCATGAATCGGGCAGCGTGTTTGTACAGATCTCGGATGAGAATCTGCATCATGTTCGCGAACTGATGGATGAAGTCTTCGGCGCGGATAACTTTCTGTCCATCATTTCTTTCACGAAAGCAGCCGGCGGACTGCAGGCCTCGAACCGGATCGGCGCGATTCTTGATTACATCGTCTGGTATGCAAAGGACGCGACGCGCGTTAAGTACAACCCGCTGTACTCGGAAAAGAGCGATCCCGCTGCGGATGGGTACACGTTGCTTGGGTTGCCGGGCGGCTACTACAGGACTGTTAGTGAGAATCGGAAGCTGACCGGGGGTGAGGTTGATCCCGGGACTACGAACTGCATGTCGGTGCTGCTGACTAAGCCTGGACCTGGTTCCAAGTTTGACGTTGAAGCAAACGGCAAGATCTTCGATTCAGGTAATCGTTGGTGGGGAACTACGCCAGAGGGCATACAGCGTGTCCTAAAGTCGCTTCGCGCGGCCGTTTCTGACGGCGCCATTCGCCTTGCTTCTAGATTTCAGGAATTTCCCTACACTTCGTACTCGAATTTGTGGTCTGGATTCGGTGGAGCAGCCAACCCTGTGTATGTAGTACAAACCAATGAAGTCATCGTGCAACGCTGCATGCTGATGACGACCGACCCCAGCGACCTTGTTCTAGATCCCACGTGCGGCTCTGGCACCACCGCTTTCGTCGCGGAGAAATGGGGCCGCCGATGGATCACCTGCGACACCTCGCGGGTGGCGGTCACCCTGGCCAAGCAGCGGCTGATGACCGCCAGTTATGACTACTACGACCTCAAGTACCCGCACGAGGGCCTGAAGGCCGGCTTCATCTACAAGACCGTCCCGCACGTCACCCTGAAATCCATCGCCAACAACCCTGAGATCGACGACCTCTGGGAGCGCATGCACCCGGCCATCGAGCAGGCGTTGGGCCAGCTCAACGCTGCACTGGCCGGCACCCGAATCCCGTTCAAGGTCACCGAAGGCGGACGCAAGGGCGAAGACATCGCCTTCGACGCCAAGGGTATCCACACGCTGCCCACTGGCGAGCAGGTGCCTGCCAACGCCCTGCTGGAATGGGAGGTGCCGTTCGACTTCCCGGCAGACTGGCCCGCCGCTGCCCGCACCGCGTTCGACGCATTCCACGCCGCGCGCCAGGCGATGCAGAAGAAGATGGACGACTCCATCGCCGCCCACGCCGACCAGGAAGTGCTGTACGACCAGCCGCAGGTGGCCAAGGACAAGCTGCGCATCACCGGCCCGTTCACTGTGGAGGCGGTGCCGTTCCCCAGCGTGATGGTGCTGGACGAGGCGCAGCCCACGGCCGAGGCCGACGCCAGCATCGCCCGCAGCGGCGAATCCGCCCGTCAGCACCGCTGGCGCGACGAGTTGTTGAAGGCCGGCATCCGAGGCAAGGGCGGGCAGATGCTTCGCTTCGCCGAGCTGGAGAGCCTGCCCGACACCCCGCACCTGCACTGCACCGGCCATCTGGACACCGGAGAGCGCGTGGTGGTGTGCTTCGGCCCGGAGCACGCCGCACTGGAGCAGCGCACGGTGGAGTTGGCCATGCGCGAGGCCGGCGATCTGTTCCCGCGGCCGAAGATGATCGTGTTCTGCGCCTTCGCCTTCGATCCGGAAGCCGCCAAGGACATCGACGCCACCAAGGGCATCACCGCCCTCAAGGCGCAGATGAACACTGACCTGCTCACCGAAGACCTGAAGAAGAACGCCCGCCACAACCAGAGCTTCTGGCTGATGGGTCAGCCGGAAGTGGAGGTCCGCCAGCAGAAGGACGGCCGCTACGTGGTGGAAGTCCATGGCTTCGACTACTTCGATACCGCTACCGGCGAGCTGAAGTCCGGCGGCAAGAAGAACATCGCGGCCTGGAGCTTGGACACCGATTACGACGAACGCAGTCTGTTCCCCCGCCAGGTGTTCTTCCCCATGGCCGGCAAGAAAGATGGCTGGCACAAGCTGAAAAAGGACATCAAGGCCGAGCTGGACGAGAGCAAGCTGGATAAGCTGCATGGCACCGTCAGCTTGCCGTTCGAGGCCGGGGACAACCGCAAGATTGCGGTGAAGATCGTCGACGACCGCGGTATCGAGTCGCTGAAAGTCATGGCGCTGAGTTGAGCACGGCATGACGACTCCCAAATCCCTGATCATCAACACGCCTTTTGAGGCGCCTCGCTGGCACTGGATAGACCACCAAGGTGGCCTGAAGCTGACCGAGGGACGCCGTCCAGCTGGCTACGAGATCTTCGACACCCGCCATAACACACGCCGCACCGAGCGCCTCGACCTGGTGGAGCGCATCCGTGAACGCGTCGGCGAATGGCGTGCCTCGGCCTACCCGGGCGTAACCACCGTTACCCGCAGCCTGCTTGAACACTGGCACAACGCCAGCGCTCGCCAGCATCCGTTCTACTTTTGCCAGCTGGAAGCCATCGAGACACTGATCTGGTGGATCGAAGCGCCGGCCGATTTCAAGCAAGGCATCTACGTGCCGGGCGATGGCGGACCATGGCAGCGGCTCTGCAACAAGATGGCAACGGGCACCGGCAAGACGACGGTGATGGCTATGCTCATCACTTGGCAGGTGTTGAACGCACTGGCTTACCCGAAGCGCAACAAGGATTTCTCCCGCGCCATCTTCCTGGTTGCCCCCGGCCTGACGGTGCGCGAGCGCCTGCAGGTGCTCTATCCGGGGCACCCGGACAACTACTACGACCTGTTCGGCCTGTGCCCGAATGAGGCAATGCGCAGCAAGTTGAATCAGGCCGAGGTGCTGGTAGAAAACTGGCACACGCTGATGCCGCTAAAGCAGCAGGATCGGTCGGTGGTCAGGAAGGGACCGGAGAGTGACAAGGCATTCGTCCGCCGAGTGCTCGGGAAGCTGGCGCAGCATAAGGACATCGTTGTAATCAACGACGAAGCCCACCACGCTTATCGGCAGTCCCCCGATGACAAGCGCAGCCGCGACGTGAAGCGCCGGGCTGAGGAAATGGGCCTGGACCAGGAAGAGGCCACCCGCTGGATTGAAGGCCTGGACCGCATACACAAGGAACTGCGCATACAGCGTTGCTTCGACCTGTCCGCCACCCCGTTCGCCCCGACCGGGCGCAGCAACACAGAAGGCGGCCTGTTCGAGTGGATCATCTCCGACTTCGGCTTGAACGATGCCATCGAGGCGGGCCTGGTGAAGACCCCGCGGGTGGTCGTGCGCGACGGCGTAGTGCCGGATACGCAGACACTCAAACCCAAGCTCTATCACCTGTACCGCGACCCGGCTGTCCAGGAAGACCTTGGCCGCCGCGGGGCACAAGTCCATGAGCCGCTGCCTCCATTGGTGCAGCAGGCCTACACCCTGCTCGGAGCCGATTGGCGCAAGACTGCCGAGGCTTGGGCAGAAGCAGGCCACACCTCCCCTCCGGTGATGCTGACGGTATGCAACGTGACCTCCACCGCCGCGCGCGTGGAGCGATTCTTCACCGAGGGTGACGTGCATTGGCCTGAGATGCGCGACGCCAACCGCACGCTCCGGGTTGACTCCCGCGTGTTGGAGAAAGCCGAGATCGGCGAGAAAGCTAGCGCCGACAAGGACTACGAGGAGCGGCTGCGGGCGATTGTCGAGGCCGCTGCCATCCCATCCGACCGAAAGAGCGAGCTGCTGCAACTGCGGAAGGAAGAACTGCTGCGCGAGATCGTCGACAACGTCGGCAAGCGTGGGACAGCCGGCCAGGACCTGCAGAACGTCATTTCCGTTGCGATGCTCTCCGAGGGCTGGGACGCCAAGAACATCACCCACATTATGGGCCTGCGCGCCTTCACCAGCCAGCTGCTGTGTGAGCAGGTAATCGGCCGCGGACTGCGCCGTGTCGGCTATGACACGGAACCTGTGGTCTGCCCCGACGGTGTCGAGCGGCAGTTGTTCGTCCCAGAGTTCGTCAACGTCTTCGGCGTACCGCTGTCGGTGTTCCAAGACCTCAGTGGCGAAGGCGATCCGCCACCGCCGCCCAAGCAGAGCACCCAGATCGAATCCCTGCCGGAACGGAATAGCTTGGAGATGCGCTGGCCAAACGTGGTGCGCGTGGACGCCATCGTGCGGCCGGGCCTGACTCTCGACTGGCAAGCAATGGAACCTTTGCAGCTAGACCCTGCAGCCACGCCGCTGGCGGCAGAGATGGCACCGGCACTGGGTGGCGCCAATGCGTGGGACCAGATACAGGCCATCGACCTGGAGCTGCTGCCCGACGAGTTCCGCCTGCAACGGCTGGTGTTCCAGGCCGCGCGCCAAGCGTATGGGCAGATGCAGGACCAATACACCGGCACGCCGGAGTACCTGGCGTTCCAGTTGATCCACCTGATCGATGAGTTCCTCGCATCCGACAAGCTGGTGGTGCCCTCGCTGTTCCACCAGGAGCCGCTGCGCAAGCGCATCCTGGTATCCCTGAACATCAACGCGGTGGTCCAGCACCTGCTGCGATACCTGTTGCAGCAGAACCAAGAGCGCATCGAGCCGGTGTTCGACGAGGAGTTCCCGGTCGGTTCAACGCGATACATGCGCACCTGGTACACCACCAAGACATGCCAGCCAGCGCAGAAGTCGCAAATCAGCCACGTGGTGGCTGACGGCGCTTGGGAAGCCCATGCAGCCAACCTGCTGGAAAGCAGCCCGTTGGTGCAGGCCTACGCAAAGAACGACCACTTGGGCTTCCAGGTCTACTACATGTGGAACGGGGCCAAGCGCCGCTATATCCCCGACTTCCTGGTCCGCCTCGCTAACGGCAAGACACTGGTGTTGGAGATCAAGGGCGTCGACGACGACCAGAACCGCGCCAAGCGCTCGGCACTGGACGCATGGGTAAAGGGCGTGAACCAGAAGGGCGGCTTTGGCACCTGGGCGTGGGACGTGGCCTTCGAGCCCCACCAGATCCAGGACATCCTGGCAGCCCATGGTTGACTGAGTTACTGGACGGAGAGGCGGTCCAGCAGGTTGCGGACCGATGACTTGTGCCACGTGCCACCACGTGGCGTGAGCATGCCTCTCTCGTTCAGGGCTTTTGCTATGCCTCCCAGCGAGGAAACCCCCTCTGCTGCCAGCGCGTCAACCACCGGGCGCAGCTGGTTTGCATGGTGATCCGCCTTGCCGCGGAGGGTCGCCACGGCGTCGCCATTGCCCCTCTGGGCACGCTGCAGGGCAACCGCCCCGTTGGGATTCCCCAGCTTCCTGCCGCGCGCCTTTGCGGCCTGTAGGGCTTCCTTGGTGCGCTTGGAAATCGCCTCGCGTTCCTGCTGGGCGACCAAGGCCATAATGCCGACGGTCAGCTCGTTGGCGTCGGGCATGTCCGCCGCGATGAACCGAACTCCGCTGTCCCGCAGCGTGAGCAGGAAGGCCGCGTTCCGGGACAACCGGTCCAGCTTGGCAATCAGCAGCGTTGCGCCGGTCACCTTCGCCAAGTGCAAGGCACGGGCTAGCTCCGGGCGATCCGCCCTCTTGCCACTCTCCACCTCGGTGAACGCTTGGATGACCTCGGCTCCCCGCTGCCGGACAAAGTCGGCAATGGTGGCCTGCTGAGCTTCCAGGCCGAGCCCGCTGCGCCCTTGACGGGCGGTGGAGACTCGCATGTAGACTACGACGCGCACGGTACAAAATCCCCTAACCAACGTTAGGCTATTTTGTACCATCATTCATCATCGTCAGACAAGAACTCCGTGGAAAAGCAAATCACGTCCAGACGCCCCCACTCGAACGGGGCCGAGCTACGCCGGGAAGTAGCTCAGCTTCGCCAAGAGGTAGCCTGGCTGAAGCGGCACTATCAGCAGACCGTACGGGCGGCCATTGACGTCCTGCCCTTTGAAGCACGTTCTCATTACCTCGGCCTAGACAACCTGAACTCGCAAGATGAACTGAATCAATTCCTCTATGACCTACGTAGGCTGGTCAAACAAGAGGCGGAACTGCTGCCGCCAAAGTTCCCCGGCGATGATGACCGCGTAGCTTGCCCCTTGTGCGTCAGCCACGCACGAGGTCCCTACAGGGGGCGGGGTGATGGTTGGGGTGCAGAGAGAGGCATTGACTTGCACCTACAACGAGATGCCGGAGAGAACGGCTGCCACATCATGCAGGTGCTACGCGAACACGCGGTTCGTGAGTACCGCAGCAGAGAACACAGTCTTGAGAGGTAAGCCCCCCCCTGGGGGGGGTGAGGCCAAACAGTCGCTATCTAAGATGTCTTCACGGAAATTTTCGCTAGACCTTTCGGCCTCACATCCGTATAATTTGCTACATCAGGTGCTACAGCTTCCCTTCTGAAGCACTTCGTAAGCCAGCAAAATTGCTAGGTTTAGGCTGTGTGTGGTGGCTATCTGCCAAATCCACCCATAGCCACCACACTGAAAATGAAGTTGTTTTTCAGCGTGATAAGTGAGAAAATCGTTGTACGTTTTGCCCCGTCGCCAAGCGGTAAGGCACCTGACTCTGACTCAGGCATTCGGTGGTTCGAATCCATCCGGGGCAGCCAAATTAAAAAGCAAAAGGCCAGATCGAAAGATCTGGCCTTTTGCTTTTTAATTTGGTCACGCATTCCACCTTATCCCCGCGCCTGTCGGCGCACCCCCTTGAACAACAAGGGGGCTCTTCTCCAGAGAGAGGCCCGGGGTCGGACATGCAAAAAGACGGGTAGTGCCGGCCGCTGGCCGGCAACCACGAAATGCCTGACTCCAAAACGACAAAAGCCCGGCCGAAGCCGGGCTTTTGCTTTTCCATCCAGCGGGCCCCCGAAGGAGCCCAACCAGGCGCAGCAGATCAGCGCTTGGAGAACTGGGTGGCGCGGCGGGCCTTGTGCAGACCGACCTTCTTACGCTCGACTTCGCGGGCGTCGCGGGTCATGAAGCCAGCCTTGCGCAGCTCGGACTTCAGGCTTTCGTCGTACTCGACCAGCGCACGGGCGATACCCAGACGGATCGCACCGGCCTGGCCGGTGGTGCCGCCGCCAGCGGCGGTGACCAGGATGTCGAAGCTTTCGGTGTTCTTGGTCAGCTCGAGCGGCTGGCGCACGATCATGCGCGCGGTCTCACGACCAAAGAACTCGTCCAGCGGACGACCATTGACGGTGATGTTGCCCGAACCCTTGCGCAGGAACACGCGAGCGGTGGAGGACTTGCGGCGGCCAGTGCCGTAGTTTTGAGTGATAGCCATGATTAGATATCCAGAACCTGCGGCTGCTGTGCGGCGTGCGGATGCTCAGTGCCGGCGTAGACCTTGAGCTTGCGGTACATCTGGCGACCCAGCGGGCCCTTCGGCAGCATGCCCTTGACGGCGATCTCGATCACGCGCTCCGGGTGGCGCTCCAGCGCCTGGGCCAGGGACTCGGTCTTCAGGTTGCCGATGTAACCGGTGAAACGGTGATACATCTTGTCCTGCAGCTTCTTGCCGGTGACGGCAATCTTTTCTGCATTGATGACGACCAGGTAGTCGCCGGTATCAACGTGCGGGGTGTAGACCGGCTTGTGCTTGCCACGCAGACGGCGGGCCAGCTCGGTGGCGAGACGGCCCAGGGTCTTGCCCTCGGCGTCGACGAGGTACCAGTCGCGCTGGACGGTCTCGTTCTTGGCAGTGAAAGTGCTCATGAAGAACTCTAGGTTAGGTCGGGCTCATTGCGGCGAAAGGCTCGCCGGAACTCTGCCACGCGTTGTGAAAAGGTGAAGCGCAAGAGGCGGGATTGTACTGGCCTTGCCAGCCACTTGCAAGTGGACCGTCAGGCCGGGTTGGCACGGACGCAGGGCCGGGCGAGAATCGGGGGACTTCCGCCCCACCGCGTACTGCCATGACCGTGCTCCGCCAGACCACCCCGCTGGACCACCTGCTGACCGAGGCGCAGCGCGCCCTGGATACGGTGTTCGGCAACCCACCGGCGGCCCGCCCCTACCCGGCTGCGGAGACCGACGAGCCCGGCATGGGCAGCGCCGAGCGCCGCCATGCCGCCGGCCTGATGCGGATCAACCACGTCGGCGAAGTCTGTGCGCAGGGCCTGTATTTCGGCCAGGCCGCCGTGGCCCGCGACCCGGCCACGCGTGAACACCTGCTGGAAGCGGCCCAGGAAGAGACCGACCATCTGGCCTGGTGTGCCACCCGGCTGGCCGAACTGGACAGCCGTCCCAGCCTGTTCAACCCGCTGTGGTACGCCGGCAGCTATACCATCGGTACGCTGGCCGGGCTGCGCGGTGACGGCTGGAACCTCGGCTTCGTGGTCGAGACCGAGCGCCAGGTGGAGGCCCACCTGGACGAGCATCTGGTCGACCTGCCGCCCGGCGACCTGCGCAGCCGCGCGGTCATCCAGGTGATGAAGGAGGACGAGGCCCGCCATGCCGAGCACGCCGAGCAGGCCGGCGCACGCCGCCTTCCGTTCCCGATTCCGGGCGCGATGGCACTGGCCTCCAGGGTGATGAAGACCATCGCCTACCGCATTTGAAGGGTCGCCCGCACCAACGGTGCGGGCCTACCAGGAGGTGCGGGGGGGCCGACGGTGGGGCCCGACCGTTGGTCGGGCCATCAATCAGTTGGGCGAGACCAGCTTCAGGCCGATCACGCCGGCTACGATCAGGCCCACGCAGGCCAGGCGGGCCGGCGATGCGCTGTCGTTGAACAGGTAGATGCCCAGCACCGCCACGCCCATGGCACCGATGCCGGTCCAGATCGCATAGGCCGTGCCGACCGGGATGCTCTTCATCGCCTGGCTCATCAGGTACAGGCTGATCAGGGCGGACACCACCGTGGCAACGGTGGGCAGGGGTTTGCTGAAGCCTTCGGAGTACTTCATTCCGAGGGCGAAACCGATCTCGAACAGGCCGGCCAGCAGCAGGTAGATCCAGGGCATGGGTGGGGGCTCCTTACCTTTTGGGGAAAAAACGAAACGGCCCGGTGTTTTCACACCGGGCCGTGGGTCGGTACATCACCATGGAGCCAATCGCGCGTGCGACGCCAGTTCCACGGGGCGGGTCGTCCCGCCTGGGTGGCGATGCCTGCGGGCATCGCACATGGGGCTTACTCGGACAGGTTCCGGCCGTGGAACAACTCTTCGATCTCGCGCTTGAGCAGCGCCTCGATCTTCATGCGCTCCTTGAACGACAGGTTCCTGGCCTTTTCCTCGAACAGGTACTGGTCCAGGTCGAAGTCCTTCAGGTGCATCTTCGTGTGGAAGATGTTTTCCTGGTAGACGTTGACGTCGAACATCTCGTAACGCGACTTGATGTTCTTGGCCAGGAAGTTCTGGATCGAGTTGATCTTGTGGTCGATGAAGTGCTTCTTGCCCTTCACATCACGGGTGAAGCCACGGACGCGGTAGTCCATGATCACGATGTCCGATTCCAGGCTCTCGATCAGGTAGTTCAGGGCCTTCAGCGGGGAAATGACGCCACAGGTGGCCACGTCGATGTCCGCGCGGAACGTCGCGATACCTTCCTGCGGATGGGTCTCCGGGTAGGTATGGACCGTGATGTGGCTCTTGTCCATGTGCGCGACCACGGCGTCGGAGATCAGCTCCTTGCCGGCCAGCTTCTTGTCGATCACCGGTTCTTCGGAGATCAGGATGGTCACCGAGGCACCCTGCGGGTCGTAGTCCTGGCGGGCCACGTTCAGGATGTTGGCGCCGATGATCTCGGCGACATCGGTCAAGATCTGAGTCAGCCTGTCGGCGTTGTACTCTTCATCGATGTATTCAATGTAACGCTGACGCTCCTCTTCGGTGCGCGCGTAACACACGTCATAGATGTTGAAGCTCAGCGCCTTGGTGAGGTTGTTGAAACCCTGCAGCCTCAGGCGAGGCAACGGCTTGACCACGGCGGTCGATTCCTGTGTAAGAAGGGAAAGGGGGAATTATGGGGCAAACTGCCCCCGGGGGGAACGTGAAGAGCGCTCACATCTGGCACACTGTTTGCCCTTAACAATTGCGCTGGTTAAGCTCCGCTATCGACCCCGTGAATCCGTTCATGCGCAGAGGGAGCGCTCCTATCGTGTCAACCGTGCGCCTAGCTAGCAGTCCACTGGCCTTGGATATCGCCACAATCGATCGTTTCCTGGCGCACAGCCACAGGCGGCGATACCCCACCCGTACCGACGTCTTCCGGCCCGGGGACCCGGCGGGAACCCTGTATTACGTCATCAGCGGCTCGGTTTCGATCATGGCCGAGGAAGATGACGATCGCGAGCTGGTGCTGGGCTACTTTGGTGCCGGCGAATTCGTCGGCGAGATGGGCCTGTTCGTCGAATCGGACCGCCGCGAGGTGATCCTGCGGACCCGCACCGCCTGCGAGCTGGCTGAAATCAGCTACGAGCGCCTGCATCAGCTGTTCCTCGGCCCGCTGTCGGCCGATGCCCCGCGCCTGCTGTATGCGCTGGGCCAGCAGATTTCCAAGCGCCTGCTCGACACCAGCCGCAAGGCCAGCCGCCTGGCGTTCCTGGACGTGACCGACCGGATCGTGCGCACCCTGCACGACCTGGCGCAGGAACCGGAGGCGATGAGCCATCCGCAAGGCAGCCAGCTGCGTGTATCGCGGCAGGAGCTGGCGCGCCTGGTCGGCTGCTCGCGCGAGATGGCCGGCCGCGTGCTGAAGAAACTGCAGACCGACGGCCTGCTGCATGCCCGCGGCAAGACCGTGGTGCTGTACGGCACCCGTTGACCGTTGAGCACCCGGTGGGTGCGGACCTTGGTCCGCACTCCCTGGCGCGCTAGGCTCGGTGCATGGAGCTGAGCAGCGAATTCTGGTGGTTCATCCTCATCGGCCTGGGCGCACAGCTGGTCGACGGCGCGCTGGGCATGGCGTTCGGCCTGGTGTCCTCGTCGGTGATGCTGAGCATGGGCCTGCCGCCGGCGCAGGTCAGCGCCAGCATCCACACCGCTGAAGTGTTCACCACGGGCGCCTCGGGGGTGTCGCACCTCGCAGCCGGAAATGTCGATAAGCGCCTGTTCCTGCGCCTGGCCCTGCCCGGCGCAGTGGGCGGCGCCCTGGGCGCGTACGTGCTCACGCAGCTCCCAGGCGAGATCATCCGGCCACTGATCTACCTGTACCTGCTGGTGCTGGCGATCATCATCCTGGCCCGCGCCGCTGGGCGCTGGATGCCCAAGGGCGAGATCCGCCGGGTGCCGGTGCTGGGCTTCTTCGCCGGCCTGCTCGACGCCAGCGGCGGCGGTGGCTGGGGGCCCATCGCCACGTCCACCCTGCTCGCCCGCGGCGGCCAGGCGCGCACCACCATCGGAACAGTCAACGCAGCCGAGTTCGTGGTCACGTTGACGGTGTCAGCGACCTTCCTGTTGTCGATGGGCGTGCAGCACCTGCAGATCGTCGCCGGCCTGCTGATCGGCGGCATGATGGCCGCGCCGGTGGCGGCGATCCTGGTCAAGCGGGTGAAGGAGCGCTGGGTGCTGGTGGCCGTGGGCGTGCTGGTGCTGAGCATCAGCCTGTTCCAGATCGGCCACGCGGTGTACGGGCATCTGGGCCGCTGAGCGCTTGCCGGGCATGGCCCGGCGGATCATTCACCGTGAGATGGGGTCAGAGCCCCTTCGGGGATCTGACCCTTGGATCAGGCCTTGTCGCCACCACGGTCCACGCAGCCCCAGTTGAGGATGCGGGTGCCGGCGGGCAGCACGCGGCGGAAGAACGCCACCCGGCCCGGCTTCGGGTTCACCACCACCGGTGCCTTGGCCGCCAGCAGCAGCGGCAGGTCGGCGGTGCTGTCGGAGTAGGCGATATCAATATCGCCGTAGCCGCGCTCGCGCAGCATGCGCATTTTCTCCTCGTTGTGGCAGTGACGGGTTGGACCGACGCCGCCCAGCCGTGGGCCGACCTCGGTACCGATCACCGGCACATCCTGATGGGCCACGAAGGCCAGGATCGCGCGTGCAAGCTCCGGCGGCGCACCTGTGGCAACCACCACGCGGTCGCCCTTGGCCCGGTGCGCGGCGAACACCTCCAGCGCCTGCGGCAGCAGCTTGGCGCGCATCTGCGCCTCGTTGCGCAGCACATAGGCGTCGATCACCTTGTTGAAATCGCGCGCACGGTGCAGGCCGAAACTGCCGATCCACACGTAGACCGAAATGCCGGCACGACGGGTCGGCAGCAGCGCCACCATCGGCCCGGCGATCGGCGTGACCAGCAGCGCCGCCAGCATGCGCAACGGGTTGCGCTTGATCAGCGAGGCGAACAGATGGGTGCCCGAATCGCCGTCGTAGAGGGTGTGGTCGAAGTCGAAGACCACCAGCGGCGCATCCTCGCGCGGCGTCGGATAGTGCGTTTTCATGCCGCGAAGAATAGCTGACGCAGGCCCTCGCCCGGCTCTTCCACGCGCATGAAGGCCTCGCCCACCAGGAACGCGTGGATGCCGGCATCACGCATCAGCGCCACGTCCTGCGGCCCCAGGATGCCACTCTCGGTGACCAGCAGGCGGTCGCGCGGCACGGCCTGCTGCATGTCCAGCGTGGTCTGCAGCGACACCTCGAAGGTGCGCAGGTTGCGGTTGTTGATGCCGATCATCGGTGCCGGCACCTGCAGCGCACGCTCCAGTTCGTCGATGTCGTGCACTTCCACCAGCACGTCCATGCCCAGCGACAGCGCCAGTTCGGACAAGGTGGCCAGCTGGGTGTCGTCCAGCGCGGCCACGATCAGCAGGATGCAGTCGGCGCCCAGCACGCGCGCTTCGTACACCTGGTAGGCGTCGATCACGAAGTCCTTGCGCAGCACCGGCAGCGTGCAGGCCTCGCGGGCCTGCTGCAGGTAGGCGTCGGCACCCTGGAAGAAGTCCACGTCGGTCAGCACCGACAGGCAGCTGGCACCGCCGAATTCGTAGCTGACGGCGATGTCGGCCGGGCGGAAGTCCGGGCGGATCACACCCTTGGACGGGCTGGCCTTCTTCACCTCGGCGATCACCGCCGGGTCGCCATTGGCCACCGCCGCCTGCAGCGCGCGCACGAAGCCGCGTACCGGCGGGGCGCTGGCCGCGGCGGCCTGAAGCTCCTCGAGCGGGCGCTGGGCGCGGCGCTGGGCCACTTCTTCGGCCTTGCGGGCCAGGATCGTCTGCAGGATGTCGCTCATCGTCTTCGGGTCGGTGCGGGGGCGGTGAGGACGGCCATTATCGGGCCATCGACGGGGTCAGGCTGAACCGCGCGCTCAGGCAACCAGCGCGCGGGTGGTTTCCACATACTGCTGCAGGCGCTGGCGGGCGCTGCCATTGGCGATGGCGGCACGGGCACGGGCCAGGCCATCGCCGATATCGCTGGCCACGCCGGCAACGTACAGGGCGGCACCGGCATTGAGCGCCACGATGTCCAGCGCCGGGCCCGGCTCGTTGTCCAGCACCGCGCGCAGCATCTGGATGGACTGTTCCGGGCCGTCCACGCGCAGGTTGCGGCTGGCCGACATGGCGATGCCGAAGTCTTCCGGGTGGATCTCGTACTCGCGGACCTTGCCGTCGCGCAGCTCGCCCACCAGGGTGCCCGCCCCCAGCGAGATCTCGTCCATGTTGTCGCGGCCCCAGACCACCATCGCGCGCTCGGTGCCCAGTTCGCGCAGCACGCGGGCCTGGATGCCCACCAGATCGGGATGGAACACGCCCATCAGCACAGACGGCGCGCTGGCCGGATTGGTCAGCGGGCCGAGGATGTTGAAGATGGTGCGCACGCCCATCTCGCGGCGTACCGGCGCGACCACCTTCATCGACGGATGATGGATCGGCGCAAACATGAAGCCGATGCCGGTCCGCTCGATGGCCGCGGCCACCTGATCCGGCTGCAGTTCGATCACCGCGCCCAGCGCTTCCAGCGCATCGGCACTGCCGGACTTGGACGACACGCTGCGATTGCCATGCTTGGCCACGCGCGCGCCGGCGGCGGCCGCGACGAACATCGAGCAGGTGGAGATGTTGAAGGTGTGCGAGCCATCGCCACCGGTACCGACGATATCAACCAGGTTGGAGGTATCGGCCACCGGCACTGGCCGGGCGAATTCACGCATCACGGTGGCCGCCGCGGCGATTTCGTCCACGGTCTCCTTCTTCACGCGCAGGCCGGTGAGGATCGCGGCGGTCATCATCGGAGACACATCGCCGCGCATGATCTGCCGCATCAGGTCGACCATTTCGTCGAAGAAGATTTCGCGGTGCTCGATGGTGCGATGCAGGGCTTCCTGGGGGGAGAAGCTCATGGGTATGCTCCTTGGATCAGGCCGCCGGGCGCTGGAGGAAATTGCGCAGCAGCGCGTGGCCGTGTTCGGTGAGGATGGATTCGGGGTGGAACTGCACGCCTTCCACCGGGAACTGGCGGTGGCGCAGGCCCATGATCTCTTCGATCGAGCCGTCCTCGTTCTCGGTCCAGGCGGTCACTTCCAGGCAGTCGGGCAGACTGTTCTTGTCCACCACCAGCGAGTGGTAGCGGGTGGCCTGGTAGCGGTCCGGCAGGCCGGCGAACACGCCCTTGCCTTCATGGCGGATCGGCGAGGTCTTGCCGTGCATGATGTTGCCGGCGCGGATGACGGTGCCGCCGTAGACCTGGCCGATGCCCTGGTGGCCCAGGCACACGCCGAGGATCGGCGTGGTCGGGCCCAGGCGTTCGATCAGCTCCAGCGAAACGCCCGCTTCGTTGGGGGTGCACGGGCCGGGCGAAATGACGATGCGCTCGGGCTTCTGCGCGGCGATCTCGTCCACGCTCATCACATCGTTGCGCACCACCTTCACTTCGGCGCCCAGCGTCTGCAGGTACTGCACGAGGTTGTAGGTGAAGCTGTCGTAGTTGTCGATCATCCACAACATGGTCAGGTTCCGTCGCTTATCAGGAAAATGGCGTACACGTTTTCGGTGTAGGTGATGGGGCCGGCTTCAATGGATTCGGGCTCAGCAGGCGCGGGCGCGGAGGCGGGCGCGTAGCTGCCGGTCACCGAGATCCTGTCGAGGTCCCCGCCGTCCTCGCCCTGCTGCGGCCATTGCCCGGCCCGGATGCCGTAGGCGAAGTCCGGCGCCACATCGGAGATGCTGTACAGGCCACGCACTCTTGTTCCATAGGCCTTGGCCAGGCCCTGCGCGGACTCGCGGGTCTGGGCCGCTGCCTCGCCCTTGAGTTCGCGGCGCAGCGCCACTTCGCCCGAATAGGTCGGCGCCAGGCTGCTCACCTGTACGTTCTCGTTGGCCTTCAACGCCCCCAGCACATCCTGCATCGCCTTCACGCTGGCGAAGCTGGCACGCAGCTGGCGCGATACGCGGGTACCGATGAAGACCTGCCGGTTCTGCTCATAGCGCGTGGCCGGGCCGATCCGCAGGTTGTCCGCACGCACGCTGCCGTCCACCGCCTTGTGCTGCTTGAACAGTGCCAGCACGCGGGCAACGTTGTCCTGCACGCGGCGGCGCGCGGCGTCGGCGTCCATGTCGGTCTCTTCGATGTTCAACTGCAGGCCGAACCGGTCCGGCATCACCGTGCGGCTGCCCTGCCCCTTCACCAGCAGGTGCGGCTGCGAGGGAATCGTGTTGGCCTGCGCCCACGCAGACGGGGCCATCGTGGCCAGCAGTGACGACCACAGCAATGCGCTCAGCAGCTTCATGCGGTACTCCTTGTCTTGAATGAGAACAGCGGAAGGTGCCGCGGCGCAGGCCACGGCACGGGGAGGATCACAGGCCCTTGGCGGCCTGGGCGACGGCGCGGAACAGCGCGCGGCCCTTGTTCATCGTCTCATCCCATTCCTTGTCCGGGTCCGAGTCGTAGACGATGCCGGCGCCGGCCTGCACGTACAGGCGGCCGTCCTTGATCACCGCGGTGCGGATCGCGATCGCGGTATCGGCATCGCCGTGCCAGCCGATGTAGCCGATGCTGCCGGCGTAGACATTGCGCTTGATCGGTTCCAGCTCGCGGATCACTTCCAGCGCGCGGATCTTCGGCGCGCCGCTGACCGTGCCGGCCGGGAAGGTGGCACGCAGCACGTCGGCATAGCTCAGGCCCGGCTGCAGCTGCCCGGTCACTTCGCTGACGATGTGCATCACGTGGCTGTAGCGTTCGATCACGAACTGCTCGCCCACCTCCACGGTACCTGCCTTCGAGACGCGGCCGGCATCGTTGCGGCCCAGGTCGATCAGCATCAGGTGCTCGGCGCGTTCCTTCGGATCGGCCAGCAGCTCGGCTTCCAGCGCCAGGTCCAGCTCGGGCGTGGCGCCACGCGGGCGGGTGCCGGCGATCGGGCGCACGGTGACTTCGCCGTCCTGAAGGCGTACCAGGATTTCCGGCGATGAACCGACCACCTGCAGGTCGCCGACATCCAGGAAGTACATGTACGGCGACGGGTTCAGCGCACGCAGCGCGCGGTACACATCCACCGGGCGCGCCTTGAACGGCACGCTCAGGCGCTGGCTGAGCACCACCTGGAAGATGTCACCGGCGCGGATGTATTCCTTGCTGCGCTGGACCGCATCGACGAAGCCTTCGCGGGTGAAGCCGGAGACGAAGTCGGACTCGTCCAGCACGTCGCTGTTGAGCGGTGCGGGATAACCGGCGCCGGGCGCGCGCAGCTTGGCAGTCAGCGCATCCAGGCGTGCCTGGGCCTGCTCGAAGGCGCCCTCGACCCGTGGGTCGGCGTGCACGATCAGGTACAGCCGGCCCTTGAGATTGTCGAACACCGCCAGCTCGTTGGAATCCAGCAGCAGGATGTCCGGCGTGCCCAGCTCATCGCGGCCGGCCGGCGAGGCCAGGCGCGGCTCGATGTAGCCGATGCACTCGAAACCGAACCAGCCGACCAGGCCACCGGTGAAGCCCGGCAGGCCTTCCAGCTTCGGCACCGAGTGGGCGCTGCGCAGCGCCTCGACTTCGGCGAACGGGTCGGCCACTTCGCGGGTGTCCGCCACCTGGCCGTCTTCGCGCACAGTCAGCGTGTGGCCATGGAAGGCGTACACGCGACGCGCCGGCAGGCCGATGATCGAGTAACGACCAAAGCGCTCGCCGCCTTCGACGGATTCAAACAGGTAGGTATTGGGGCCGTCGGCGAGCTTCAGATAGACCGAAAGCGGCGTGTCCAGGTCGGACAGCACTTCACGGACGACGGGAATGTGGGTGTGGCCTTCAGCGGCCTGCTGCTGAAACTGAGCGTGCGAGTTCAAGACGACTTTCCTTCCGGGACACAGCGTTATGGGGGCGGACGACGGCAACGGGCCACCATCGCCACCAACGGCGTGCGGAAGAAAGGGTATGCGGGGTCGTCAGGCTGGACACCCCCTGACTGTATCGCAGCCGGGGCGGGAGGGGAACCCTGGGAAACTGAACCACGGGAAAGCACAGGGCTCATGGCGGGGACCGGTGGGGGACCGGCGCGGGAACCGGTGGAGTCGACTGTTAGTCGACTGCTCTTCGTCCCGACGGTAAAACCGGCGCTACACGCGTAAGTCGACTAACAGTCGACTCTACCCCGCCTACCCCGCCAGCAACGGGCAACCGACCGGCAGGTGCATGCGCACCCTGCCCGGCACGCACTCGATGCGGAACTGGCGGGCCTGGACTGGTTCGCCGTCCAGGTTGAGGGTCAACGGGCGCTCGGACTCCACCTGCAGCCACGGCAGCCGCGCACGCGTGGCCAGCTGTTCCAGCGCCGCCTGGGTGCCCGACTTCAGCATCTGGCCGAGCGTGGCGGCGACCTCCCCTTCCAGTTCCGGAAGCACGGTGACATCCAGCAGCCCATCGTCGATCACGGCCTGCGGGCACAACTGCTGGCCACCGCCGGCCTGCCGGCCATTGCCGATGCCCAGGGCGATGAAGTCGCCTTCCCACGCGAAATCCGGGCCGGACAGCCGCGCGGTGATCGGCTCGATGCGGCCCAGCTTGGCGATGCCGGTGATCACATAGGCCAGCCCGCCCAGCATCTTCTTCAGGCCGGCATCGGTCTCCACCGTCACCTGCGTGCCGAAGCCACCGCTGGCGAGATTGGCGCACCACCATTGCGTGCCATCGGCGTCCACGCGCAACAGGTCAATGGCGTGCGGCGTCGCCTGCCCGATCAAGGCGAAGGCCTCCTTCGGCTCAGTGGGAATGCCGGCAGCAGTCGCGAAATCGTTGGCGGTCCCCATCGGAATCAGCGCCAGCGAGGGCAGCGCATCTGCCGGCTCCTCACGATGTGCCAGTGTCTCGGCCACCGCACTGAGCGTGCCATCGCCACCGGCGGCCACGATCACGTCCACGCCATGATCGATCGCCTCGGCCACGTAGCGTTCGGCGTCACCGTCTTCCCAGGTCACCCGCACTTCCAGCTGCACGCCCTGTCCGCGCCAATGGCCGACGGCGTCGCGCAACTCATCGTTGCCGGCGGATTTGCCGTTGAGGATCAGGCGCCAGCGCGGGGTGGTCATGCAGAGCTTCCAGGGATGCGGTGGCACAGGCTAGCAATGCGCTGTTTGCCCGCGGTGAATGTCACGCAGATGTCATTCAGCTGCTGGAGAATGGAAGGCCATAGCAGGGACGACGGATGGAGGCAGGATCAGCCTCCCACGCATGCAGCGAGGCCACGCCAGTGATTGGCGTGGCCTTTTTTTTGCCGGCCGTAGATCCACGCCATGCGTGGATGCATTTCACGTCAACCGTTGGCGAAATCGTGCAGCGCCTGGCCCTGCAGCCGGTACACGGTCCACTCGTCCTGCGGCTTTGCGCCGGCGGCGGTGTAGAACTCGATGGCCGGGGTGTTCCAGTCCAGCACCGACCATTCGAAACGACCGCAGCCTTCGGCCACGGCCTGGCGGGCGATGTACTTCAGCAGTGCCTTGCCGGCGCCGCCGCCGCGCTTCTCCGGGCTGATGTAGAGGTCTTCCAGGTAGATGCCCTTGCGGCCCAGCCAGGTGGAGTAGTTGTAGAAATACACCGCATAGCCGATGGCCTCACCGTCGGCTTCGCAGATCAACGCGCGGGCAGTCGCATCGGCACCGAACAGGCTTTCGGCAATACCGATCTCATCGGTCTGCACCGAATGCTCGGCCTTCTCGTAGATGGCCAGTTCGCGGATGAAGCGCAGGATCAGGCCAGCGTCGGCCACGGTGGCCGGGCGGATGTTCAACACGGCCACCGTACCCATGGCTCAGCCCCTTGCCGCAGCAACGTTCGCGCGCATCTGCGCGATCACGTCCTGGTAGCTGGTCCTGGCGTTGAAGATGGCCGAACCGGCAACGAAGGTATCAGCGCCGGCGGCGGCGATCTCACCGATGTTGTCGGCTTTCACGCCACCGTCGATCTCCAGGCGGATGTCCTTGCCGCTGGCATCGATCATCTTGCGCACCATCTTCAGCTTGTCCAGCGCCGAGGGGATGAAGGCCTGGCCGCCGAAGCCCGGGTTGACCGACATCAGCAGCACCAGGTCCAGGTCATCCAGCACCCAGTCGAGGATGTCCACCGGGGTGGCCGGATTGAGCACGATGCCCGGCTTGCAGCCCAGCGAGCGGATCAGCTGGATGGTGCGGTGCACGTGGCGGCTCGCTTCCGGATGGAAGCTGATGTAGGTGGCACCGGCCTCGGCGAAGTCCGGGATGATGCGGTCCACCGGCTCGACCATCAGGTGCACGTCGATCGGCGCGGTCACGCCGTGCTTGCGCAGCGCCTGGCAGACCATCGGGCCGATGGTCAGGTTCGGCACGTAGTGGTTGTCCATCACGTCGAAGTGGACCCAGTCCGCGCCGGCGGCGAGGACGTTGTCGACTTCCTCGCCGAGACGGGCGAAGTTGGCAGAGAGAATGGACGGGGCGATGAGGCAGTTGGACATGGCCGGGGCCTTCGGAACGGGGAAAGGATTCTCCCGCCCGCAGGCGGGACTGTCGGATCAGCGCTTGCGCAGGGTCTTGATGCGGTCGTAGGCGGCATTGATCCGCCGCGACTTCTGCTCGGCCTGCTGCTGCAGCTCGGGGGCGGCGCCGCCAAGCTTGTCGGGGTGGTACTGCGAGATCAGCTTTCGGTAGGCGCGCTCGATCTCGGCATCGGTGGCCTCGGAGGTCAGCCCCAGCTCCCGGTACGGGTTCTCCTTGTTCAGGCGGAACCAGTCCGAATCAAAGGCATGGCCGATCAACAGGCCGACTACCGCGCCGAACAGCGGATTGGGCCGGAACAGCAGGGCCCCGGCGATGAAACCGAGCAGTTTTCCGTACCAGCGCATGGCGCCCCAGGGTCGACCGGCGAAATGGATGCTCATTTTACGTCACAGCGGGCCCGGACCGCTTTACACTAGGCCGCCCGCTGGTCAGCGGGCCCGCCGGGTCCGCTGGGCAGCCGTATCGACAACGCCCCAGGAGTGCCCGTGCCAACCACGCTGTTGCAATCCGATCTCCCCGGCCTGCCCTTGCGCCATCGCGGCAAGGTGCGTGATGTGTTCGATATCCCGCGCGAGCGGCTGCCTGCAGGGACCCCGCCGGGCGACTACCTGCTGATGGTGGCCACCGATCGCCTGTCGGCGTTCGACGTGGTCCTGCCCGACCCGATCCCGGGCAAGGGCGAGATGCTCTGCCAGGTCTCCAACTTCTGGTTCGCCAAGACCGCGCACCTGATGCCCAACCACCTGACCGGCATCGACGTGGCCAGCGTGCTGCCCGAAGGCGTGGACCCGGCCCTGTATGCCAAGCGCGCGGTGGTCACCCGCAAGCTGAAGCCGGTGCCGGTGGAAGCGATCGCCCGCGGCTACCTGATCGGCAGCGGCTGGAAGGATTACCAGCGCACCGGCAAGGTCAGCGGCATCGATCTGCCCGACGGCCTGCGCCAGGCCGAGCAGCTGCCCGAGCCGATCTTCACCCCCTCGACCAAGGCCGCCGTCGGCGACCACGACGAGAACATCGATTTCGACGCGATGGTGAAGCAGGTCGGTGCGGACCTGGCCGAGCGCGTGCGCGACGCCACCCTGCGCATCTACAAGTTCGCCGCCGATTACGCCCGCGAACGCGGCATCCTCCTCGCCGATACCAAGTTCGAGTTCGGTACCGACGCCGATGGCCGCCTGTACATCATGGACGAGATGCTGACGCCGGATTCCTCGCGTTACTGGCCGGCCGACGAGTACGAAGTGGGTACCAGCCCGCCGAGTTACGACAAGCAGTTCGTGCGCGATTACCTGGAGACGCTGGACTGGGGCAAGACCGCCCCGGGCCCGACCATCCCGGCCGAGATCATCGAGCGCACCCGCGCCAAGTACGCCGAGGCGCTGCAGCGCCTGGCCGGGATCAGCGTCGACTGATCCGCCTGCGCCCCCGGCCGGACAGGCGGGGGCACTCTGAAGGGGTAGTGCCGGCCGCTGGCCGGCAACCTCGGCGAATCCGCAGCCAGGCATGGCCTGGCTCTACTGTCGGCCCTGGCGGGAGTATGCTGGCCGCATGCAGACATCCACCGAGCTTGCGCGGCCGATCGACCGCTATTTCGCCAGCTACTCCGACGACCACCGCAATGTGATCAACCAGCGCATCCACGTGGTGGCGGTCCCGGCGATCCTGTGGTCGGTGGTGGCCCTGCTGTGGTGCCTGCCGCCGCTGATCACCTGGTTCCAGTACGGCATCTGGTCGGCGTTCGCGATGTTCAGCGCCTGGTGCTTCTACAACAAGCTGTCGCGCCCGCTGGGCATCGGCATGCTCATCCAGTTCTTCGTGTTCGGCTGCCTGTGCCGCCTGCTGGAAGCCGAAATCGGCCTGCAGGCCCTGCGCTGGCTGGCGGTGGGCGTGTTCGTGGTGGCCTGGGTCGCGCAGTTCATCGGCCACACGTTCGAGGGTCGCAAGCCCAGCTTCCTGACCGACCTGACCTACCTGCTGATCGGCCCGGCCTGGGTGATGGCCAAGTTCTATCGCAAGCTTGACTGGCGCTACTGATCGCGGGCGGCCGACAGCGGCCGTCGTTTCCTGAACGGGCGAATTCCATCACCCACACTCCACGGTGGCCCTGCCAGCCTGCGCCGGTGACTCGCTCCCCGCTTCCCGTCCGTTGACGGCAGCCCCTGTGCGACAGGGCCTGCGGTCTCCCTGCGTGGGCGTAGGGTGTCCCCCGAGAGCAACCCGGGAGGGACCGCAGGAACGTGATGTTGCGCCGCAGAAAAAATGAATCAGCGAATGTTACATGCAATTGATCGCTGTTCGATGGGTTTCGGCGACATTTCGCAGCCTGTTATTCTCCCTGACCCGCTCGTGAATCATGGATTCCCTGCATGCTCCCCAGCCTGCCCCTGCTGCTGGCCCTGCCGTTCCTGATGGCAGCGGCTGTTGCGGCCTTCCCCCGTAGTTCGCGCTCGACTGCTGCCTGGCTGGCGGCGCTGGCGCCGTTGGGCGGGCTGGCCATCCTCGGCTGGCTGACCCCGGCGGTGCTCGATGGCCAGGTGGTTCGCACCCTGGTGCCCTGGCTGCCACAGATCGGCCTGGACTTCACCCTGCGCCTGGACGGGCTGGCGTGGATGTTCGCCGGGCTGGTACTGGGCATCGGCGCGCTGGTGGTGCTGTACGCGCGCTACTACCTGAGCCAGCAGGACAACGCGCACCGCTTCTACTGCTACCTGCTGCTGTTCATGGGCGCCATGCTGGGCATGGTGCTGTCGGGCAACCTGCTGTTGCTGATGATCTTCTGGGAAATGACCAGCATCAGTTCGTTCCTGCTGATCGGCTTCTGGTCGCACCGTCAGGACGCCCGCGAAGGCGCACGCATGGCGCTGGTGATCACCGGTGGCGGTGGCCTGGCCCTGCTCGGTGGCGTGCTGCTGATCGGCCGCATCGTCGGCAGCTTCGACCTGGACGTGGTGCTGGCCGCTGGCGAGCAGATCCGCGCCAGCGCGCTGTACCCCTACGCCCTGTTCCTGGTACTGGCCGGCATCTTCACCAAGAGCGCGCAGTTCCCGTTCCACTTCTGGCTGCCGCACGCGATGGCGGCGCCGACCCCGGTCTCGGCGTACCTGCACTCGGCCACCATGGTAAAGGCCGGCGTGTTCCTGCTGGCGCGGCTGCATCCGGCACTGGCCGGCAGCGACCTGTTCTTCTACACGGTCAGCGGCATCGGCGCACTGACCCTGCTGATCGGCGCCTGGAATGCGATCTTCCAGCATGACCTGAAGGGCCTGCTGGCGTACTCGACCATTTCCCACCTGGGCCTGATCACCCTGCTGTTCGGCCTGTCCACGCCGATGGCGGTGGTGGCCGGCGTGTTCCACATCCTCAACCACGCCACCTTCAAGGCCTCGCTGTTCATGGCCGCCGGCATCATCGACCACGAAACCGGCACCCGTGACATGCGCAAGCTCGGAGGCCTGCGCAGGCTGATGCCGTTCACCAGCGCGCTGGCGATCATTGCCTCGCTGGCGATGGCCGGCATCCCGCTGCTCAACGGCTTCCTGTCCAAGGAAATGCTGTTTGCCGAGGCGATCACGGCCGGAGGCCCGGGGATCATGCGCACGGCGGTGTCGATCGCCGCGCTGCTGGCCGGCGTGTTCGGCGTGGCCTACAGCCTGCGCTTCGTGCACGACACCTTCTTTGGCCCCGGCCCGCACGACCTGGATCGCGTGCCGCATGAGCCGCCGCGCTGGATGAAGGTACCGGTGGAACTGCTGGTGGTGATCTGCGTGGCAGTAGGCATCGCCCCGGCACTGACCGTGGCGCCGGTGCTGCATGCCGCTGCGGCGTCGATCCTCGGCAGTGCCATGCCCGAGTACAGCCTGGCGGTATGGCACGGCTTCAACCTGCCGCTGGCGATGAGCGCCATCGGCGTGATCGGCGGCGTGGCGCTGTACTTCGGCCTGCGCAAGCTGATCAACCTGCACGCCGTGACCAACGTCAGCACTGGCCGCAATGTGTTCCATGCGCAGCTGGACGCGATCTCCGCGCTGGCCATGCGCCTGACCAACGGCATCGCCAATGGCAGCCTGCAGCGTATGCTGCTGGGCCTGGTGCTGGTGGCCATCACCGTGGCCGCCGCGCCCTACATCGCCAACCCGGCCTCGCCGAACTGGACCGCGCCGCAGCCGATCCCGCTGCTGGGCTGGGCGCTGTGGCTGGTGATGATGGCCTGCGCCGTTGCCACCCTGCGCATCTACAAGCAGCGCCTGCTGGCGGTGCTGCTGGTCGGCGGCGTCGGCCTGATGGTGGCGCTGACCTTCGTGTTCCTGTCCGCACCCGACCTGGCCCTGACCCAGCTGCTGGTGGAGATGGTCACCCTGGTGCTGATGCTGCTGGGCATGAACTACCTGCCGGCGCAGTCCGGGCCGGAACGTCCGCGCTGGCGCAAGCGCCGCGATGCGGTGATCGCGATCATCGCCGGCGCCGGGCTGGGTGCGCTGGCCTATTCGGCGATGACCCTGCCGCCGAACACCATGGCCGGCGAACTGCTCGCCCGTGCCCTGCCCGAGGCCTATGGCCAGAACGTGGTCAACGTGATCCTGGTCGACTTCCGCGGCTTCGATACCTTCGGCGAGATCACCGTGTTCGGCATCGCCGCGCTGGTGGTGCATGCCCTGCTGCGGCGCACGCGGATGGCACCGGAGCAGATCATGCCCGGCCCTCCGATCAAGCTGCCGGTACCAGCCGACCTGGCCCAGATCATGTTCCCGCTGACCCTGACCGTATCGATCTTCCTGTTCCTGCGCGGCCACAACGCGCCGGGCGGTGGCTTCATCGCCGGCCTGGTGCTGGCGGTGCCGCTGCTGATTCAGTACGTGATCCAGGGCACCGCATCGGTGGAATCGCGCTTCGGCTTCGATTACATCCGCTGCATCGGCATGGGCCTGCTGATCGCCCTGCTCAGCGGCAGTGCCTCGATGCTGTTCGGCGTGCCGTTCCTCACCAGCGGCCACCTCGATCTGCACCTGCCGCTGATCGGCGACGTGCCGCTGGCCAGTGCGATCGGTTTCGACATCGGCGTCTACCTGGTGGTGTTCGGCGGCGCCATGCTGATGCTGTCGATGATGGGCACGATCAAGCCCTCGCGTACCCGCACCGCCCGCAAGGGCGAGATCGACCTGCAACGCCGTTCGGCCCGCACCGGGGAGATGCACTGATGGAACTGGCCCTGGCCACCGCGATCGGCGTGCTGACCGCCATCGGCATCTACCTGCTGCTGCGCGCGCGCAGCTTCGATGTGATTCTCGGCATGACCTTCCTGTCCTACGCCACCAACCTGCTGATCTTCGCCGGTGGCCGCGTGGTGCTGGGCAAGGCGCCGGTGCTGCAGGAGGGCGTGGACAGCCACCTCGGCAACTACACCGATCCGCTGCCACAGGCGCTGGTGCTGACCGCGATCGTGATCGCCTTCGCGATGACCGCAGTCAGCATCGTGCTGGCCATGCGCAGCCGCAGCGACAACCACAGCGACCATGTGGACGCCCACGAGCCCGACGATGACCTGCACGATGAGCGCGTGCCGCCGCGCCAGGGCGAGGACCGCGCATGAACCACCTGGTGATCCTGCCGATCCTGATTCCCCTGCTGGGCGCTGCGCTGTCGCTGTTCGTCGAACATCGCCGCTACGGCCCCAGGGTGCAGCGCGCCGTCGCGTGGACCGCGCTGTCGGCGCTGGCGCTGGCGGTGGGCCTGCTGTTCGCGTCGACCGCGGGCGGTGACATCAATGTCTACCTGCTGGGCGACTGGCCGTCGCGGCTGGGCATCGCGCTGGTGGCCGACCGGCTGTCGGCGTGGATGCTGCTGACCACCCTGCTGCTGGCCATTCCCTGCCTGCTGCACGCCTGCTCGGGTTGGGACCGCCGCGCACCGCACTTCCATGCGCTGTTCCAGTTCCAGCTGGTCGGCCTCAACGGTGCATTCCTGACCGGCGACATCTTCAACCTGTTCGTGTTCTTCGAGGTGATGCTGATCGCCTCCTACGGCCTGCTGCTCAGTGGTGGCCGCGGCCTGCGCATGCGCATCGGCCTGCACTACGTGGTGTTCAACGTCACCGCCTCGACCCTGTTCCTGGTCGCGCTGGGCCTGCTGTACGCCACGCTGGGTTCGCTGAACATGGCCGAGCTGTCGCAGCGCATCGCCGAAGTACCGCCGGCGCAGCTGACCCTGGTGAAGGCGACGATGGGCCTGTTGCTGCTGGTGTTCTGCGCCAAGGCCGCGCTGATGCCGCTGTACCTGTGGCTGCCGGAAGCCTATTCGCGTGCGCCAGCAGCGGTGGCTGCGCTGTTCGCGATCATGACCAAGGTCGGCCTGTACTCGGTGCTGCGCATCCAGATGCTGTGGTTCGGCGATGACGCAGGCGCGATGGCCGGCTATGGCCGCGACTGGCTGCTGTGGGCCGGCGTGGCGACGCTGGTGCTCGGTGGCCTGGGTGCACTGGCCGCGACCCGCCTGCGCGTCCTGATCTCGTACCTGGTGATCGTGTCGGCGGCCACGCTGTTCATCGCCTTCTCGGTGGGCACGCCGCAGGTACTCTCGGCGGGCCTGTACTACCTGCCGCACAGCAGCTTCGTCGCCGCCGCGCTGTTCCTGATCGCCGACCTGATCCGCCGTCGTCGCGGCGGTGCCAGCGACCGCAAGGAAGTGGTGGCACCGATGCCGGGCAAGGAAACCCCAGCGGTGCTGTTCCTGATCGGGGCAGTGTCGGTGGCCGGCCTGCCGCCACTGTCCGGCTTCCTGGCCAAGGCCGCGCTGCTGGCCGGCATGCCGGCGCAGTACACCGGGCCGGTCTGGACCGCCGTGCTGGTCAGCAGCCTGCTGGTGATCATGGGCCTGACCCGCGGCGGCATCCGCCTGTTCTGGCGCGTGCCGCCGGTCGATCCAGAAGCACCGAAGCCGCGCAAGGCTCCCCTGCGCCGGGTAGAGCTCTACGCCGCCTGCCTGCTGCTGGCCTACGGCATCGGCATGACCCTGGCCGCTGCACCGTTGATGCGCTACACCGACGCCACCGCCGCACAGCTGCTGCATCCCAGCGAGTACGTGCAGCAGCTGCGCGCGACCACGCCGGAGATCCGCCAGCCATGACTGCCCAGCACTCCCTGTTCCGTCGCCTGATTCCCTCGCCGATGCTCAGCATCATGGTGGTGGCGTTCTGGCTGCTGATGTCCGACAGCTTCACCCTCGGCCAGATCGTGCTGGGGCTGGTGCTGGGCGTGGTGGTGCCGCTGTTCGCCGCGCGCCTGGACCGCGAGTTCGCGCGCATCGGCACCCTGCGGCCGCTGCCCAGACTGGTGTGCGTGACCCTGTGGGACATCCTGATGTCCAACATCCGCGTCGCCCTGCAGGTGCTGGGCCCGGAGAAGAACATCCACCCGGGCTTCATCTGGCTGCCGCTGGACATCGCCAACATCCACGGCATCGCCGCGCTGACCAGCATGATCACCCTGACCCCGGGCACGGTCTCGGCCGCGCTCAGCGACGACCGCAAGTTCCTGCTGGTGCATGTGCTGCACCTGGAGGATCCACAGGACCTGATCGATACGATCAAGCGCCGTTACGAGGCGCCGTTGATGGAGATCTTCCCATGACCGGTTTTGAAGTCATCCAGACCACCCTGGTGGTGTGCATGCACGTGGTTGGCCTGGCCATGCTGCTGGCCACCTGGCGCCTGCTGCGCGGGCCGACCGTGCCCGACCGCATCCTCGCACTGGACACCCTGTCGGTGACCGCGATCGCCGAGCTGATGCTGTTCGGCATGTACCTCAATTCACCGATCTACTTCGAGGCGGCGTTGATCATCGCCATGCTCGGCTTCGGCAGCACCGTGGTGCTGAGCAAGTTCGTGCTGCGCCGGGACATCGTCGAATGATCACTGCCATCCAGATCGGCCTGTCGATCCTGCTGCTGTTCGGCTGCTTCTTCATCCTGGTGGGCGCACTGGGCCTGGTGAAGCTGTCGACCTTCTTCAAGCGCCTGCACGCGCCGACCAAGGCCAGCACGCTGGGCGTGGGCTGCGTGTTGGTGTGCTCGGTCTGCTACCACATCTTCCTCGGCCAGGACCCGCAGCCGCGCGAGCTGCTGATCACCGTGTTCCTGTTCATCACCGCACCGATCAGCGCGCACATGATGGCCAAGGCCGCGCTGTCGCTGCTGATGGAGACCCGCCCCACCCTGCCGGGCAACGAACGTGCCGCCGAGGAGCAGCTGCCACCGCCGGAACCGGTGCGGGAAGAAGAAACCACGCAGAACCGGTAGAACCGGCCGCTGGCCGGCAATGTGACGCCCGGTAGGTGCCGACCGCTGGTCGGCACGAACAGCAGCCGAGCATGGGCTCGGCTCTACAGCGCCGGTGCGCCGACCAGCAGCAGTTCCAGCACGAACCAGCCGACAAACGCGACCAGCAGGATCACACCTTCGCCGCGGCTGATCTTCAGATCGCCAAGCAGCATCGGGTACAGCACCAGCGCGAACGCCAGCAGCGCCGGCAGCTCCAGGCGCACGAACGAGGCCGGCAACGCCAGCGGCTGCAGCACGGCCATCGCACCAATCACCAGCAGCAGGTTGACCACGCTGGAACCCAGCACGTGGCCCAGCACCATGTCGCCATGCCCGCGACGCGCGGCGGCGATGGCGGTGGCCACCTCCGGCAGTGCGGTACCGATCGCCACCGGCAGCAGGCCGACCAGCAACGGCGTCCAGCCCAGGGCGACGCCAAAGTCGGCGGCGGCGCCCACCACCAGGCGCGCGCCCCAGTACAGCGCCAACGCGGCAATCAGCACGCGCAGCACGTTCAACGGCAGGCTGGTGCGGCTCAGTGCGGACTCGGCGATGGCCACCTGCACCTCCGCGCTCTCGCTGCGACCACGGCGCAGCAGCAGCACCTGCACCACGATGAAGCCGGCCAGCAGTATGCCGCCCTCCCAACGTGCCAGGCCGCCATCAAGCCCGAACAGGATCAGCAGCACACCCGCCGCCAGCAGCGACCACCACAGCACCGTCTGCAGGCGCGCGCGCAGCAGCAGGGGCGCAGCCATGGCCGCCACGGCCAGGGTCAAGCCCAGGTTGACGATGCTGCTGCCCACCGCGTTGCCCAGTGCCAGCTCCGGTTGGCCCATCGCCAGCGCGCGCGCGTTGACTGCCAGTTCCGGCAAGGAGGTGGTCACCCCGAGCAGCAACAGCCCGGCAGTGAATGGGCTGGCCCCGAAACGCTGGGCCAGGCCGGACACGGCCTTGACGATGGAGTCCCCGCCCAGCGCCAGCAGCAGCAGGCCGAGCAGGAACCAGGCAATGGCAATGGCGATCATCGAGCACTCCCCCAGCAATGGTGGCGCGATTCTACGCGTGGCCCGAGCGCATGGCTGGGCGGTGGATCAAGGATCAGCCACAGCCTTCGGCGTAATCGACCTGTGGGGTCTTGCCGACGCGCCAGGCACTGACCCGACCATCAGCGCCGAGCGCGAAGTCGATGACCGCACCACCCTCCTGCGCCGGGCGCACGCGCAGGTGCTGGGCCTTCTCGTCGTACTTGTCAGGGCCGACATCGGCCCGCTCCGGGTACAGCACCTGCAGCTCACCCAGGGTCATGCCGACCTTGCCGCCGCCTGGTGCGGTGATGGCGGCGCTGCGCACGTCGTAGCGCACCAGCTTGCGGCCTTCGATCATCAGGCGCGGCTCTTCGGCATCCTGCGGGCGCAGGAAGTAGCAGCCGTCGTTGCTGTCGTCAGCCGGCAGCGGCTTGCCGGCCGCATCGGCGCCCAGACCCTGCAGCGGCGTGCCGAAGCCACTGCGGACCTCGGCGATGCCGGCGCCCAGCGCGGCGCCGCCGAAGCCATCCAGGCGCGCGGGACTGTCCTCGCGAAGGTCGTTGGCGGGGCGGGTTGCCAGATCAGGATCGGCCGACTGCGCTGGCCCGGTCGCCGAGGCGGTTTCGGCCGGGGTGTCGCTGCCGCTACCGGCCGCCCCCTGCTTGTCGGGGCCCGCACCGCAGGCGGCGAGCGAAAGGAGCAACAGACCAGCAATCGGGAGGTGCTTCATCGGTGCGGTTCCCTGGCACGAAGATGGCTGCACGCTAACCCATCCGGTGTGCAGGCGCTGCATTGTCATCGCGGTTTCATCGCCCTCGTTCAGGCTCGGCGAGCACCGATCTGGCCGTCCCTTCCATGCAACCGCGCAAGACCGATCTCGCCCGAACCGCGCTGCAGGCCCACCGCGCGCCGCTGGACATGCGCCAGCGCCGGCTGCTGATCCTGTGCGACGGCCAGCGTACCGTCGCCGACCTGACCGGTCTGCTTGGACAGGATGCGCCGGCGATGGTCATCCAGCTGGTGCAGGCGGGCTATCTGGCGACCGGCACGGCAACGGCGGCGGCACCCCCTCACGCCGCTGCCGAACCGGCCAATGCGGCGCTGGTGAAGGTGCCAACGAACGCCAGCGCCACGCCGGTCGAACGTCGCCGTTCGCTGGTGGCAGCGCGCATCTACCTGCTGGGTATCCTTGAAATGCAGCGGCATCCGCAGGCAGCGGCGCTGTTCCGCGATCTGCAGCGGGCGCGTGCGGAGGATGAGGTGCTGCAGCGGCTGCAGTCGGCGATGCAGCTGCTGCCCGCGCTGACTTCGGATGGCTATTGCCAGCGCGTGCGCCAGCGCCTGCTGGAGGCGTTGCCGCTGGAGCATTGCGACGCCTTCGCCGAGGTGGCGTAAGCGCAGGTTCCGGCGCATCGTGCCGACCAACGGTCGGCACCCACCACGCTAGCGGGACGACCGGAAATTGTTGCGCAGGCCGTTCCAGCACTGCTGGTAGTCGCCCTGGCGGTGGCCGGCGGCCAGTGCCTGTGCGGTCGGGTGGATCACCGCGCGGGTCTCGAACATGAAGGTCATCGTGTCCTTGATGACATCGGCCTTGGAAAGGTCGGCATTGGACGCCTTGTCGAAGGTCGGTGCATCCGGGCCGTGGCCGCTCATGCAGTTGTGCAGCGACGCGCCGCCCGGCACGAAGCCTTCGGCCTTGGCATCGTAGGCGCCATGCACCAGGCCCATGAACTCGCTGGCGATGTTGCGGTGGAACCACGGCGGACGGAAGGTGTTCTGCGCCACCAGCCAGCGCGGCGGGAAGATCGCGAAGTCCATGTTGCTGGTGCCCGGGGTGTCGCTGGGCGAATGCAGCACCAGGAAGATCGACGGATCCGGGTGGTCGTAGCTGACCGAACCGATGGTGTTGAAGCGACGCAGGTCGTAGCGGTACGGCGCGTAATTGCCGTGCCAGGCCACCACGTCCAGCGGTGAATGGTCGATCGGTGCACGCCACAGGCGGCCTTCGAACTTGGCGATCAGTTCGAAGTCGCCATCCACATCCTCGAACGCCGCATGCGGGGTTTCGAAGTCGCGCGGATTGGCCAGGCCGTTGGATCCGATCGGGCCGAGGTCGGGCAGCTTCAGCAGCGCACCGTAGTTCTCGCAGATGTAGCCACGGCTCGGGCCATCGGGCAGTTCAACGCGGAAGCGCACGCCGCGCGGGATCACCGCGATCTGCTGCGGCTCGATCTCGATCACGCCCAGCTCGGTCAGCAGGCGCAGCGCGCCCAGCTGCGGCACGATCAGCAGCTCGCCGTCGGCGTCGTAGAAGTAGCGGCCGACCATGTCGCGGTTGGCAGCGTACAGGTGGATGCCCACGCCGGCATGCGCATCGGGCGAGCCGTTGCCACCCATTGTGTACAGGCCTTCGACAAAATCTGTCGGCAGCTCCGGCAGCGGCAGCGGGCTCCAGCGCAGCTGGTTTGGCGAGGCCGGCTGAGCGCCAAAATCACACTGCAGCTGCGACTGCGCGAAGGGGGTGAACTCGCCATGGGCCACCGCCGGGCGGATCCGGTACAGCCAGCTACGGCGGTTGCTGCCGCGCGGCGCAGTGAAGGCGGTGCCGGTCAACTGTTCGGCGTACAGGCCGTGGGCCACCTTCTGCGGTGAGTTCTGTCCGACCGGCAGCGCGCCGGCGACGGCCTCGGTGGCGAATTCGTTGCCGAAGCCGGACTGGTAGCCGCGGGCGGTGATGGCGGGGGACATGGGAACTCCAGAGATTGCCGGCCAGCGGCCGGCACTACCATTCGGACAGGCAATGTCGACCGGAAGCCGACATTGCCTGCAGACCTTACAGCACGCCGCGGCGGATCTGGTCGCGCTCGATGCTCTCGAACAGCGCGGTGAAGTTGCCTTCGCCGAAGCCTTCGTTGCCCTTGCGCTGGATGATCTCGAAGAAGATCGGGCCGATGCAGTTCTGGGTGAAGATCTGCAGTAGCTTGCGCTGGTGGGTTTCCGGATCGGCATCGATCAGGATCTTGTTCTTGGCCAGACGCGGCACGTCTTCACCGTGGTTCGGCACGCGCTGGTCGATCACCTCGAAGTAGGTCTCCGGCGTATCCAGGAAGTCCACGCCCTGCGCGCGCATCGCTTCGACGGTCTCGTAGATGTTCTCGGTGAAGCAGGCGATGTGCTGGATGCCCTCGCCCTTGTACGCGTCCAGGTACTCGTTGATCTGGCTCTTCGGGTCGGACGACTCGTTCAGCGGGATGCGCACGATGCCGTCCGGTGCGGTCATCGCCTTGGACACCAGGCCGGTCTTCAGGCCCTTGATGTCGAAGTAGCGGATCTCGCGGAAGTTGAACAGGCGCTCGTAGTAGTCCGACCACTGCTGCATGTTGCCGAAGTACAGGTTGTGGGTCAGGTGGTCGATGAAGGTCAGGCCGAAGCCGACCGGGTGCAGGTCGGCCCCTGCGATCGGCTCGTAGTCGCCGTCGTAGATGCTGCCGGCCGCGCCGTAGCGGTCGACCAGGTACAGCATGCAATCGCCGATGCCCTTGATGACCGGGGCGCTGACCGCCTTGCTGTCCGCCTTGAAGGCGATGGCTTCGGCACCGTTGCCCAGCGCGGTCTGGTAGACCTCCTGGCCCGGCTTCTTGAAGCGGATGGCGAAGCCGCACGCGCACGGACCGTGCTTCTCGGCGAAGTCGGCGGCGAACGAATCGGGGTCTTCATTGACCAGGAAGTTGACGTCGCCCTGGCGATAGACGGTAATCGGACGCTGCTTGTGCTTGAGCACCGCGCTGAAGCCCATCTTCCGGAAGTACTCGTGCAGCTCCTGGCCACGGCCGGCAGGGGCGGCGAATTCGACGAACTCGAAGCCGTCGATGCCCATCGGGTTCTCGAAGGTGGTGACCTGCATGCCGGGGTTGGGGTGCGAGGCGGTCGGGACTGCGGTATTCATGGCGTGGCTCCGAATCGGTACCGCATCGGTACAAACCAGGTGCGGGCAGGTAGGGACCCGGCGAGAATGCAGGGTCTGGACCCACCCCTTATAGTTACACTTGAAACCACCAGCAAGGTGCACCGCAACATGAGCCCCGATCCCGCCTCGACCCGCCTGCGTGCCTCGCACGTCCTGCTCGACCTGGAACAGTTCCTGCCGTACCGGCTGAGCGTGCTGTCCAACCGGGTCAGCGGCAACATCGCCAAGCTATACGGTGATCGTTACGGTCTGGCGATTCCCGAGTGGCGGGTCATCACCATCCTGGCGCTGTACCCGGGCTCCTCGGCCAGCGAGGTCTCCGACCGCACGGCGATGGACAAGGTGGCGGTCAGCCGCGCCGTGGCCCGCCTGCTGGAGCGCGGCTTCATCAAGCGCGAGACCCACGGCGATGACCGCCGCCGCTCGGTGCTGGCGCTGTCCGCGGCCGGTTTCGAGGTGTACGAGACCATCGCGCCGATGGTGATCGAGATCACCCGCAAGCTGATGTCGGTGCTGAGCGAGGAGGAGGAACAGCTGCTGGAAAAGCTGATCCTGCGCCTGGCCGGTGACGGCCTGGAGCGGATGGGCGAAGGCGTCTGAAAGAAAAAGGGGACGGAGGGGATTAAGTCGTAATGAGTACAGGTGTGCCTGAAACGACTTAATCCCCTCCGTCCCCTTTTTTCAGCTCAGGTGCTTGCGCCGCGCGTGGATCCACGGCACCGCCAGCGCCGCGATGGCACCACCGGCGAAGCCAAGTGATGCAGCAACCGTGGCCGCCTCGACCGCACCGGGCAGCGCCAGCGCCGCCGCCACCAGCAGCAGCGACGGCAGGCCGACGAAGGTGCCCAGGAAGAAATGCCAACGCGGTGACCAGGTGTTGAGCTGCAGCAGGCTGACCGGTTGCCAGGCTTCGGATGCGGCCTCTTCGGCGATCTTCGCCACGGCCTTGCCCAGATCCACTTCCGGCAGCGCGCGCCCCTGCCGTGCGGTTGCCAACAGCTCGGCCACGGCCTCCACAGGCGGGAAACTGGACGGCCACGCGACCGGCGCCGGCACGCCATACGCGGTCAGCAGCGGCACGCTCAGCCACGGCGCCACCAGCGGGCGCATGCGACGGCGACCATGCACGCACCAGATCTGCGACTGGCCGTGCGCGGTGACGCTGTACAGCGCCAGTTCGTTGGCCGGCGGGTAGCCGAGCATGGTCACCCGTGCCGCCAGGCTGTCCTGGCCCATCGCGCGCAGGAAACCGGGGCGGCTACGCCCCTCCTGCATCCACGCCAGGCCGAGTGCACCCACCAGATAGGCCTCGGCCACGTCCTTGCTGCCGGCGGTGGCGCGTTCGTCGCTAGCCAGGTACCAGGCCAGCGATTTCGGTTCGGCGACATCGTCCAGGCCCCAGCGGCTGTCGTCACCCAGCACATGGCGCACCGGCAGGCGCGCCGGCGCGGTTTCGCCACGTTCGCCGGGTTGCAGGAACGGCAGCACGCCCTGGATGAAGGTGGACAGTTCAATCGCGCGCACGCCATGGCCCTGCCACTCCGGTGGCAGCAGCCCGGCCAGCTGGCCATCGGCGGCCAGTGCATCGAGCCGCGATTTCTGCTCGACCAGTTTCTGCACCGCACCCTTCAGCACCACGTTATCGGGCAGCGCGATCTGCGGCAGGCGATGGCGCGGCGGTGCCAGGTCGACGGTGGCCTCGCCGGTACCGGCGTCATCCAGCAGCGCCTCCTGCGGCGGCAGGGTCACGCCCTCGCCTGCTCCACCCTCGGCCAGCTCACTGGCGGGTCCGGGCAATCGTTCGGCGTGGTCGCTGTGCATGGGCGTTCCGGAAGGTTGCATCGACGGGATGTCGACTGAGGTCCTTGCCGGTAACGGCGAGCGCGTTGCGATATTGAGATGCCGATTCCGGGAATGTGACCGCAACCACAGTAGATCCACGCCATGCGTGGATGCACTTCTGTGCCGACCAACGGTCGGCACCCACCGGGGTTGGCGGTCAGCGGTTGGCATCCGCCGGGGTTGGCGGTCAGCGGTTGGCACCCACCCACTACCACCCCTGCCGGCCAGCGGCCGGCGCTCCCCTATTCCGGTTTGTCGGGTGCCCACTGCTTGAGGAACGCGCTCACCCGCGCAGGCTGGAACGCCTCGCCCCTGCGCAGCTCAGCGGTCGCCTGCGACACCAGCAGGCCACCATCGGCGTCCAGCACCAGCAGATGCGGATAGTCGCGTTCCATCACCGGGAACTGGGCAAGGAACGCGGTGTTGGGCTGCTCGTCGCTGGCGTTGACCTTCACCCACACGTAGTGGGCATCGCGGAAGCGACGCAGGTCGCCGTTGCCTTCCACCACATCGTCCAGCGCCCGGCAGCGCTCACAGGCGGCGTTGCCGATCTCCAGCAGGATGCGCTTCTTGCCCCGCTGGGCTTCCACCTTGGCGGTGGCCAGGTCATCGGCGGGGTTGCGGGCCGGGTCGAACTGCGCACCGAGCCCGGCGATGGCGGCGATGTCCGCCGCCACCGGGGTGTTGCCCGAGGCCACCGGTTCGCTGGGGTCAGCGACCGGTGGCTCGGTGGGTCGGGTATCCAGCGGCTGCGTGGGCTCGGCGGTCGCAGGTGGTTGCGGTTGGGAACAGGCGCCGATCAGCGCCGCACAGACCACCACTACCGCAGTACCGAGCTTGCTACGCATGCCTTCTACCCTCTCATCATCATTTGACGCCGTGCATCAGCTTGTTGATCAGCGGGGCGATCAGGAACAGCACCACGCCGGAGCCGATCAGGGCCCAGAACCCGAAGGTATACCCCTTCAGGGCCGACTCGACCGTCATGCCGCCTTCACCACTGACCACGCCAGCGAAGATGCCCGACAGGTTGTTGCCGATGCCGGTGGACAGGAACCAGCCACCCATGCCGAAGCCGACCAGGCGCACCGGGGCCAGCTTGGTCACCATCGACAGGCCGATCGGCGACAGGCACAGCTCACCCACCGACTGGATGACGTAGACCATGAACAGGGTCCAGAACGGGATCTTGCCGTCCACCACCATCTGCGACAGGGCGAACATCAGCAGCGCGAAGGCGGCGCCGTTGAACAGCAGGCCCAGGCCGAACTTGCGCGGGATGGACGGATTGGCGCGGCCCATGGCGACCCAGATCCAGGCGATGACCGGGGCCAGGGTGATGATCGCCACCGAGTTGACCGACTGGAACCACGCGGTCGGGAAGGTCCAGCTGCCGAACTGGCGGTTGACGATGTTCTCGGCCAGGAAGGTGAACGAGCTGCCGGCCTGCTCGAAGAACATCCAGAACATCACGTTGAAGGCGAAGATGATCAGCATGGCGATCACGCGGTCGCGCTGCACCTTGCCTTCGCGGATGCCCTCGACCAGCAGCAGTACGGCCAGCGCGGTGAACATCGCACCCAGGATCCAGGCCAGCGCGGTGGCGCCGGTGGCCAGCAGGAAGTACGCGACCGGGATGGCAACCACGGCACCGGCCAGCACCATGATGATGCGGCCGAAACCTTCAGCGCCGGCCGGCGGTGCGCCGATGCCCTTCAGGCCGGCACGACCGATGTAGAACCACACCAGCGAGATCAGCATGCCTACGCCCGAGGCGATGAACACGACCTTGTAGGACGGCATCGCATCGGTACCGAACACCTTGCGGGCCAGGTACTCGGTCAGCACCGGGGCGATCATCGCGCCGATGTTGATGCCCATGTAGAAGATGGTGAAGCCCGAATCGCGGCGCTCGTCCTTCAGCCCGTACAGCTTGCCGACCATGGTCGAGATGTTGGGCTTGAACAGGCCGTTGCCGACGATGATCGTGGCCAGGCCGAGCTTGAAGATGTGCTCCTGCGGCAGCGAGATCATGAACAGGCCGGCGGCCATGATGATCGCGCCGGTCAGAATCGAGCGCTGGTAGCCCAGTACCCGGTCGGCCACGTAGCCACCGAAGATCGCCGCGGCGTACACCAGGGCCAGGTAGGCGCCATAGATGCGGCTGGCGTCGCCTTCACCGGCAGCGCTGCCGTTGTAGAACTGGGCGACGATGTACAGCACCAAGGCCCAGCGGATGCCGTAGAACGCAAAGCGTTCCCAGAACTCGGTCATGAACAGCATCCACAACGGGCGCGGGTGGCCCAGCGTGGTCTTGAAGTCCGGCAGCGCCGGCTCTGGGGTGTTCGCAGTGGCGTTTACGCTCATGCGGATTTCCTGGTTCGGTGGATGACGAGCACGTCCGCTGTGCAGTTGAAGCAACGCGCGAGGATCACCGACTTCTGGCGTTCACGTCAAATACACGCCGTTTGAGGCAGGTGGCAGCCTGCTCCCTGAACTTGCATCTGAAACGATCCAGCCGCCGGCTGGGATCCAAGCTGAATGGGGATCAACCCAGCGCTGTCGGGGGCGCGGCCTGCAGGCTGGTGCGCACCTGGAACAGCTCGGGGAAGAAGGTCAGCTCCAGTGCCTTGGCCAGGAAGCCCACGCCGGACGAGCCACCGGTGCCGCGCTTGAAGCCGATCACCCGCATCACCGTGCGCATGTGGCGGAAGCGCCACAGCTGGAAGGCGGTCTCCAGGTCCACCAGGTCCTCGCACAGCGCGTACTCGCGCCAGTAGCGGTCGGTGTCCTGGTAGATGCGTTCGAAGACCGGCTGCAATGCGTCGTCAGCCACGTGCGGCTGGGTCCAGTCGTGGGCCTCGTAGACCGCCGGCACGGCATGGCCGAAGCGGGCCAGGTACTTCAGGAACTCCTCGTACAGGCTCGGCGCCTCCAGCACGGTGCGCAGCTGCGCCTGCCCGGCCGGGTCATGCTCGAACACCTGCAGCATCTGCGCGTTCTTGTTGCCCAGCAGGAACTCGATGTAGCGGTACTGCAGCGACTGGAAGCCCGACGACGGGCCCAGCACGTCGCGGAAGCCCATGTACTCGGACGGGGTCAGCGTTTCCAGCACCGACCACTGCTCGGTCAGCTGGCGCAGCACCTGCTTGCTGCGCGCCAGCACCTTGCGGCACTGCCAGACTTCATCGCGCTGCAGGAAGCCGATTGCGGCACGCAGCTCATGGCCCAGCAGCTTCAGCCACAGCTCCGAGGTCTGGTGCTGGATGATGAAGAGCATCTCGTCATGGTGCGGCGGGCTGGACAGCGGCTGCTGCGCGCTGAGCAGCTGGTCCAGCCGCAGGTAGCCGCCGTAGGTGAGGCGTCCCTGCAGGTCGGTGTGGATGCCGGCTTCGAGATCGCGTTGGTTGTTGTCGACGGACATGGGCGGGACCAGATCGGGGGCGGCAAGGGTAGCGCGTTGCCGCCGCGCTGGCAGCCGCCGGGTCCATACCGGAGCGTGCGGTTGGCCGTGGAGCATCGGCCGATCCCGGGCCTGCGCGTGGAACCGTCCAGGCCGTTGTACTGGCGGTCAGCCAGAGGCGTATTCTGATGCTTTGCAGCAACGACTGAATACGTTGTTGTTATTGGCCCCCCACCCGCCGGCAGGGGTAAAACGGGGAATCCCCGTGTTGCGGCGCAGGAAGGCTATTCCGTACGCGTTCCTTAACATGGCGATTCATATCATTTGTAACTTCTCTGTCGAAGGTGCAGTACGCAATGACGGTTGCCGCTGAATTCAAGATCGAATACCTGCAGTACCTGGACACGGACGGCACGCTCGTCCGTGACGACCTGCCCGCGTCGCTGCGCGACCCCAAGGTCCTGGTACCGCTGTTCAAGCAGATGCTGTTCGTACGCACGTTCGACAGCAAATCCATCGCGCTGCAGCGCACCGGCAAGCTGGGCACCTATGCCGCCTGCCTGGGCCATGAAGCCGCGCACGTGGGTATCGGCGCGGCGATGCAGAAGGACGACGTGTTCGCGCCTTCGTACCGCGAGTATGGCGCGATGTTCATGCGTGGCGTGCGCCCGCACGACGTGCTGATGTACTGGGGCGGCGACGAACGCGGCAACGATTACGGCGGCAACGCGGCCAAGGACTTCCCGTTCTGCGTGCCGATCTCCACCCAGTGCCTGCATGCCGCCGGTGCCGCGCTGAAGTTCAAGCTCAACAAGGAACCGCAGATCGCGGTGGCGGTGTGCGGCGACGGTGGCAGCTCCAAGACCGACTTCTACGCGGCACTGAATTCGGCCGGCGCCTACAAGCTGCCGCTGATCCTGTGCATCGTCAACAACGGCTGGGCCATCTCGGTCCCGCGCTCGGCCCAGACCGGTGCCGAAACGCTGGCGCAGAAGGGCTTGGCCGGCGGCCTGCACTGCCTGCAGGTGGATGGCAATGACCTGATCGCCGTGCTGGCGGCGATGGAGCAGGCACGCGAGCGTGCGCTGGCCGGCGACGGTGGCACCGTGCTGGAACTGATGACCTACCGCCTGTCCGACCACACCACCGCCGATGACGCGCGCCGCTACCGCGACGACGCCGAGGTGAAGGATGCCTGGCAGCGCGAGCCGATGCTGCGCCTGCGCAAGTACCTGATCAACGCCGGTGTGTGGAGCGAAGAAGAGGAAACCGCCTGGGTTGCCGAGTGCGGCACGCGCGTGGACGAGGAAGTGAACCTGTACCTCAACACGCCGGTGCAGCCGGTCGAGGCGATGTTCGACTTCCTGTATGCCGATCCGCCGCCGGACCTGCTGGCCCAGCGTGCCCAGGCGATCGCCCTGGAGAAGCGCCATGGATGAGATCAAGAACGGCGCGCCCGGCGCGCACACCAACGCCGCCGACAGCGCTGCGGTCGCGCGCGGAGAAGAGAGCATGACCACCACCCCGATCACCCTCATCGAAGCCATCACCCAGGCGCTGGCCTGGGAGCTGGAACACGACCCGTCGGTGCTGGTGCTGGGCGAAGACGTGGGCGTCAACGGCGGCGTGTTCCGTGCCACTGCCGGTCTGCAGCAGCGCTTCGGCTCGGACCGCATCCTCGACACCCCGCTGGATGAAACCACCATCGCCGGCCTGACGATTGGTCTTGCTGCGCAGGGCATGAAGCCGGTGGCAGAAGCCCAGTTCGATGGCTTCATGTACCCGATGGTCGACCATATCGTCTGCCACGCCGCACGCCTGCGTTACCGTACCCGTGGCCGCCTGCACTGCCCGATGGTGCTGCGCGTGCCGTGGGGCGGTGGCATCCGCGCGCCGGAACACCACAGCGAAGCCAACGAGGCGATCTTCACCAACGTGCCGGGCCTGCGCGTGGTGCTGCCGTCGTCGCCGCAGCGTGCGTACGGCCTCCTGCTGGCCGCGATCCGCGAGCCGGATCCGGTGATCTACATGGAGCCCAAGCGCATCTACCGCCAGTACAAGGAAGTGGTCGTCAACGACGGCGAAGCCTTGCCGCTGGACGTCTGCTTCGTGCTGCGCGACGGCACCGACGTGACCCTGGTGACCTGGGGTGCGCAGGTGAAGGAAGCGCTGGAAGCGGCCGACAAGCTGGCCGGCGAAGGCATCAGTGCCGAAGTCATCGACGTGGCCACGCTGCGTCCGCTGGACTTCGCCACCATCGCCGAATCGGTGGCCAAGACTGGCCGCTGCGTGATCGTGCAGGAGGCCCCGAAAACCGCGGGCTTCGGCGCCGAGATCGCCGCGCGCCTGGCCGAGGAATCGATCTACGACCTGCTGGCCCCGGTCGAGCGCGTCACTGGCTACGACACCCACATTCCGCTGTTCCGCCTGGAAATGAAGTACCTGCCGAGCGTTGAGCGGATCGTGGCTGCGGCCAAGCGCGCGGTGGCGGCCGGCTGACATGCGGGCCCGCCTTCTGGGGGCTTACCGCAGCCAGTATCCCAACCCGCTGCGGTTCCACACCGGCCAGATCGTCGAAGTAGGTGTGCGTGACGAGGAATGGCCGGCGTTTGCCTGGGTACGCACCAACGATGGGCGCGCTGGCTGGGCGCCCATCGCCTGGTTGCAGCTGCTGGACGAGGGTCGCGCCGAAGCGCTGTGCGACTACGACGCCCGCGAGCTGGATGTGGAAAGCGGCGAGATGGTGAAGCTTCATCACGAACACGGTGGGTGGTGGTGGTCCGAGCGCGCCAATGGCGCGACGGGCTGGCTGCCGGCCCGCGAACTGGAACTGCTGGAAGAGAACTGCAAATGAGCCAGACCAAGAACTTCAACCTGCCCGACCTGGGCGAAGGCCTGCCGGACGCGACCATCGTCGAGTGGTTCGTCAAGGAAGGCGATGTGATCAAGCTGGACGAGCCGCTGGTGTCGATGGAGACCGCCAAGGCCGTGGTGGAAGTGCCCTCGCCGTTCTCCGGCAAGGTGCTGAAGCTGTCCGGCGGCGCCGGCGACATCATCCCGACCGGCTCGGTGCTGGCCAGCTTCGAACTGGACCCGAACCTGCCGCAGCGCGCCGATGGCCAGGACACCGGCCACAGCCATGGCCACGCCGCACCGGCCGCGCCGGCTGCCGCACCGACCCCGCCGCCGCTGCCGGCTGCGGCCGCACCGGTGGTCGCGGAAGAAGCCAAGCCTGCCGCGACCGAGCGTGACGATGCCGGTACCGTGGTTGGCGCCATGCAGAGCTCCAATGCCGTGCATGCCGAACAGGCGCTGGCCGTTGGAGGCGTCAAGGCCGTCCCGGCCGTGCGTGCGATGGCGCGCAAGCTGGGCGTGGACCTGAGCCGCGTGCCTGCCACCGGCACCGATGGCGCGGTGACCATGGCCGACGTCAAGCAGGCCGCCGCCAACGGCACCGCCAAGCTCGGCGCCGCTCCGGCACCGGTCGCTGCCGCCGCGTATGCCGCGCCGGCCCCGGCGCAGGTGTCTGCCCCGGTGCAGAGCGAAGCGCGCACCCCGCTGTCTGCCGCCGGCAAGCCGATGCGCACCCAGCCGCCGGGCGTGGTCGCCAAGGGCCAGCCGGAACCGCTGAAGGGCGTGCGCCGCAACATGGCCCGCGTGATGGCCGACGCGCACAGCAAGGTCGTGCCGACCACGCTGAACGACGACGCCGACATCCACGCCTGGCTGCCGGGCAACGACGTCACCGCCCGCCTGGTTCGCGCCATCGTCGTTGCCGCACAGAAGGTGCCGGCCATGAACGCCTGGTTCGACGGTGAAGCGCTGACCCGCACCCTGCACGCCCAGGTGGACATCGGCATCGCCGTGGACACCGACGACGGCCTGTTCGTGCCGGCCCTGCGCAATGCCGACATGCTCGATGCACGCGGCATCCGCGAAGGCGTCAATCGCCTGCGCGAGCAGGTGGAATCGCGTTCGATCGCCGCCTCGGAACTGAGCGGCTACACCATCTCGCTGTCCAACTTCGGCATGTTCGCCGGCCGCTACGCGACCCCGGTCGTGGTGCCGCCGTGCGTGGCCATCGTCGGTGCCGGCCGTGCCCGCCACCAGATGACCCCGGTGATGGGCGGCGTGGAAGCGCACAAGGTAATCCCGCTGTCGGTCACCTTCGACCACCGCGCGGCTACCGGTGGTGAAGCCGCCCGCTTCCTGCGCGCGATGATGGACGACCTGGCGCTGGCCAGCTGATCGGCATCTGATCGGTGGGTGCCAACCTTGGTTGGCACATGACTTAGAGAAGACGCCGGGCATTGCCCGGCGTTTTTTGTGCCTGCTCCGTCGCGCTCCATCCACGCATGGCGTGGATCTACACAATGCGGGCGATCAATCGCGCGCGACCAAGCCCTCGGCACGGCTGTAGACCCGCAGGCGGTGGCCATCAGGATCTGCCCCAACGAAAGTGTGGCCGAACTCCAGCGTCACCGGCGCCTGCAGGATCTCCACACCAAGAGCGCGCCACGCATCGTGCATCTGCTGCACAGCCTCCGGGTTGGCCACCACCATCGCCAGTTCGGCGGCGCCGGCCTGCGCGGACACCGGCGGCTGCACGCCGTCGCGCTGCCACAGGCCCAGTGCAGCGCCATCGCCGAGCAGGAACAGGGCAAAGCCGGGCGACTGCTCGACCGGCGGCTTGCCGAGGATGCCGCTGTAGAAAGTGGCGCTGGTGGCGACGTCGCGCACGTACTGCAGCAGGGTGCTGGGCTTGAACATGGGGAGGCTCCGTTGTTGGGAGCAATCATGGTGGTACGGGCCTGCTGACAGATTCTGTCAGCAGATTCGTCTATCGGTAGAGTCGACTGTCAGTCGACTGCTCTTCCTTCAGCCTGCTTGCCCCCCCCCCCCGCTGCGCGCGATAGTCGACTAACAGTCGACTCTACCCCCCGCCCGCTTCCCGCTGTTGCTGTGGTTATGAGCGGTCCAACCAGTCCGGTGCGATGCCCTGTGCCTTCTGCCACCGCCGCAGCAGGGTGGCGCGTGGCACGAGGTAGTGATCCTCCAGCACACGCACCTGGCGGATGCGGTCCAGCCGGAAATGACGGAAATCCTCGCGGCGCTCACACCACGCCGCCAGCATCGGCACTTCATCGAAGTAGCCCAGCGCGAACGGCCAGACGGTGCGCTCGGTACGCTGGCCCTGCGCGTCCTCGTAGCCGAACTTCAGGCGCTGCTGCGCGCTGACTGCTTCACGCATAACCTGCAGACGTGCGGCGGGCACCTTGGTTCCCATGCGCGAAGGGCCCACGCGCAGGCCGCTATCACGCAAGGCTTCCCGGCGCGCGGCTGGCAGCACATGCGCGATACGCGCCAGGGCATCACGTGCGGCCTCGGCCAGCGCAGGCTCGGTGCGGGCCGCGACCCAGCGCAGGCCCAGCACCAGCGCGTCGATCTCGGCCGGTGGCAGGGTCATCGGCGGCAGGGTATCGCTGGGTGCCAGCTGGTAGCCGACGCCGGCCTCGCCACGCAGGTCGGCGCCCTGCTCGCGCAGGGTCTCGATATCGCGGTATAGCGTGCGCAGGCTGATGCCCAGCGCTTCGGCCAGCGCCTGCCCGGCCACCGGCCGTCGATGACGGCGCAGCAGCTGCAGCAGCTGGGTCAGGCGCAGCGCTCGCGACATCAGCCGACCAGCGTGCGCGACGCCACCACGTGCTCGCCCGGCTGCGGGGCCAGCGCAGCCTCGACCAGCGCCCTGGCAATTTCGCTGGCCGGGTTGATCCGCCATGCCCGTGGCAACACCGGCCCCAGTGCACCCAGCACCGTCAGTGCCAGGCGTTCGCCGCGGCGAACCTCGTTGCGCTCGCCACCGATCAGTCCTGGGCGGACCAGGGTCAACGAATTGAAGCCCAGCGCACGCAGATCACGCTCCAGCTCGCCCTTCACCCGGCTGTAGAAGATCGACGACTGTGGGTTGGCGCCGGCTGCGGAATTCAGCACATAGGTCTGCGCCCCCTGTGCTTTTGCCAGGCGTGCGAACGCCAGCGGGTAGTCATGATCGATGCGATGGAAGGCCTCGCGGCTGCCGGCCTGGGCCATGGTGCTGCCCAGCGCGCAGATGATCGCGTCCACGCGCGCCCACTCGGGCGAAGTAGGCAACGCGTCGAATGCCAGTACCGGGTTCTCCAGCTTCCCGTGAGTCAACGCCAGCGGGCGGCGGGTCGGGGCAACCACGGCGCTGCAGCGCGGGTCGTCCAGCAGCCTGCGCAGGGTCAGCCCGCCGACCAGGCCGGTCGCCCCCAGCAACATCACGCGAATCACCACCTCCACTGCGGCATCCTGTCGCCCATCCTAGCCGTTCAAGCCGTCGGCGGCCGCGCCGATATGCTGGAACCAGTCCCTGCCAGCCCCCAGGATTCGCTCCATGACGGACCAGCCCGACCACCGCCCTGCCCCCGGTACCGCCCTTGGACCGCCGGCACGCGTGCGCGCGGTGGTGGACGATGGGCTGGGTGACCGCGTGGTGCTGCAGGGCGGCGGTGGCGTGGCCCTGCAGCAGCTGTTCGCAGGCGCCGACGCGCCGGAACCGCTGCTGGCGGCGTTCGCCAACGGCATGGCCACCCTGCCGGGCGAGCTGGGCGACATGGGCGACCGCCTGCAGTCCGCACAGGCCAGCGCCGATTGGCCGCGCTATGGGCGTGCGATGCGGCAGCTGATCGACAAGTACATCCGCACCATCGAGCAGCATTCGCCGGACGGGCAGCCGGAAAGCCTGCGCCTGTCCGAGCAGCTGCGGCTGCTGCTGGGCGGTGCGGTGGTGGCCCTGCTGCAGCACGACCCGGACCTGCGCGAGCAAGCGCAGGCGCTGGCCCTGCGCCTGCGCCAGTGGCAGCCGGGTACCGCACTGGAGCCGATCGAACAAGGAGTGCGCGAACTCGGCCACCAGGTCGGTGTGCGTGCCGAGAGCTGGCAGGAGCAGCAGGCGCTGCTGCTGGAGCTGTTCGCGTTGCTGCTGGAGAACGTGAGCGAGCTGCTGGATGACCGCAGCTGGCTGCAGGGCCAGATCGCGGCAGTGCGCCAGTTGCTGGACGGTCCGTTGGAAGCCGAAGCGGTCGAGCGCACCCGCGCCGAGTTGCGCGAAGTGATCTACAAGCAGGGCCTGCTGCGCCAGGGCATTGATGATTCGAAGGCCGCGATGCGCGGACTGATGGGCGAGTTCATCGAACGCATGGATGGCATGGCCACCAGCACCGGTGAATACCACGACCGCATCGGCAGCTACGCCCTGCAGCTGCGCGAGGCACGCAGCATCGCCGACCTCAACCAGCTGCTGCAGGAGGTGATGCGCGATACCGGCAAGGTGCAGCAGCAGGCCGCGCAGGCCCGCGATCACCTGGCCAGCGCGCGGCAGGAAGTGGAACGCGCAGAGCAGCGCATTGCCGAGCTGGAGCAGGAACTGCGTGCTGCCGGTGACCTGGCGCGTATCGATCCGCTGACCCAGGCACTGAATCGCCGCGGCCTGGACGAACTGCTGCAGCGTGAACTGGCGCGTGCCATGCGCAACAACTCGCCGCTGGGCGTGGCGGTGATCGATCTGGATGATTTCCACCTGACCAACGACGCGCATGGGCATGCCGGCGGCGATGCGCTGTTGCAGCACCTGGTGGCCGTGTGCAAGCTGCTGCTGCGCGCCACCGACGGCATCGCGCGGCTGGGCGGCGATGAATTCGTACTGGTGCTGCCGGAAACCCAGGGCGCCGACAGCATGGCCACCGTGCAGCGCCTGCAACGTTCACTGGCGCACCGCGTGCTGACCGTGCAGGACCGGCGCGTGCCGGTGCATTTCAGCGCCGGGCTGGCGCAATGGCAACCCGGTGACGATACCGAGACACTGCTGCGCCGCGCCGATGACGCGCTGTATGCGGCCAAGCGGCAAGGCAAGAACCGGGTGCAGGCGGGCTGATGATCCAGCGTGCAGACGCTGTAGCGCCCGAGCCCATGCTCGGGCGGCGGCGCGCAGCGCCGTAGAGCAGCCGAGCGTGGGCTCGGCTCTACAGATCATTTCCCGCGCAGCTTCTGGAACCCGGTCACCGCTGCCAGCACGATGGCGCCGGCGATGATGCCGACCACCATGTTGCCCACCGCGCTCACCAGCCAGCCCCACTGCCCCTCGCCGCCCAGCGCCTGCACCGCGTGGTGCAGCGCCGGCACGTTGTGCACCAGGATGCCGCCACCGACCAGGAACATGGCGATGGTGCCAGCCACCGACAGAAACTTCATCAGCCACGGCGCCGAGGCCACCAGGCCGCGACCGAAGGCGGCCAAAGCCCCACCCTTGCGCGACAGGTACAGGCCGACGTCATCAAGCTTCACGATGCCCGCCACCAGCCCATAGACGAACACCGTCATCGCCAGTGCAACCACGGCCAGCGTGACCACCTGGTTGGTGAACGATGCGGTGGCGACCACCCCCAGGGTCAGCACGATGATCTCGGCCGAGAGGATGAAATCGGTGCGGATCGCGCCCTTCACCTTGTCCTTCTCCCACGCCACCATGTCCACCTGCGTATCGGCCAGCGCCTTGCGCCGTTCGGCCTGATGCTCGGCGTCGTCCTCAGCTGAGTGCAGGAAGCGGTGCGCCAGCTTCTCCACGCCTTCAAAACAGAGGAAGGCACCACCGATCATCATCAGCGGCACGATCAGCGGCACGTTCCAGCCGCGGCTGCGCAGCCAGGCCTCCAGGGCGCTGATCGCCAGTGCTGCCGGTACCAGGATCACCTTGTTGACCAGCGAGCCCTTGGCCACCGCCCACACCACCGGCAGTTCACGGTTGGCGTTGACTCCGGTCACCTGCTGCGCGTTCAGCGCCAGGTCGTCGCCCAGCACGCCGGCGGTTTTCTTCGCCGCGACCTTGGTCAGGACCGAGACATCGTCGAGGAGGGTGGCGATATCGTCGAGCAGGGCGAACAGGCTGGCACCGGCCATGGGAAGTCCAGAGAGGGAATGAGCGGATTCTGACCGATCCGGTGTGGACTGCGGAAGACGTCGGATTCACCGCGTGCCCACCGCCCCCCGGCGACACTGCGGAATCCGGACATTGCCGGCCCGTGGCCGGCGCTACCTGTCTTCGTCGCATGGGAGTTCCGCTTGAGCAATCCGCCCACCGCCAATGGCAATCCTCCGCTGGTCAAAGGCATGAACCGGCGCAGCCAGATCCTGCGCCTGCTGATGCGCTATCGCCATTCAGGGGTGTTCTCGGGCATGAACCTGGATGCCGCGGGCAATCCGGCCGACGTACCGGCAGATGGCAACCCGGAACAGTTCGTCAGTGATCTGGAAGCGCTGGGGCCAACCTTCGTCAAGCTGGGCCAGATGCTGTCCACGCGCCCGGATATGGTGCCGGTAGAGTTCGCCACGGCGCTGGAGCGCATGCAGGAAAAGGTAGCGCCGATTCCCGTCGAGCGCATCCACGCCATCATCGAGCAGGAGCTGGGCGTAGGGGTGAACAAACTGTTTGCCGCGTTCGACCCCGAGCCGCTGGGCTGCGCATCGATCGCGCAGGTGCATCGGGCCGTGCTGCACGACGGACGCCAGGTGGCGGTGAAGGTGCAGAAGCCTGAAGTGGCCGCACAACTTCGCTCGGACCTGGAGGCGCTGCGCAGCTTCGCGCTGGCCGCCGACCACCTGACCCAGGTGGGCCGCCGCGTGCGCCTGCGCGACTGGCTCAACGAGTTCGCAAAGACCCTGATGCAGGAGCTGGACTACCACGCCGAGGCCGAGAACCTGGCCCGTTTCGGCCGACACCTGAAGCCGTTCCGCCGCCTGTGGATTCCGCAGCCGCTGTGGGACTACAGCAGCCAGCGCGTGCTGACCATGGAACTGGCCACCGGCGTGCGCGTGGATGCGATTCCCGATGTGCGCCGTACCGAACAATCGATGGACCCGCTGGCGGCGGCGCTGATCCGCGGCTACCTGGACCAGATCTTCGTGCACGGCGAGATCCACGCCGACCCGCACCCCGGCAACCTGCGGGTGATGCCCGATGGACGGCTGGCGATCTTCGACCTGGGCATGGTTGCGCACATGCCGCCGCGCCTGCGCGAGCGCTTGCTGAAGATCCTGTTCGCAGCGGTCGATGGCCGTGGCGAGGAAGTGGCTGACGACCTGATCAGCATCAGCACGCGGCTGGAGGCGTTCGACGAGGAACGTTATCTGCGCGAGACCGGCCAGTTGATCGCGCGTTACGCCGCCAGCGGCACGTTCTCCGAAGGCCGCGTGGTGCTGGACATGGTGCGCATCGCCACCGCCTGCGGACTGCGCACGCCGCCGGAACTGAGCCTGCTGGGCAAGGCACTGCTCAACCTGGAAACCGTATGCCGCTTGCTGGCACCCGAACTGGATACCCGCCGCATCGTCGAGCGCCAGCTGCAGCATGTGATGCGTGCGCGCCTGAAAAAATCACTGTCCGCAGCCAACATCGCCAGCGAGGCGATGGAGCTGCAGCAGCTGCTGCGTGATGGGCCGCGCAAGCTGTCGGACATCATGGCGCTGCTGGCCGAGAACCGCCTGCAGATGAAGGTCACCGGCCTGGAAGAATCGCGGCTGATGGAGAACCTGCAGAAGATCGCCAACCGCGTGGCGGCCGGCATCATCAGCGCGGCATTGATCATGGCCGCCGCGATGATGATGAAGATCGACACCGGCTGGCACCTGTTCGGCTATCCGCTCATCGCCCTGATTCTGTTGTTCATCGGCGTGGTGCTCGGCCTTGGCATCGTAACCAGTGCATTGCTGTTCGACCGTCGTGCGCGGGCACGCGAAGAACGCGGGCATCGCTAGCGAATCGGGGAAAAACACGTATTCATGCGGTTTTTAATGTAATCCAACGAAGCCTTTCACGCTTGTTTTACCTTCTGAGCGCGATTGCGCGCGCGTCATTTCAACAAACATTTCAGTCAGGTTCGTGCATGCACTATCGGGTCATCGGCCTGTCACATGCATGTGCTTGCGGCAGCGCCGGTCGGATGGACACGCGTCGGTACGACGTCCATCACCACCACCCCGTCACTGCCGAAGCTGCCTATGCTCTGGATACTGCTGCTGTCGTTGTTGCTGCTGTGCTGGTTGTTCCTCGCGTCCGAGAAATGGGTGTGGTGGAAGGCCAGTGCGTTCTCGCTGCTGCTGCTCATGCTCAGCGCATGGTGGCTGATCGACAAGCTGTCCGGTGATGGGCTCAACGCTGCCACCCTGTACCACCTCGGCGCCGACATGGAAGGCGCCGGTGTCTCCGACTTCAAGGGCTACATCGCCGGCTTCATCGTGCTGGCGCTGGTCTCGCTGCTGCCGCTGTTCGCCACGCGGGTGAAGCGCTGGCGCCGGCCCGGCCACGGTGGCGCGCTGTTCGCGGGCTTCGCGGCCGTGTGGGTGGCCACGATCATGATCAGCCCGCTGGCCCGCGACGGCCAACGCCTGTACCAGCAGCTGCGCCCGGTCGACTTCTCCCGCATCGCCCCCGAGTATCAAGTGCCGACGCAGCCCTTGCAGCGCCCACGCAACATCGTCTGGATCTACGGCGAGAGCCTGGAGCGCACCTACCTGGACGAGAACGTGTTCCCGGGCCTGATGCCCAATCTCAACCGCCTGGCCACGAAGTCGCTGGACGTGCGCGGCCTTGCCTCGGCCGAAGGCAGCGGCTGGACCATCGCCGGTCTGGTGTCGTCGATGTGCGGCGTGCCTCTGACCACCTCGCAGGGCGATGAAAACAGCATGGACCGGATGGGTAGCTTCCTGCCCAAGGCAGTGTGCCTGGGCGACTACCTGAAGCAGCAGGGCTATACCAACCATTACCTGGGCGGAGCCAACGGCCAGTTCGCCGGCAAGGGCCAGTTCCTGGCCAGCCACGGTTTTGACGAAGTGCATGACCTCGCCTGGTTCAAGCAGCAGAAAAAGATCGGTCGCATCCACTACTCGGCCTGGGGCGTGCACGACGACGTGCTGCTGGATACCGCCTACCAGCGCTTCGAAGAGCTCTCGCGCGCCGGCTCGCCGTTCATGCTCACCACGCTCACCATGGACACCCACCACCCGGCGGGCCATCTGCCGGTGTCGTGCAAGGGCGAGCGCTACCAGAGCCAGTACGGCAACATCAACATGCTCAACGCGCTCAAATGCAGTGACCGGCTGATCTCGCAGCTGGTCGAACGCATCCAGGCCAGCCCGTACGGCAAGGACACGCTGATCGTGATCGCCTCCGACCACCTGGCGATGCCCAACGATCTGACCCACATCCTGACCCGGCAGAAGCGCGAGAACCTGCTGCTGTTCCTGGGCGATGGCATTGCGCCGCAGCAGCTCAGCGCCGACGCCGGCACCACGCTGGATTCGGGTGCGACTCTGCTCAGCCTGCTGGACCCGAACCTGAAGACGATGGGCTTCGGCCGTTCACTGATCGACCCGCAGCGCGCGCCCAGCGCCAGTGTGGCCGCGCGACGCGACCAGGGCCGCGACTACCCGCAGTATCTGGCGTTCGCCCGTTCGCTGTGGCTGGGTGAACCTACGCGTGAACTGAAGATCGACGGCGACGACCAGGTGGTGGTCGGCCTGCAGCACGTGCAGCCACCGGTGCTGCTCGAGTACGACAAGGACTGGGGTTTGAAGTCGGTCTACCTGGAGAACACCTCGCGCCAGTTCGATGACGCGGATCCGGACAACACGCTGGCCTATGTTGATCGCTGCACCGCGTTCGAGGACGGCTCGGCCGACGGCGACTGGTGTGCGCTGCTGGTCAACCGCGACAACGGCATCAAGCTGTACCGCGACAACGACCTGCGTGCCGGCATCGCCGTGGATGCGCCGCTGGATGCGTTCCAGGGACCGCGACCGAGCGTGCGCCAGGCGCACATGATCACCCAGAAGGGCCGCCGTACCCGTGCCGGCCAGTACATGCTGCAGCTGGTGGCGAGTACGCGCCCGGATCGTGGTTTCTGGATCGAAGCGGTGTCGTCGCAGCGCAAGGTGGTGCTGGCCCAGCAGTGGGTGCAGCCCGATGCCGACGGCAAGATCAACGTGACGTTCGGGCTGGACCACGAAGTGGATGATCTGGAGATCCGCGCGTGGTTGAACCATGCCGAGAAGCTGGCGGTGGATACGTTCGCACTGGTGCCGTCGCGCAGCCGACCGCGAGGGTAGGGTTCTTTGCAGGGCTGCGCCCTGCACCCGCCGAAGCAACGGCCGAAGCAAGAGCAACAGCAACGGCAACAGCGGGCATTCCGTGGTTTGGCGGTGTGGGTCCGGTTGCGGGGGACGCTGCAAGTACGTCCATGTAAGCTCGGTCGCCGCATCCATGCGGCTCACGCCCCCGCAACCGGACCCACACCGCCTTCGACAGTTTGCTGCGGTCTGTTGGACATGCCGATGGGATCAGATCCGTTTTCCGGAGAAAAACGGATCTGATCCCAGATTGATTTCGATATCTGACAGAAATGTCGACCAAGGTCGACACCTACCGACAGCCGCAGGAATCTGTCAGAGGTGGGGCGGTGTCGGAGTGCGGGGTGTCAGCCGCATGGATGCGGCTGCCAAGCCTCCATGGACGGATTCACGGCGTCCCCGCACTCCGACATCGCCCCACCATCCCACGGAATGCACGCTGTTGCTGTTGCTTCTGTTCGTAGCGGGTGCAGGGCGCAGCCCTGCAGAACACCCCCTACTCCTGCGGATCGCGGGTGATGTGGATGTCGGTCGGGGTCGACAGCGGGATGTTCCGCTCCGCCAGGATCTGCAGCAGGCTGAAGTACAGATCGCTGCGGGTGGCATAGACCTGACGCGGGCTGGCCACGTACGCGAAACTGTTGATGGTGATCTGGCCACCGGCAATGCTGTCGATGTAAACCGTCGGTGCCGGCTGCTGCAACACGTTGGTGTGCGCGGTATACGCATCCAGCAGCGCCTGCCGCAGGTTGCCGACATCAGTGCTGGGCGGCACCGCGAACTGGATCTGGATGCGGCCCTGGTTGTTGCCCATCGTCATGTTGCGCACGGTCTTGGTGACCAGCTCGGAGTTGGGCACGATCAGCGTCGACTTGTCGCCCACCTGGATCTCGGTCGATCGCAGGCTGATGCGGCGGATGTCGCCCTCCTGGTCACCCAGCTTCACCCAGTCGCCGATCTTCACCGGCCGCTCGGCCAGCAGGATCAGGCCGGAGACGAAGTTCTGGGTGATCACCTGCAGGCCGAAACCGATACCCACCGACAGCGCGCTGACCAGCAATGCCAGCTTGCTCAGCTGCAGGCCCATCGCCGACAGCGCCCAGATCACCGCGATGATGATGCCCACATAGCGGGCAACGGTACTCACCGAATTGCGCGCGCCCAGGTCCAGCTCGGTCTTGGGCAGGTAGGTGTCGGTCAGCCAGCGCTGTACCAGCTGGGTAACGGCCAGGCCAGCCAGCAGCACCAGCACCGCCAGCACGATGCGCACCGGCTCCAGCTTGGTTCCGCCAATGTCGAATCCAGAGGTGAACAGCGAGGAGAAGCGCTCCACCACCGCGCCGATGTTGCCGAACGGTGCCACCAGCGCCAGCAGCGCGATCAGTACGACGATGGTGCGCAACGCCGCCGACAGCAGGACGCCCGCCTGTTCCAGCCGCGATACGCTCAGGCCGGTGCTGAGCAGGATGGTCTGGCCGACCTTGCTGTCGGCGTTTAGCATCCAGGTGCTCAGGTCATCGACGAACTTGAACAGCAGGGTCGCCGCCAGCACCACGATGCTGCCGCCGATCAGCTGCTGGTTCACGAACTTGGCGAAATTCAGGTAGCCCATCAACGTCGCGGCGATGGCGGCCACCACCGCGACGTTGCCCGCTACGCGTGCCAGTACCAGCCAGCTGCTGCGACGCACCGGCGTTGCCGCACCCACGCCATCGGCCTGTGCCTCCAGCTTGGCCTCGGCTTCGGCGGTCTGCCGCCGATGCAGGCGCGCCAGGGTCACCAGCATGGCCATGATCAGGCCGAGGTAGGTCAGGGCAATCAGGCCGTCCAACGCCACCGTGGTGACGTCGCTGGTGCGCGTAGCCTGGTCGAGGGCCACCAGCACCGTGCTCAGCCAGGCAAGCGCCGCCGCGCCCCAGGCGTATTTGCGCAGCTTGAGTGCGGCGGTGTCATCCAGATTCAGCAACCGCCACGACGGACGCTTGGGTACCAGCATGCACGCGCTGAGCGCCGCAATGAAGGCGGCGCGGAAGGTGGCCGTCTCCAGGCCGTCGGCCACCATCTGCAGACGCGGCGCGATGGCATCGATCGCATCGAGCGCTGCCATCAGCACCACCACGGCATAGCCGGGCAGCAGCGTACCGACCAGCAGCAGCCACATGGCCAGGCCGGATCGCCGCAGGCGACCGTCCGGCGCGCGCTCGGACGCGGCGAACTGCCGCCCCAGCCTACGCAGCCACAACCGCAGCGGGAACATCATCACCAGCGCGGCCAGCAGGCCCAGCAACGGCGTACCCCAGCCATTGGTGCGGATGCCGGCGACCAGCGCGTCACGCCCCTGCTCGGCCAACGGCGCAACGCGCGCGATATCGATCGGCAGGCGCTCGGCCACCTTGCTCCACAACGCAGGCGACAGCGGCGAGGCGACCTTCTGGCCCAGTTCTTCCGTACGTTGTGCGGTGCGCTGCTGCTCGATGTCCGCCGCCAGCTGCTGTGCACGCACGGCACTGGCCTTGGCCTGCGCCACCGATGCGGCCAGCCCATCGCGCTGCTTGTTGAGGTTGCGCCGTTGCGCCGCCAGTTCGGGCGGCTCGGTGGCGCCCTCGGCAGGCGTGCCCAACTGCGCCAGCTGTTCGTCGAGGCGGTCCAGCTGCGGCTGCAGCGACTTCTCCAGCGCCTCGGCGTCACGCCGGGCCTTCGAAGCATCCTCTGACAGCATGGCCAGTGTTTCGATGGCCGCGGCATCACCACGCTTGCGGTCGACTTCCTTCAGCTTTGCATCGATATCCGCCAGCTGCTGCTTCGGCGTGGGGTCCTCATCCTGTGCCAGCACCGGTGCGGACAGCAGGAAGGCAGTGCACAGCAGCAGGGCCAGCCAGGGCCCCCGTGCACGGATCGATCGCAGGAAAGAAGACACGCCAGACATACCAGTTCGCGCGGACCACCGCGCCTGCGCGCGACTATACGGCACAGGCGGTCAACAGCGGATGGGCGGCCCCGTCAGCGTCGGGCGTCAGTACTTCAGGCGCAACTCTTCCACCGTCGGCTGTTGCAGGGCATACCAGTCCTGGAACTCTTCCTCGGTAATCTCATCGGGCGCATACACCGCCACCGGGTACCAGTCGTGGTCGGTCGGCAGCGGCTGGCGCGGGCCGGCACGCAGGCTGTAGCTCACGCCCTCGTAGTCGACCAGGTCATCGACCTGCGGCCACTGTTCGCGCGCGAACGCGGATTCACTCTTCAACAGGATCACCTGGTACATCGGCACCTCCACCTCGGTTGGATCAGGAAAACACGGCGCTGGCGGCAGGATACCGCCAGGCCGGTGGCAACAGGCACGTCGCAGCGGCGACGGAACGTTCTGGACACAGCCATCGCCCCGGCTTCACCCGCCCATGGCGAGCCCATCGGCATCGTGGAGACCCACCCCTGCCACCACTGCCGATGACCGACCACCCGCCGCTGAAGACCGTCCCCGACCTCAAGCTGCCCCGTTACCTGGGCACCTGGTACGAGATCGCCCGTCTGCCGATGCGCCACGAGCCGGAAGGCTGCACCGACGTGTCGGCGCACTACACCCTGCTCGACAACGGCAACGTCGGCGTCACCAACCGCTGCCGCATGGACGGCGAGATCGAAGAGGCAACCGGCGAGGCCTGCGCCGTCGACAACGACAGCGCGCGCCTGGAAGTCAGCTTCCTGCCCAAGGGCCTGCGCTGGCTGCCGTTTGCCAAGGGCGACTACTGGGTGATCCAGATCGCCCCGGACTACAGCGTTTCGCTGGTGGGCAGCCCGGATCGCAAGTACCTGTGGCTGCTGGCACGCGAGCCGCAGCTGGACGCCACCGTGCAGGAACATTATCTGGCCGCAGCGCGCCTGCAGGGCTTCGATCTGTCCGAACTGATCCAGACCCCGCATACCGGCCACCCGACCGCCTGAGCAGCACACTTCATGGACCTGAAAAGTGGCTACCCGTGGTGGGCCATACGCAACGGACTGATCCAGGCGTTCCCGCCGCTGGAAAAGGACCTGCGCTGCGACGTGCTGGTGGTCGGTGGCGGCATCACCGGTTCACTCATCGCCGACGAGCTGTCCCGGCATGGCCATGACGTGGCCTTGATCGAGCAGCGCGACATCGGCTGGGGCAGCACGGCCGCGAGCACCGCGCTGCTGCAGTACGAGATCGACACCCACCTGCTGGAGCTGGCCCAGCGCTATGGCAACGATGCGGCCGCCCTGGCCTACCGTGCCTGTGCCGATGCGATCCCGGCATTGGGCGAAGTGGCACGTGGGCTGAAGGACGTGGATTTCCGGCAGATGGACAGCCTGTATCTGGCCAGCCGGCGGCGCGACGTGCCGCGCTTGATGGCCGAAGGTGCTGCGCGCCGCGGCATTGGACTGGACGCCCGCTGGCTGGACCGCGAAGCCCTTCGCGAACGCTTCGACGTGGACGCCGGTGGCGCCCTGCTGACCCGCCAGGCGGCCCGGGTTGACCCCTACTGCCTTACCTACGGCCTGCTCAAACGGGTGCGCCGGCGCGGTGGCCATGTGCACGACCGCACGGTGCTGCACACGCTCAAGCCCGGCGCGCAGGGCGTAACCGCAATGACCGAGGCCGGCGCCACGGTCCGCGCCCGCCATGTGGTCCTGGCGATGGGCTACGCCAGCCAGCGCTGGCTCGAGCAGCGGGTCGCACGCAACCGCAGCAGCTATGCCTTCATCACTGATCCCATTGATGCGGGCGCGCTCGGCCGGCTGCGTAACACCATGGTGTGGGAGAGCGCACGCCCGTACCTGTACCTGCGCGCCACCGGCGACCGCCGCCTGCTGGTGGGCGGGCTGGATGACGCCATCGACATTCCGGCTCGCCGCGACCGGCGCGTGCAGCACAAGGCCGACAAGCTGATGGATCAGCTGCTGCACTGGTTCCCGCGTCTGGATCCGGTACCAGCGTTCTCCTGGGCCGGCACCTTCGCTGAAACCGCCGACGGCCTGCCGTTCTTTGGCCCGCACGACCAGTGGGGGGCGCGGGTGCATTTCGCCATGGCCTACGGCGGCAACGGCATCACCTATTCGATGATCGGCGCGCAGCTGCTGCGGGCCCGGATCGAGCGGCGCAGGCATGCGCTGGAGGGATTGTTCGGATTCGGGCGGTTGTGACCTGCGGCCAGGCACGGCCTGGCTCTACCCCAATCCGGTGCCGACAGGCATCATTCAAGCAACCCCTGCTAGCGTCGGCCTGTACCGCCGCGTGTTGCGTGGCCACCTGTCCGCTGGAGCGCCGTCATGATCCGCCCCCTGACCCTGCTGCTGTGCCTGGCCCTGCCGGGAACCGTGCTGGCCCAGTCCGCCGCTGGCGCCACTGCGCCGCAGGCCGCTGGCCTGGACCTGACGCTGCCGCAGGCGCCAATGCGCTACCTCAACGACCCGGCCCTGCAGCAGGACCCGCCCGGCACCTATTACGGTGACAAGAGCGGCCCGCGCGTGCACGACGACGCGAAGATCGCCGACGTCACCGACGACAAGGTCAAGGTGTCCGGCAGCTTCACCACCGGCATCGGCTATTCCAAGAACGGTGGCAACAGCCACTACAACGCCGCCACGCTGAACCTGAGCAAGAACTACACCACCGATGAGGGCAAGACTCACGGGGTCAACGTCAACATCCACGTCAGCGAAGGCAAGGGACCGGGGTTCTTCGGTCCGTATGGCGGCTACTACGGCCGCGGCCCGGGCTATTGGGACTACCCGCCGCCGTACGGCTGGTAAGCCAGCTCCTGTAGAGCCGAGCCCATGCTCGGCTACGGTTGGCCGCAAAGCCGAGCATGGGCTCGGCTCTACATGGGCAAACGTCAATCCAGCCAGCCATCGCGCTCGCTGTGCAGGATGCGGCCGTCATAACCGCTCAGGCGCACGTCCACCTTCTGGTTGCGTGCATTGCGGGCCTCCAGCGACCAGGTCGCACCATCGCGTTCCAGCGAATGGATCTCGCGCAGGCCATGCGCCTGTGCCCGTGCCAGCACCTGGTCGGTGGTCAGCAGCGCGCGGCCGCTGTGCTCGTCGAAGATCTCGCCGGTCTTCGGGTCCACATAGACCTCGCTGAAGCGGCCATCAGCGCGGCTCACGTCGGCCTCCCACAGGCCGTCATCGCGCTCGATCTCGTGGATCTGGGTGTAGCCGGCCTTGCGCAGGGTCTGTTCAACCTGGGCCATGCCCAGCGGCGCGGCCTGTACGGCCGGCGCGACGGTCAGCAGGGCAACAGTGGCGAGGGTGAGCGACTTCAACATGGGGGTTCTCCTGTTCGTGTTCGTGGCCGGACCATCCCGGCAACGCCACAATGCACCCCGTGGTTAACAGCGCCTTAGCCGGCACTGTTAGCCAGCTGTTAGTCACCCCCGGCACACTCACGCCTGTTCCTACAGCCCTCCCTGCGCCCCGATGCTCTCCACCCTGCCCCTGCTGCTGGCCCTGGCCAACGCCCCGACCGCCGCCGCGCCCGTCCAGGACCCGGCGCAGCAGGTCGCGCGTCGCGCCGTGCAGCAGGGCCGCTACGTGCCGCTGGAAAGCGTGGTGCGCGATGCACTCAAGCGCTTTCCGGGGCAGCTGCTGGAAGTGGAGCTGGACGATGGTGTCTACGAAGTGGAGATCCTGCGCGGCGACGGCGTGGTGGTGGAGCTGGACTATGATGCGCGCAGCGGAAAGCTGCTGAAGACGGAGCTCGACGACTGATGCGCATCCTGTTGGCCGAAGACGATGCCGCACTGGCACAGCGCCTGGTGCCCCTGCTGGAACAGGCGGGTTATGTGGTGGAGGTGGTCGCCGATGGTCGCCAGGCCGAAGAGATCGGCCAGATCGAAGACCTGCAGGCGGCCATCGTTGATCTGGGCCTGCCCGGGCTTGACGGATTGAGCGTGATCGAGCGCTGGCGCGGCAACGGCCGCAGCTTTCCGGTGCTGGTGCTGACCGCGCGCGGGCGCTGGCACGACAAGCTGGCCGGCTTTGATGCCGGTGCCGACGACTACCTGACCAAACCGTTCCAAGCCGACGAACTGGTGCTGCGCCTGCGCGCCCTGATCCGCCGCAGCCATGGCCACGCCAGCCCGCGCCTGCACTGCGGCCCGCTGCAGCTGGACGTCAACGCCGGCCGCTTCGAACTGGACGGACAGCCGCTGGCGCTGAGCCCGCAGGAGTTCCGCCTGCTCAGTTACTTCATCCACCACAGCGGCCAGGTGATCGGCCGTGATCGTCTGGGCGAGCAGGTGTTCGAAGGCGGCCACGACCCGGACTCCAACGCGCTGGACATGCTGCTGGGTCGGGTCCGCCGCAAGCTCGGCATCGATCTGATCCAGACCGTGCGCGGCCAGGGCTGGCGGCTGGCCGCGCCGTGAGCCGGCAATCCTCGCTGCGGCGGCGCCTGCTGCTGGCTGGCGGCGTCGGCCTGCTGCTGGTTTCGCTGCTGGCCAGCGCACTACTGGGCGAACTGTTCAAGCGCAGCGCGCGTGATCGGCTGGACCACGAACTGCAGCAGGACATGCTGACCCTGCTGGCGCAGGCCGAAGTGAACCCGGAAGGACAGCTGCGCCTGCGCCAGCAACCGAATGACGCGCGCTTCCAGCGGGTGTTCTCCGGCTCCTACTGGCAGATCGCCGGTGCCGATGGCCGCGTGCTGCTGCAGTCACGCTCGTTGTGGGATGAAACGCTTCCCACCACCGTCACTGGCCCGGCCACGCGCAACCTGGCCGGGCCGCTGCAGCAATCCTTGCGCGCACGTGTGCAGCAGGTGCGCCTGCCACGTGCCAGTGAACCGTTCGTGGCCGTGGTCGCCACCGACCGCAGCGCGCTGGATGCCGACGTTGCCGCATTCCGGCAGCGCACCGCCATCGCGTTGGGTGTACTGGTCGCAGCGTGGCTGGCGGTGCTGGCCAGCCAGGTTCACTTCGGCCTGCGTCCGCTGCACCGCCTCGGTGCACAGCTGGAACGAGTGCGGCGCGGTGATGCGCAGCGCATCGAGACGCAGGGACTGGGGGCAGAGGTCGCGCCACTGGGCGAAGAACTCAACGCGCTGCTGGAGCACCAGCAACGCATGGTCGCGCGCGCGCGCACCAGTGCACAGGACCTGGCGCATGCATTGAAAACCCCATTGAGCGTGCTGGCCACCGAGGCTGACGGCGACGGCGCGGACTGGCGGACCACCGTGCGCGAGCAGAGCGCACGCATGCAGGCCAGTGTTGACCGTTACCTGGCGGTAGGGTTGGCCGCCGACCATCGCCAGCGCAGCGACGTTGCGACTGTCGCGCAGGCGCTATGCCGGTTGATGGCACGCGTGCATGGCGAACGCGGCATTGCGTTCACGGCCGCAGGTATCGATCCAGCGTTGCAGTTCGCCGGTGCCAGTGCGGATCTGGAAGAGATGCTGGGCAACCTGCTGGACAACGCCGGGCGGTGGGCACAACGGCAGGTCCAGGTCAGCGCGGAAGCCGACGACGGCCAGTTGCGCATTGAGGTCCGCGACGACGGCCCCGGCCTGGCGGCAGACGCGCTGGAACGGGTCACCCAGCGTGGCGTGCGGCTGGATGAGCGCGTGGGCAGCAGTGGATTGGGGCTGGCGATCGTGGGCGATATCGCCGCCAGTTATGGCGGGCGCGTGGTGCTGGAGAATGCGCAGCCCGGCCTGCGTGCGACGGTGTGGTTGCCGCTGGGGTGAAACGACCAACCTGACGGTGGGTAGTGCCGGCCGCTGGCCGGCAACCACGTGGTCACCAGGAACACCCTGCGGAAGCCGGCCAGCGGCCGGCTCTACCAAGCGCCAATCCGTCCGCCATCGTGCGCCCGGTAGGTGTCGACCTTGGTCGACACGCAGCAAACATCAACGGTGGTGCATCCACCAGCAATCAATTGCGTCCAGCACGATGTGGATGATCAGACCGATGCCGAACAACCGCGTTTTCTTCGGCACGCACAGCCCGGCATAGACCGCGATGGCCGGTGCGGTGTGCAGCGGGTGGAACCCGATGCTGCAGCGGTTTGGTGCATAGATCGGGTCGGCCAGCAGATGGTCCAGGTCGATGATCCAGCCCAGCAGCATCAGCAGCCACGCCGAGGCAAAGCGCTTGCGCCAGAACAGCCATGCCAGCAGGGCTGGCACGGCGGCATGCAGGAACAGGTGGAAGGTCGCGCGCGCGCTCATCGGCAACGGTGGCACCGGGCGGGCCCGGCGCCGTCCATCACACCAGCGGTTCGTCGGACAGGTAGGTATAACCGGTCAGGCCGGCTTCCAGCGCGTCCGACAGTTCCTGCGCGCGTTCCGGCGACAGCTGGGCCTCAGCCACGCGCTGCGCATAGGCCGCACGCAGTTCGTCCAGGCGGTAACCCACGTAGTCCAGCATCACGTCGGTGGTGTCGCCGCGGCGCTGCTGGGTAATGGCATAGCCATCGGCATCGGCCAGCACTTCCACCGCGTCGGTATCGCCGAACAGGTTGTGGATGTCGCCCAGGATTTCCTGGTACGCGCCGACCATGAAGAAGCCGATGCGGTAGCTCTCGCCCGGCTTCATCTTGTGCAGCGGCAGCGAGCTGTCCAGGCTCTCGTTCTCGACATAGGTTTCCACCATGCCGTCCGAGTCGCAGGTCATGTCAGCGATGATGCCGCGGCGGTCCGGGGTCTCGTCCAGGCGCTCGATCGGCACGATCGGGAACACCTGGTCGATCGCCCACACGTCGGGGATCGATTCGAACACGCTGAAGTTGACGAAGTACTTGTCGACCAGGCGCTCGTTCAGTTCGTCCAGCACCGGGCGATGGCTCTTCTCGTCATAGCTCAGGCGCGCACGCACGCCGTGGGCGATGGCGTAGAACAGATCGTCGATGCGCGCACGCTGCGGCAGGTCGATCTGGCCCAGCGCGTAGCTGGCCAGGCCTTCGGCATGGAAATGCTGGGCTTCCTGGAACAGTTCCACCGCCGGGCGCACGTCCAGCTCGTCGTGGATTTCGCGCAGGTGGCGGATCGCCGCCGGTTCGTCGTCGTGCTGGTCCGGCACGCGGCCTTCCTGCGCTTCTTCCACTTCCGAGACGTTGGCGATCAGCACCGCGTGGTGCGCGGTCATCGCACGGCCGCACTCGGTGACGATGCGCGGTGGGGTCAGGCCGAACTCTTCGCAGGCATTGGCCAGCGGCTGCACGATGTTGCTGGCGTAGGAATGCAGGCCGTAGTTGATCGAGCAGAAGCTGCGCGAACGGGTGCCTTCATAGTCCACACCCAGGCCACCGCCCACGTCGACGTGGGTGATCTTCGCACCCAGGCGCGACAGCTCCACGAAGTAGCGGGTGGCTTCACGCATGCCGTTGGCGATGTCGCGCACGTTGGAGATCTGCGAGCCCATGTGGAAGTGCAGCAGGTTCAGGCAATCGGCGTACTCGGTGTCACGCAGCGACTTCCACAGGTCCAGCAGCTGGCGCGGCGACAGGCCGAACTTGGCCTTGTCGCCACCGCTGTTCTGCCACTTGCCGGCGCCCAGCGAGGCCAGGCGCATGCGCACGCCCAGGCCCGGCTTCACGTCCAGCGCCTTGGACTCTTCCAGCACCAGCTTCAGCTCGGACGGCTTCTCGATGACGATGAAGGTCTGCAGGCCCAGCTTGCGGCCGATCAGGGCCAGGCGGATGTACTCGCGGTCCTTGTAGCCGTTGCAGACGATCAGCCCGCCCGGGCGCGACAGCGCCAGCACGGCCATCAGCTCGGGCTTGCTGCCCGCTTCCAGGCCGAAGCCCTCGCCGTGGTGGCTGGCCAGGGTGCCGGCCACGCCGCGGGTCTGGTTGACCTTGATCGGGTACACGGCGGTGTAGCCGCCGCTGTACTCCCAGTCCTGCTGGGCCTGGGCGAAGGCCGCCTGCAGCTTGCCCAGCCGCTGGCCGAGGATGTCCGGGAAGCGCACCAGCAGCGGCAGCTTGGCGCCGGCCGCGCGCGCAGCATCGACCACCTTGGGCAGCGACACCACCGGGCCGTCCGCCCCGGTCGGTCTCACCACCATGTGCCCGGCCTGATCCACGTCGAAGTAACCGTCCGCCCAATGCGGGATCGAGTAGGTCTTGCGGGCTTGGTCGAGGGACCAATCGGTCATTTCAGTCGGCCTTGTTGGCAATAAAAGGGGGGGCATGATAACGCCTATGTGCCCACAGGTTCGTTATCATGCGCGCCCGCGCCCGTGACAGGTTCCAACCTGAACGGGCCGATCCGTCCGGATGTGGCATCTGTGCCACGCGGCCCCGCCCGCCAGCCCGGCTCCACCCCTCCGAACAGGACTGTTTTCCAATGACTGACAGCAACAACTGGTACATCGAACACTTCGAGCGCACCGGCTCGGCCATCGGCTACCGCATCACCGGCAAGCTGGACGAGGTGCAGTCGCCGTTCCAGAAGATCGAGATCTTCCAGACCACCGACTGGGGCAACCTGATGACCATCGACGGGGCCATCATGCTGACCAGCAAGGACAACTTCTTCTACCACGAGATGATCAGCCACCCGGTGCTGTTCACCCACGCCGCGCCCAAGCGCGTGGTGATCATCGGTGGCGGCGACTGCGGCACCCTGCGCGAAGTGCTCAAGCACACCGGCGTGGAGAGCGTGACCCAGTGCGATATCGACGAGCAGGTCACCGTGATGGCGCGCAAGCACTTCCCGGAACTGTGCGACTCCAACGACGACGCCCGCGCCGAGCTGCTGTTCGACGACGGCGTGGCCTACATGGCCAACTGCCCGGCCGGCAGCGTGGACGTGGTGATCGTGGACTCGACCGACCCGGTCGGCCCGGGCGAAGGCCTGTTCAACAAGGCCTTCTACGAGAGCTGCTTCAAGGCCCTGAAGGACGATGGCATCCTGGTGCAGCAGTCCGAGTCGCCGCTGATGCAGCTGGAGCTGATCAACGAAATGCGCACCGAGATGGGCAAGGCTGGCTTCGGTTCGTTCAAGACCCTGCCGTTCCCGCAGCCGTGCTACCCCACCGGCTGGTGGAGCGTGACCATGGCGCGCAAGGGCGACAGCAGCTTCGACTTCCGCCAGGCCGACTCGGCCGCCAAGACCTTCAACACCCTGTACTACACCGCCGCGCTGCACACCGGCGTGCTGGTGACCCCGCCGTTCGTGCAAGCGGCACTGAAGGGTTGATCCAAACAAAAACCCGCGCTGGCGACAGCGCGGGTTTTTGCTTTCTGTAGAGCCGAGCCATGCTCGGCTGCTGTTCGGACAGGTTGCGATAAATCAAGCCGAGCATAGGCTCGGCTCTACAGTCACAGCGCCCAGATACCCGCAATCACCGCCACCACCAGGCCCCACTTGATCACCTGGTAGGCCACCACACTGCGCTCGCGCAGTGCCTTGGCCTTCAGGCGCACCTTGTAGACGCTGCCGAACGCCTTGTTGACGCCACCGGTCGGGTCACCCGGCAGGTTCGGCGAGGCACCGCCGGCCAGCAGCGTGGCCGCCACCGCACGATTGAACAGGCTCGGCAGGCCGAAGCGCAGCGGGCGGGCGATGTCGCAGAACAGGATCACGCGGTCATCGGGCGTCTCGTTGTGCGCGTGGTGGATGTAGGTCTCGTCGAACATCATCCACTCGCCATCGCGCCAGCTCTTCTTGATGCCGTCCACTTCGATGTAGCAGCCGTCGTTGTTCGGCGTGGCCAGGCCCAGGTGCAGGCGCAGCGAACCGGCGAACGGATCGCGGTGCGGACGCAGTTCGCTGCCCGACGGCAGCTGCGCGAACATCGCCGCGCGCACGTCCGGCAGCGACTCCAGCAACGCCGTGGTCTTCGGGCACATCGCCTTCGCCGACGGGTGCGACGGGCCATACCACTTCAGGTAGAAGCGCTTCCAGCCACGGCGGAAGAACGAATTGAAGCCGGCATCGTTGAACGTGCTGGAGGCCGCGATCTTCTGTGCATCGCGCAGCGCCAGCGCCTCGTCGCGGATCATCTGCCAGTTCTGGCGCAGCGGCTCCAGCTGCGGGAACTCCTTGGCCGGGTCCAGGAACGGCGTGGTCGGCACCTTCGAGAACATGTACATCACCACGTTGATCGGGGCCATGAAACTGGAGTGGTCCAGCAGCTGGCGCGACCAGCGCGCGCGAACCTTGCCACGGAAGTGGATGTACAGCACGCAGGCGACGAACAGCGCTGCAATGACGATTTTGATGATCAAAACACTTTCCTCCAGCCGCAGCCGGAACGGGAAACAGGGCGATGCACGGCCAAGCGGCCAGCACCGGTGGGGACCGCGGCAGGGAACGGGGACGTGCCAGGAAGGGGCGGCCGCCGATGTCGCGGATTAACAGCTTATGGTCGGCAGGCCGTGCGCCGGGGTCAAGTTGCCCGTGCGCCGTGTTCATCCGGTTGCGAAGGAGGCGCAGGGCTGGGCGCGCAAGCTGTTGATGCTAAAGGCCAACTGGAATAAATGAGACAGAATTGTCCGATTCTGCGCGACGAACTGTTCCAGCCACGACCCCGACATTTCTCCGACAAATCGTGGAATAGCGAACTGGCGAGTACTAAAATTAACGAAAACTTAGTAACTCCCTGTAACACCGGTTCGCTTGACGCTTTGCGCCACCCACCGGGTCGTCCGAGACCCCGACATGCATCTTCCTGCCCTGCCATCCTCCTCCTGCGGCGATGACGCCGCCTCCCCGCTGCTGCTCAAGCGCGGCGAGCGTTTCCTGGCCCCGGATGTCTACCGCACCTGCCTGGACGGGCGCGAGGCGGTCATCAAGGACTATTCCCGCTACCGCGGCACTCCCGTTTCGCTGATCGCGCGACTGATGGTGCGCCGTGAAGCACGCATGCTGCAGCGCCTCGGCGGCTGGAAGCATGCCCCCGCACTGCTCGGCACCCTGGGCGGCCTGGCGCTGGGCATGGAGTTCATCCCCGGCCAGACGCTCAGCACCGCGCAGGCGGTGGGCAATGAAGTGTTCGAGCAGCTGCAGCACGCGCTCAGCCGTTTGCACGCCGCCGGCATCACCCACAACGACCTGCATGGCACCAACGTGGTGGTCAGCGGCGGCGTGCCGGTGCTGCTGGACTTCACCTCGGCCTGGCGCGCCCCGCGCTGGCTGCGCCGCAATCCACTGAGCCGGCAGATGCGCCGCAGCGACATGAAGAACCTGCTGAAGATGCGCCAGCGCGTGACCGGCCAGGCCCCGAGTGCCGCGCAGGCCGCGCTGGTGGCCGACCCGGGCTGGGTGGCCGCGGTGCGGCAGGGCTGGAAGCGGTTCTACAAGTGGGCCAAGCGGCGGTAGGGGTCGAGCTCGCTCGACGGCTTTACCGCTCTTTGTAGAGCCGAGCCCGCGCTCGGCTGCTGTTCCTGCATCGCGCGAAATGCAGCCGAGCATAGGCTCGGCTCTACAACATCCCGCCGAACGGGTTACAACGCGTCCGCGTCCAGCTCACCGGTACGAATACGCACCACGCTGCCCAGGTCGTACACGAACACCTTGCCGTCGCCAATCTTGCCGGTGCCGGCGGCCTTCACGATCGCCTCAACCACCGCCTCCACCTGGTCATCGGTTACCGCCACTTCCAGCTTCACCTTCGGCAGGAAATCGACCACATACTCCGCGCCACGGTACAGCTCGGTGTGGCCCTTCTGGCGACCAAAGCCCTTCACTTCCGTCACCGTGATCCCGGTGACCCCACGCTCGGCCAGCGCTTCGCGCACGTCGTCGAGCTTGAACGGCTTGATCACCGCCATGACCATCTTCATCGTCTATCTCCTGTCTTCCGGCGTGGAGGATAGCGCCTGAACGCGGCCCGTGCGAAGCCGCTGCGGCCTGTCCGGGCAGTGGGTGCCGGCAGTATCCTTGTGCCCGAATGGCCTGCCCGCGCCGGATGCACGGGCCCACCCCCACGGAGCACCCCATGATCGACCTGAATCAAATCGATGACCTCGCCCGTCGCCTCAGTGACCTGGTGCCCCCGGGCCTGCGCGAATCGCGCGAGGAACTGCAGGCCACCTTCAAGAGCGCGCTGCAGGCCGGCCTGGCCAAGCTCGACCTGGTCACCCGCGAGGAGTTCGAAGTGCAGCGCGCGGTGTTGTTGAAGACCCGCGAAAAGCTGGACGCGCTGGAAACGGCCGTGCGCGAGCTGGAAGGGCGCGGCGCCGCAGAATGAAAAAAGGAGGCGCACCGCGCCTCCCGTTTACAGATTATTTCCCGGATGGGGCCTTGCAGCAAGGCCCACCGGGCGCCCTAGACTCGCCGGCCTGTCGATCCGGCAGCACAGAGGGGGCAGCAGCGATGGCGCAGGACACCGATTGGACACCCGTTTCGCATGACACCTGCGACCAGGTCGCCGGGCCGTTCTATCACGGCACCCGCGCTGACCTGGCGGTGGGCGAGTTGCTGAGCGCGGGCTTCCGCTCCAACTATCGCGACAGCGTGGTGATGAACCACATCTACTTCACCACCATTGCCAAGGGCGCCGGGCTGGCTGCGGAGATGGCCCGCGGTGAGGGGCGGCCGCGCGTGTATGTGGTGGAGCCGACCGGGCCGTTCGAGGACGACCCGAACGTGACCAACAAGAAGTTTCCCGGGAACCCGACGCGGTCGTATCGGAGTGCGCAGCCGTTGCGGGTGGTTGGGGAGATTACGGAGTGGGAGCTGTATGACGCGGAGTTTGTACGGCAGTTGAAGGCGTTTGTTGCTTCGGGGAGTGGGGAGATCATCAACTGATGGCCTGCTGGCGCTGGGCATTGCGCACTTCTTCATCGGCTTCATAGATGTCCAGCCCGAGCTCAATGCCGCGCTCACCCAAGGCGAGCAGCACGCGAGGCGAAAGCGAGACACCACCGTTGCTGCTGCCCATGAAAAGGCCACAGAACAGATCAGGTCGGAAGCGTGCCAGAGCCTGCCATACGGCGAGATCGCCGGTGAGTTGGTCGAGGATCTCGAAGATCTGAGCGTCCAGATCTTCAGGCTCACGACGCTCCGCATCAAGTTGCCAGCTGCCAGTCCTGGCGATACGCACGGTGCCTGATTGTTTGCCTCTGAGTTCCTGGCCCTTGTGATGCGATGCGGTTGGAGTCGCCCCGAGCAAGGCACTGACTTCTTCGGGTAGGAGGTCGTCCCCGAAGAATCGGAGGGTTACCAGGGAATGATCGAATGCGGCCATTGGAATCCAGTGCGCAGGCATCGTTGATGTCAGATTACGGCCGGAACCGGACGACAGCAGCTTCAGAATAGGCCGAACCGCGGGAATCGGCTTGGGCTCAAACGAAGAGCGGGCCGGTCCCTACTTGAACATCTCCAACAGATCCTTGTCTTCATGCCGCTGCTCCCACGTGGAGAGAAAACAGAAGCTCGCGCCGCTTTGCATGGCAGCCTTCTGGAACCCCGCCAGTTCCTCCTTCGTAACCGGGTACTCAACCGGATCAAAGTGCAGAATCCCCCACGGCTTGACGAAAGAGAACCCGGGCATGAGTTCCGAGAAGATCGCCTTGAGCAGGGGCCGGATATTCGAAAAGTCCTTGATAGGACCCGCGCGGTTGCCAAGGGCATGACACTGGCGACGGATGGTCCTGTCTCCACCGACCAAGCGCGCAATAAAATGGTCCTGGCGCACTTGGACGTAGATCAGCTGGCGGCGAAAAATTCTCATCTTGCTCTCAACTCCGCACGCTCAATCATCGCCCAAGTGCAACATACCCTTCCATCAATGCGCCGGCTCCGCCTTCAGCGCGCTTGAATCCCTTCGCAGCAGATACAGCGCAACCAAGAATGGCCACAGCGAGTTGATCGACGAGAACACGCGCTGGGTCAGCCCCCCATAGCCCTCCGGGTCCGCGCCCACCACGTTCAACCAGAGATAGACGATGCCCCCGATGCTCACCACAGCGGTCACGGCGTACGCCCTTCGGTTGGCCGACCACGCGCTCAGTTCGATGTGCGACATCGCCGGTGCAATGATGTTTGCGATACCGATGGTGTAGAAGCCGTGCATCGGATGGCCCATGGGCCAGAGCCCGTTGGTCAGCATGGAAATGCCAAAGACCAACCAGCAGATTGCGCCTACGGCAATCCGGCGGCCGGATTGCCGCCATACCCCGATGGAGAACGCCACGAAGCCCATACCGGAGCCGATAGCCGCGATCCTGCCGCAGATGCTTGCAAGCGTTGGCGCCAGCAGCAACTCGCTGGCGTGCTGTGCAAGTGGGTTGTAGCCCGGCGCGAACACGGCGGCAACGCTGGTCCAGAACAGGAACCACGGAAGCGGGATCAGACCCGCGCAGAGAAGCAGTCGGCTGCGGCGTGACACGTACAGTGGTCCTTGTTTGGCCTGCGCCAGTGGGTGGAATCCAGTCGAACGCCGCAGAACCTTCCTGCTGCGGGCAGGACGGCGTTGAGTAACTACAGCAGTAGTCAGATTGCGCGTGGCACTCGGTGGGTTCAATAGGCAGGAAGTCATTTAAACCATCCAGCGGGTGTCGCAGCGGTTCGCTTGCATGAGCGATCACACATGCCCGATGGGCGAGTGCTGTCGCATTTGCCGCGCCTTGCATCTCTGACGGAAGGTTCTGACGACTCCGTTCCAGAAGTGCCATTCCGCCTAGCACGCCAAGGCTCTCGCCGCTTCCGGTGCTATGCGACAATGCCAAAAGCGTCTCGGGTTTTGGCGGCATTGACCCCAACCCCTTGGCATTCCCAACTACGTCAGGCAACTCTGGTATCGCCACCGAAAACGGGTGGCCGGGCCTCGAAAACCCGAGCTATTAGGATGTTGTTTGCACTTGCCAGCCGGCATCGCCTTGCGTGGTGTCGGCTGGCATTCCGTCTGCCGGCTATGGCGGGCGGGGCGTGGGGGCCTTGTGCCCGCCGGTTTCTTCCTAATAGCCCGGTTTTCGAGCCACGCTCTGCCCGCCACCTTTATCGGTGGCGGCTTCCGAATGCTTGCACGGAGCCCGCCATGACCACGCCGCACTCCCCTCCCCCGCGCCCGATCCAGGAAGCGCCGTCACGCGCTCCGGCCCCGGACCCCAACAGCCTCATCGCCATCCTCCACGCCATCGGCGCGGGCGCTGCGGCCGACGGCCAGCCCTGGCCCGAGCGGCAGCATCTACGCAGCCGGCAGATGCAGTTGTCCGACGCCGACTGCGCCCTCACCGGCCAGCGCGTCGTGCAGGAGATCCTGCTGGCGGCCGAGCGCACGCGCCAGAACGGCGAGCCGGAGCAGTACGTCGGCGACCGGGTAATGGAGGGGCTGGTGATGGCCGATCTGGCGCTGACCGCCTTCATCCACGAGCGGATGCGACCCAAGGACTGAGCGCGCTTATGGCGCGGACCTTTCTGCCTGTGTGCGGGGTGACGAATGAAGATGCACGGCCTTGCCGCTGCGGCGGTGTGCATCGCGGTGATCGGCGCGATGTGGATGGAGTGGCCCGAGCCAGCAGTGGATCAAGTGTGGGCCTACCAGAAGCTGCAGCCGGCCGACTACCGCCTGCTGCACAGTCATGCGCGCGGCTTCGTGACCGCGAAGGCCCACGAGGGCTTTGAACTGCACGCGCGCCATGCCGGGGCGACGTCCTTCGAGATCCGATGCAAGGGCGTGCTGGTGATGGACGTGGAGAACGCGCCCTCGCGCGTGCTGATCCGCATGCCCGCCGATGCCCGCTGGCGGGCGCCGGATATCGAACGGCTGCGTATCAGCTTCGAGCGTTGGCTGGATCTGCACCAGAGCCAGGGGCGATTGCTGGTGGAGAGTGCGGGGCCATCGTGGGCTGAGGCTTGGCTAAGACGCTTCGGCGCTGCGGTGCCGGATGGGCAGCGGTGCTTGCTGGAAGCGCTTGAAGCGCCGGAACAGTGAGCTGATTCAGTCCACACCAATCGTTGGCAGCCCGCCACTGCGGGCCGCCACACGGCTCAGCTGATCTCCGGAATCCTGCCCAGTTCCGCCACCAGTTGCGCGCACGCGGCGTCCACCTCGGCGAAGTAGGCATCCCATCCCGCCCGCTCACGCTTGGACAGATACAGATCCACGGCGGGGTACTCGCGCGCCGCACTGCGCACGGTATGCACCATCAGCGCCGCCTCGATCGCCGCCGAGGGGTACCCTGCATTGAAGCGCGATGCCACCTCGGTGAAGGCCGCCACCACCTTGCAGTGTTCGTCTCCATCGCGGCTGACAACCCCAACGTGACGCTCATCCGGCTCACGACCATCGGAGCGGTAGTCGTGGCCCTCGCAGCTGGTGTAGGTCACCAGGTTGTGGTCGATGGCGATGGCGAACAGGAGGCCCTTCACGCCTGGTTCGATGACCGATTCAAAATCCGGATGGAACCGCGACGCCAGGCAGCTCGTGGACGGATACGGCGTGCCCGTGTTGTTCATGTTGCCGACGGGAGAACTGATCTGCTGTAACGGCGCCAGGATGGCCAGCCGTTCGGACACCACCTCATCGATCGGCGTATCCCAGAGGCGGATGAACAGATCGACCTGCGTGGACTGGTTGAATCCGCGCGACTCCAGGAACCTGACATTCATGGTGGTGTTCTCTCTCTTGGGCAAAGGGACGGCGCAGGGTCACGCCAGGGCGACATCCACGACGGCTTCGGCATCGGCGCGACGCACCTCGACCACGCGGCCACCTTCAACGTGCAGCACCTTGTTGGCACGCAGGATCGTCTCGGGGCGATGGGCAATCGATACGCAGGTGATGCCAAGCATCGCCAGGTTGTCCAGCAACTGCTTTTCTACCGAGACGTCCAGATTGGCGGTACCTTCGTCCAGCAGCAGGATGTGCGGATCGTGATAGAGCGCGCGCGCCAGCAGGATGCGCTGCTTCTGTCCGCCGGACAGCGCCGATCCCAGATCACCGATGCGGCTGTTGAACTTCATTGGCATTGCTTCGATCTCATCGAAGATCATCGCTGTCTCGGCGCACCACCGCGCCTTGGACTCATCAGGGCTGGCGTCGAAGAAGGAAATGTTGTCCAGGATGGTGCCCGACAACAGCATGTCGTCCTGCATCACCACGCCGATGCGGCGGCGGAAACTCTGCATCTCGAAATCCGCCATGGGCCGGCCATTGAAACGCACCTGCCCTTCGGCAAGCTCCATCAGACCGAGGATGAGGCGGAACAAGGTCGTCTTGCCGCTGCCGGAGGGGCCGATCAGCGCGACGAAGTCGCCCGCCTCGATCTGGAAGGTCGCACCGGAGACCACGGCCGGATCAATTGGGCCGTAGCGCGCGGACACATTGTCCACCTCAAGCCGGAAACCGTCGAAGTCGGCGGGGACCAGCGGTATTGCCACCTGGGCATCCTGCTCCGGGGGCGACAGCGCGATCTCGGACAGGCGATCCAGGTGCAGCGACACCATCCGCAGTTCCATCGCCTGTTCGGCCAGCGTCATCGATTTCTGCGCGAACTGCGCCTTGTAGACAAGCAGTGCAAACAGCAGGCCAATGGTCAATGAACCGGCAGCTACCTGTGTTGCGCCCACATAGATGCTGGCCGCCGCGTCGACGCCGAGCAGCATCACCTTCGATGCCGACTGTGCCGAGGTGGACAGGCCATGGCCCAGCTCCGCGTTTATCAGGCGGCTGTAATGGTTGTGCCAGTTGCCCAGGCGCTCCTGCTCCTTGGCAAAGATCTTGATCGGCTGCATGCCACGCAGGGTCTCGATCACATGGCCATTCTCCTCGGACCGCATCTTCACCACATTCTCGGCCAGCCGCCGGGTACTGCGGTGCCAGGTAACGCGCACGGCCGTGTAGAGCAGGAAGAAGCCCAGCGCCAGCCCGCCCAGCGCGAGCGAGTAATAGAAGAGAATGGAAATGAACACGATCGCCATGACGCCATCCAGCAGCACCCGGGGAAGGCTACCGACCAGTGTCTGCCGGATGATATTGGCAGATTGGTAGCGATCGATCAGATCACCCACGCGGCGCTTGCTGAAGAATTGCATCGGCAGGCGCAGCAGATGACTGAACAGCACGGACGAGAACTGTGCGTTGAAGGCCGATGCAAAATGCAGCAGCACGTAATCGCGCGAGAACGCGAGCACGCCCTGCAGCACCGCCGCACCAGCAAAGCCCAGCGCCAGGGCCGTGATGAAATCGAAGTCGCGGTTGGTCAGTCCCGTATCGATGACGGTCTTGAGCACCAGCGGGCTGAGCAGCGCAAACAGTTCCAGGAACGCAGTGATCCACACCACCTGCGCCACGAACGACCAGACACCGCGGCTGCCCTGCAGCAGGCGACGCAGGGTGAGGCGCCCGCCTTCGCTTCCCATCTGGAAGTCGGGACGCGGGGTGAACTGGGCGGCGATGCCGGTAAAGTGCCGGGACACCTCTTCCGCACGCATTTCCACCACGCCAAGGGCTGGGTCATGGATCACGTAGCGTGTGCCGCGGATGCCCGCCAGCACCACGAAATGCTCGAAATCCCAATGCAGCAGTGCCGGCAGCTGCAGCTTGGCCAATGACGGAATCTCGCAGCGCACAGTGCGGGTATCCAGGCCGATTCGCCGCGCGAGTTCAACGACATCGCGCAGCGTGGCCCCCTTCATCGAGATCGGGAACCGCTCGCGCAAAGCAAGCAGCGTCACATCCAACCCGTGGTAGCCGGCAACCATCGCCAGGCAGGCCAACGCGCACTCGCTGTGCTCGGCCTGGTAGATCATCGGTGTCTTGCGCCCACTGCGGATCGACATGCTCACTTCTCCCCTGCAGGCGGGTCACGGTCAAACAAGGAGAAGTAATGACGCGGCGCGCCGCGCACGCTTGCAACAGCGCCATGGCGCCCATCCGTCGTCGCGACGGCGGGCCGGACGCGCAGCTGTGTGCAGCCGTCCGGGGGCGTGGCGGAGGCCGGTGCAGCAACGCAGGGCACCGCGCCGGCGGCGATCACTTCAGCGGTGGCGAGCGGACGATCATCGCCCCCCAGCAGCTCGACGGCCCTGCCCACCGGGAACACTGCGGCACGCGGGGCCGGGAGCACCAGGCCCACATCACCGTTACCCAGCTCCACCGGTACGTGGGTCAGCTCCACACGCGGTCGGAATGTCACCAGCGACGCGGCAACAGACAGCAGCGCTGTGGCTAGCAAGGGAATCAGGTACACCAGGCGCACCGATACAGGCCGTGCAAGCCGCACTTCACCCAGATGGCGGTGCAGGCGATGGGCCTCGGCCTCCGGCCGGAAGAACGGACGGTCATCAAGGGGAGAAGGTCGGGACATGGTCGTGCCGGTTCATGCGGGACCCGGCTGAGGCCGAGGCGGGTGGGCGCTGGTGGTGCAGGGAATCAAGGCGCGCGCGTAGAGGGGAGAACAGCGCCAGGCCCAGCTCGCTGAGCTCGTCCGGCGGTTGCAGTGGCTCGACCAGCTTGTCCATGTAGGCGGCAACGGCGGTCCAGCGCACGCGTATCTCCTCGGTCCTGCCCAGCGCGGCCAGCCTGTCGAACACGATCAGCGCATTGCCGAATGCGTGGTAGCCCAGAAGGATCCTGTCCAAGGGCCGCTCGCACTGCTTCAGCGGCGAGAAGTGCGGCTTGGCACCCGGCACCACGGTGGATCCCAGCCAAGCGCACATGTGGAAGTACTGGTGCGTACATTCGTGCACCAGCATTTCCACGGTCTCGGTGACGCTTGCCGGTACCGACACATCAATCCCGCCCATGCGCAGCGACGAGGAGTTGCTGGCAAGCATGCGCGGGGCGGGCCGCCGAATCGGGGTCACTTCCTTCAGCAGGCAGGTCACCCATGCGTGGTACTCCGGGCAGACCGAGCGCAGCAGCTCCAGCGCATCCTGGAGCTGGTGGGTCGCATCAGCGATCGACGCGTCCTGGCAGTCCATGCCGATCCAGTCAGAGCGGTGCCAATCACTGCCAACGCACCGGATGGGAGATTCACCGTGCAGATTGATTACGCCCTGCACACCAATCCTGGCGTCGATCCACACGGTGCAACGCTCGCACGCGGTCACCGCCACGAAGGTGGCGAGCGTGGAGACACCGGACTGGATCCGCAGCAGGTCGCCGTGCCCCTCGATCAGCACTTCGCCCAGAAAGGTGCGTCCTGCCACAAGCAAAGGGAATTCAAGCGTCACGCGCAGCGCAATGCGGTCCAGGATGCCGGTCAGGAATGCTGCTGTGGCGATCTGCGCCACCTGCCACTCTTCGTGCGGCGCAAGGCGGGCGTACCCAGCGCGGGCCGATTCGCCGGCCTGGATCCAGCTGACCTCCGGCGTCCAGTAACCGCGGTGAGGGGGTGTGGCCGCAAGGCCAGCCAGCACTTCGTCCAACAGTGCGGCGTGCTGCAGCTGCGTCAGGCGATCGCGGGTGCGGCTGACGAATGCGTGGAACTGCAGGGTGCACAGCTCGGCAGCAAGGCTGCGGAAATCGCCCACCGCAGGGTGCGAAAGATAGCGGAAGACATCCATGGGACAGTCCTAGGCCATCACCTGGGCGCCGACGGTCGGGTTCATGAACTGCGATGCCTTCATGGTGGGCGGTGCGGCGAGAATCCCTGCCACCTTTTCCAATCCGTCGCGGCTGACCACGATCTTGGCCAGCGTGGAGTGGATCGAGTCCAAGGTCTCGCAGAAGACCGAGTGTGAAGAAAAGCCCTGGCCGCTCTTGTAGCGATTGAACAGGTCACCGGAGCGACAGGTCCGGAACCATTCGCAATCGGTGCACTTCTGTGGTGACGAATCCACGTCCTCCACCAGGGACCGCCACATCGGGCTGGCGAAGAACTCGCTCAGGCTGGTGTTCTCGATGGTGACGTCAGATCTGCAGAACGCCTCGTCCAGCGCCATGATGTTGTCGTCCGGCCCCAGGTAGCCCTCGGCGGAAATGGTGATGACGTTGTGCCGGTTGGCGCGGCGGAAGTCCAGCCGCTGCGCGTTCTGCTCGGACATCATGGCGTTCATGATCTCGGAGATCATGTAGACGCGGATCGGCTTGGTCTGCGCCGAGTTCATCCAGTAGTCGATGATCTCGCTGAAATATCGCGTCCACTGCGCCTGCGGCGCGAGCGTTGCATCGTCGTGTCCCTGCCGCGGCAACAGGAGATTGAGACCCGATACGCCCAGCTCTTCGGAGAAGTGCCTCAGCACCTCACGCCCATCCAGATCCGCGTTGGCTACGCACAGCACACCGGTCGGCGGAATGCGCCCCTGCGCGCTGGCGGCCTGCAGCAGGCGCAGCCCGCGCACAGTAGTGTCATAGCTGCCCCGACCGCGACGATCGGGTCGCGATGCATCGTGGACATCCTTCGGGCCGTCGATGCTGACACCCACCATCACCTGGTGCTTTGCGAACAGATCGACCCACTCATCGTCGATGAGCGTGCCGTTGGTCTGCATTCCAAGATGCAGTTCGGCGACACCATCGAGTGCTTCGCGCAGGACGGTACACAGGCGGTCGAAACGTGCCTTCGGCAGCAGCGTCGGTTCACCACCGTGCAGCCCCAGGTATATATGCTTGATGTCCAGCTCCTGTGCGCCCTTCTTGAGGAAGGCAGCAAGCACGTGGACAGTTTTCTCAGGAATCAATGGGCGACTGATTTCTGAGAGCTTGTTTTCCTGGAAGAAGTAATAGCAGTAGGGACATGCAAGATTGCAGCGCTCGGCCAGCTTGAGAACGACGTCGATCTGATTACCGAATGAGTTACTCATGGGCAAAGACTTCCCTGTCCCGCAGGTGGCTGCGAGTTGCATTGGAATGCGATCAAAGGTGCCGGCCACAGGCCGGCACCACGTCTCAAGGCTGGAAAATTACTCCAGCACTTCCGGGTTGGCCGACAGGTGGCCCGATGCATGGGCCGAGCCATGGGCCGCGCTCACCAGTTCCAGGTGAGCATCGACCAGGTCACTCATGCCGTCCAGATCAGACACAGCCTGCGGGCTGCTTTCAATCTTGGACTTGAGACGATCAGACAGACTACGGAGCTTCAGATCCATTCAAGACTCCCTTCTTTGTACAAGTGAAGTTGAACTACTTGGATTCGCACTGCACATGAACGACGCATAATCAGATGCGTCAAAGTTGTTTTCACACAACGTGTTGGTGAAGTCAACCAATAGCTTTGCTCACTGCAGGAACCATTCTCTGCAGGACGTGCGTTGCGCACTCACTTGCCACGCGTTGCGACTGCTGGACTGACCTGCGATGCGCGACGAGCGGGACCGAGCACCGCCAGCTGCCCGAGAATCCACAACAGCAGCGCACCCGCAGGCAGGAAATACCAGGGCATGCGCGACAGCTCGTAGGCCTTCATCAGTACCAGATTGAAGGCGTAGGCCAGGAGCATTCCCAGCGTTATGCCTGCGGAGGTGATGAGGAAATTCTCGGTCTGGAAATACGCAAGAATATCGACCCTACGCGCGCCAAGCGCGCGACGGATACCGATCTGGCGCGTGCGCTGCTGCACCCAGAAGCTGGCCAGGCCCACTATGCCCAGTGCCGTGACAATCAGCAGCGCCGTCACCACCACCGACAGCATGACGGCCATTGCGCGATCCTGGCGGAAGTAATCACTGCGCATCTCGCTAAGCGTGTCGCTGTTGAAGATGATGATGTTCGGATCCTCCGCCCTGAGCGCTGCGACACCCGCCTGCAGCACCCCGCCCCTAAGGGCCGGCGACACGCGCGCCACGATGTGCATGCCTGCCGTGTATTTGCGCACCGGGAGGATCATTGTGTAGGTCCCATCGGCGAATCCATTCGGCCGGATCAACTCCTCTACAACCCCGACCACCCGTGTCGGTGAGGTGCCCCAGCTGAAGATGGACTGGCCTATCGCGCTGCGGCCCGGGAAGAGCTGCTCGGCCATGCTGCGGTTGATGATGACCGCTGGCACGCCCTGGTCGCCGCCGGCGTCCTCCAAGGCGCTCATGTCGCGATACTCATCGGCATTGAAGTTGCGCCCGGCAATCAGCCGCGTGCCCAGCACCTGCAGTAGTCCGCCTTCGTCAAGGTAAACGCTGGCAGTCAGGCTCTCATCCTGCTGATCGGCGCTGAGGCGAACGGTGCTGGTGCTGCTGGAACTGCTGAAAGGTACCTGGGAGGCCAGCGCAGCAGCATTGACGCCCGGTACCGCGCGCAGCGTGGCCAGGTACTGGAGTGCCAAGCTGCGGTCCTGGCTCTCCCCGCCACCTTCCAGCTGCCGGGGGTTGGCTGCCTGGATGCGGATCAGCTCGGTCTCGGCCACGCCGCTGTCGATCTGCAGGCGCTGCAGGCGCTCGTTGATCAGGAACAGCAGATTGCAGATGATCGCGCAGCTCAGCGCGATCTCCAGCACGATCAATGACACGGCAATCTTGTGCCGGCGCATGGCTGAAACGATGGGTGCTACGTCCATGGTCCACTCCCGGGAACTGAATCTCGCCGGCGTGGCCATGGCAACGGCCACGCTGGCGTTGTGACGAACGGGGCCTTATTCGGCCTTGAGTTGGGATGCCGGCTCGACCTGCATTGCGCGCCATGCGGGCAGCGCCCCCGCCAGAAGGCTGCTTGCCAGAGCGATCGCCAGGGATACCAGCAGCATGGCCATATCCAGATGTGCCAGCGCGGCGTAGCTGACCGGCTGCTGGCGCACGGCCCACAACCCCAGCCATGCCAGCAGCAGACCCAGGGCGCCACCGGCAGCACCGATCACGGCCGCCTCGACCAAACACTGGGCGAACACATCGATCCGGCTGGCGCCAAGCGCCCGGCGCAGGCTGATTTCCGAAGTGCGCCGCAGGAACTTCGCCAGCAGCAACGCGACCGTGTTCAACACGCACACTGCGAGGAAGCCAAACGCCAGCCAGACCTGCATGCGCACATCGCTTGGAACCACCTGCTTGAACTGCAGGTAGTCGCTTACGCTGCGCAGACGTACATTCACCGGGCGCGCGTAGCGACCTGTTTCATGCTGCACTGCTGCATAGTTTTCCAGGTAGCGCATGTAGTCTGATGCATCGGCCACACCTGGGAGCTCGACCCAGTACTGCAGCCACGCGCAGGGCGCGTTGAGGTCGTACATGTCGCTGTTGCTGCCCCAGCAGGTGCTGCTGCCCTGGAACTTCATGGCCAGATCGCGGGATGTGGTGAACGGCAGGAACAGCCCTTCCACCGCGCGGAACTTGCCTGTGTTGAGGTCGTAGAACTTGGGCACCGGGCGCCATGCGGACAGCACGCCAATCACGTGCAGTTCGCCGCCGGCGACGCGGATGGTCCGGCCGGTGCTGTCGGCACCGCCGAACAGCGCGGCGTTGAGCTCCTCGCTGATGACGGCCACACGGGCATGGGACGCGTCTTCGGCCGCCGTCCAGGTGCGCCCGTAACGCAGCGGCACCTGGAACATGGGGAAGAAGTCGGCGGTAGTGAAGCGCACATCGGTCTGCTGCGGTGCACGCCCGTCCACACCGGCATCGACCCTGGCGCCGCCGCCGGACATCATCGCCTGTCGCGCGCCCTTGGCCTGCGACAGTAGTGTCTCTGCGTCCAGGCGGGTCACCTGTTCGTCGGGTTCGCGGCCCGGCTGATAGCCCTGCAGGCTCGCCGCATCCAGCTGGACGCGGAACACCCGGTCGCTCTTTCCGGGCAGTGGATCGCCAGACAGGACGTGCAGCACGGTAAGCGTGGTTGTCGAGGCGGCAATGCCCAGGCCGATCGCAAGGATCATCAGGGCCGTCAGTACCTTGTTTCTTCTCAGGCTATGCAGTGCAAGGCCTATGTAGTAACCCACCATCCACCACCATCCTTAGCCGTTGACCGACAGTTCGCAGAATTCCTGTTCAAGGTGCAGGGGCCGCAGCAGATCGGTCACCTGGCCATCGATGATGTGGACATTGCGGCGTGCGCGGGACGCCAGCTCCAGATCATGGGTCACCATCACGATGGTGGTGCCAGCGGCGTTGATCTGCTCCAGCAACGCCATTACGCCCTGGGCCATTTCCGTGTCCAGGTTGCCGGTCGGCTCATCGGCCAGCAGCAGGCGTGGACTACCGGCCAGCGCGCGCGCGATGGCCACACGCTGCTGCTGACCACCGGAAAGCTGGGTCGGGAAGTGCTTCATGCGCGAACCCAGGCCGACCTGGGTCAATGCCTGCTCGATGCGTTGGCGACGCTCGCCTGCGGGCATGCGCCGATACCTGAGTGGCACATCCACATTGTCGAAGAGGTTCAGATCCGGGATGAGGTTGAACCCCTGGAAAATGAAACCGATCTTGCGATTGCGCAATTGGCTGCGGGCGATGTCGCCCAGCCGGGAGACATCCTCGCCATCGAGCCGGTATGTGCCTGAGGTGAAATCCTCGAGCAGCCCGGCAATATTGAGAAATGTACTCTTGCCAGAGCCCGATGGGCCCGTCACAGCAACGAACTCACCCTCGGCAACCTTCAGATCCATCGATCGAAGCGCGCTGGTCTGCACTTCGCCGGTACGGAAAACCTTTGAAACTCCTGTCATTTCGAGCATTCGGCGTCCTTTCGTCCAACGTCGCGAAACGTGCAGCAAGCGGGCCTGAAGTTAGCACCAGCAGTCAGTCGATGTTCACCTACTTTGCAACACGGAGCAAGGTCTTGTGATGCGCCCGACACGCCTGCACCTCCTGCCTGAACCCATACGTCGCGAACGCCCCCTTTCGATCGTTCGCGGAAATGCCAGCTTCATGGACGTTCTATACAGACGGAAGCGGGACCGTCCTCCTTCATCTAGGAATCTACATACAGATCTTCCGGGGTACCTGATCGATCGACGGCCTGGTAGAGGCGGGAATATCCCTAGCCACATCTCCGGCAATACCCGATGGCGACCCACAGATCACCTGCCGCACCATCAAGCGACCTTCCGCAGGAAACCACACATGAGCCTGGCGCTGGTCCACAGCCGCGCCCGCGCCGGGGTCGATGCCCCGCTGGTGCGGGTGGAAGTGCATCTCTCTGGCGGCCTGCCTGTCACCCAGATCGTGGGCCTGGCCGAGACCAGCGTCCGCGAATCACGCGAGCGCGTGCGTGCCGCCCTGCTCTGCGCGCGCTTCGACTTTCCGCAGCGACGCATCACTCTGAATCTCGCGCCCGCCGACCTGCCCAAGGAAGGTGGACGTTACGACCTGGCCATCGCCCTGGGCATTCTTGCCGCGAGTGGTCAAGTCGATCCGCAGTCACTGCTGCAGTACGAATTCCTGGGCGAGCTTGGCCTGACCGGTGAGCTGCGGCCAGTGGCGGGTGCACTGCCCGCCGCAATTGCCGCCGCCGAGGCTGGGCGCATTCTGGTGGTGCCTCCGGGGAATGCCGCAGAGGCTGCGTTGGCCGAGCACGCCGATGTGCGTGTAGCGCGTACGTTGCTGGAATGCTGCGCCGGGCTGGGCAATCCGCGCCTGTTGCCACCCGTGGAGCGCGTGGACTCGACACCGTTGCCACTGCCCGATCTGGCCGACGTGCGCGGGCAGGCGCATGCACGGCGCGCGTTGGAAGTGGCCGCAGCAGGTGGTCACCATCTGTTGTTGATCGGTAGCCCTGGCTGCGGCAAGACGCTGTTGGCCTCGCGCCTGCCCAGCCTGTTGCCGGATACCGAAGAGACTGAGGCGCTGCAGCTTGCCGCGATTGCGTCGGTGAGTGGCGAAGGGCTGGACCCAAGACGTTGGCGGCAGCGGCCCTTTAGAGCGCCCCATCACAGCGCGAGCGCGGCGGCGCTGGTGGGTGGGGGCAACCCGCCCTGCCCCGGTGAAATATCACTGGCCCACCATGGAGTCCTCTTCCTTGATGAGCTCCCAGAATGGAACCGCAGCGCGCTGGAAACCCTGCGCGAGCCACTGGAATCCGGCCACATCCGCATCGCCCGCGCGGCACGCAGCGTGCAGTATCCGGCGCGCTTTCAACTGGTGGCGGCGATGAATCCCTGCCCCTGTGGCTGGGCCGGCGACCGCAGCAACCGCTGCCTGTGCAGCGACGAACGCATCAACCGCTACCGTGCGCGCGTGTCCGGTCCGTTGCTGGACCGCATCGATCTGCATATCAGCGTGGCGCGTATGGACGCGGTGGAGCTGCGGGAGAGCACGCCGCTGGGGGAGCCCAGTGCTGCGGTACGTGCACGGGTGGAAGCCGCCCATGCCAAGCAGCAGGTGCGTGGCGGGCTCAACGCGCATCTGCCGCCGGCGGCACTGCGGGCCTGTACCCGACTGAGCGAGGCAGATCAGGACATGCTGGAACAGGCCATCGAGCGCCTGCAGCTGTCGGCGCGGGCGATGCACCGGATTCTGCGGGTGGCGCGCACGATTGCCGATCTGGCGGGTTGCGAGGGTATCCAGACCGCGCATCTGGCTGAGGCGATTGGCTATCGGCAGTTGGATCGGGGAAATGCATGAGCCTGATTGCCGGGAGCCCTCGTCCGCACGGGAGCAGCAACAATCAAAAAAATACCCCGGCCGCGTGCCCAGAAGGACAGAGACGGTACCGGGGTGTACCTGACCACCGTACCCCACACGGCGGCACACTGCAATCGGCATCAGTGGAGGCGTCCAGGCAGCGATGAGCCATGACAGATTCTAAGAAGCCCTTTCCCTGGAGCGCTTTGGCCGCTACCTGGATTGGGCGGGGGGCGACCGTAGCCGAGCCATCGCCCTGTATGGATGCAATACCCACTTGTCTGAAAGCCTCTACGCACCACTGCGGACGTTGGAAGTGGCACTGCGAAACCGCATCTACACCGTTCTGACCCAGGCCAAGGGCGAGGCGTGGTACGGCCGAGGCGCTGGCGCCCTGAAGGTTGCTCATCAACTCGAGCAGGTCGCCAAAGCCGTCAACGAATTGGTCAGAGCGGGAAAGACGGTAACAGCAGGCGGTGTGGTCGCCAGTCTCACCTTCAGTTTCTGGACAACAATGTTCAACAAGGACTACGAGGCCCTTTGGCAGCAGATCCTTCACCGGATTGCGGACCCCAGTGCGCCCAGGGGACTGAAGAGGAGGAGCTTTTCGGGACCGCTGACTCGCATACGTGTGCTACGCAACCGCATCGCCCATCACGAACCGATCCTCGGCTGGAACCTGCGCGGGCACCACGATGAGATTCTGACGCTGATCGAATGGCTATCGCCGCCCGCCGCGACATGGTGTCGTGAGAACAACCGCTTTCCCCAGGCATACCCGGAAGACGGAATCACCTTGGTATGTTCGCCCGAGTCGAATAGACGCTGACTGCGCGTGTCCTCCTGCAGCCGGGTGCGAAGAGCGGTCGACTAACAGTCGACCCCACCAAGGGCAGGCATCAGGCTGCCGAATGCAACCGTCCCCGCTTCGCCAGCAGCGCCACCCGACGGCTGACCAGCGCGTGCAGCTCCGCCAGCTCCGACGCCCGGCCAGCCGTCATGTTCCCGCCAAACAGCACCCGCGACAACGCCGCCTCGTCGCTGTCGTCCGGGTGCTGCCAACGGTCGCGATACACCTTCTGGCACACCAGCCACGCTTGAGGCAGCCCGCCACCGGGTAGCGGGCGGACCATGCGTTCGTAGACCTGCCAGAACTGGTATTCGGCCCGCAGGTCGAATGCGAGCGCCACGGACAGCGCTTGCCGGGGCCGTACTGGGCCTCGGATGCCGAACAACCGGGTTGGCGGGGTCTGCTGTGCCATGCCAACAGAATGACCCAGCAACATTGTGGGAACCTTGCGTCGCCGCCAGAAAATCCCTGTTGATTGCCCAAGGGGGGCCAGGTGGGTTTGGGGGGCCGCCAAGTGCATCCACGCATGGCGTGGATCTACCTAGAAGGTCATCGAGGTACTGAACATCAGCTGCCGTGGCGCGCTGCGCTGCAGGGTCTGGTAATCGCCCGAGAACGACGAGCCGGCGATGGTGGCGGTGCCGATGTTGTGGCGGTTGAACAGGTTGCTCACGTCCAGCCGCAGCTCCAGGCCGGGCACCGCGCTGTCGGCACCGGATCGGTAGGCGGCATAGGTGTTGACCTGCCAGAAGGTCGGCACGCGGATGTCGTTCTCGTAGGTGAATGGCTGGCGCAGGTACGAGGTGCTGGTGGCCCCAAAACGCCAGTCACCGAAGTGGGCGGACAGGTCGCTGACCAGCGAGATCTGCGGGTAACCCGGCTGGGCATTGCCCTTGATCGGGTACACCGTGTCGCCCACCACGAAATCGCTGTCGTAGTACGAACGGGCTACGGCCACGCCCTGATAGAACTGCAGGTGGTCGGTCAGGTCGGCGGTGATGCCTAGGTCGGCACCGATCACGTGCATCTTCGGCATCAGCCGCACGGTGTTGATCTGCGCGAACTGGGTGCCGATGGCGGCCGACAGCAGGCGGTTGCGGATGTCGTTGTAGAACACGTCGCCGGTGATCGTCAGCCGGTCGAAACGATGCGAGGCACCCACGGTCAGGTTCCAGTTCTTCTCCGGGCGCAGCGTGCCGGCCACGCGGTCGAACTCTTCCTGGTCGGTGATGGTCCACGCCGAGGCCGTGTAGCCGATGTTGCCGCGCTGGGCGACGCGGTAGCCGTTCATGGTGTTGGCCAGGTCGATGAAGGCATCGGTGGATTCAGTCGGGCTCCAGAACAGCGAGACGTGCGGCAGGAAGTTGCTCTTCGCGCGCAGCGTGCCGTTCACCGGCCGGTCCTTGGCATCACCCAGGCCACCACCGCGGGTGCGGAAGTCCACGGCCTTGAAGCCGACACCCAGCTTCAGCGTGTCGTTCAGCACGATGTCGTCCTGCAGGTAGAACTGGCGCGAGCGGGTCACCCAGCTCGATGCGTTGTCGGTCTTGAACGCGGGACCATATACATCGAACGGGCCGGTGGCCTTCAGCGGCGGGCCCTCGCCCAGCAGTGGCTGCTGGTACCACTCGGTCTTGGCCGCAGCCTTGCTCTTCTCCTGCCAGAAGCCGGCGGTGAAGGTGTGCGCGCCGGTCTCGAACTGCAGGTTGACCATGCCGCCCAGGCGGTTGAGGCGCGGCGTCTGTACCTGTTCGGAGAACGGTGCGCCGTTGGGCGACGGTACGGTCGGGTCGGTCAGCGTGGCCTGGGTGTGGCTGTTGGCGTTGTACAGCTGCACGTTGCCACTCAGCGCCGGGGTGATCTGGAAGCGATGGTTGATCGATGACACGCGGTCGCGGGTGGTCTGGCCGGTGTCGTACGGAATCAGTTCGGACAGCTCACCGCAGGTGTAGGCGCCGCAGGATTTGTCCGCGTTTTCCGGCGAGGCCACGTACCACGCCCACGCATAATCGGGATAGAAGATGTCGGCCTTCCAGCCCAGCTTGCGGATCATGTCGAAGGAGATGTTGTTGTAGCCCCAGACCTTGGCCTTGCTGTCGGACAGGAACACGGTGACATCGCCCCAGGCGACGTCCTGCTGCAGCTTCAGGTCGCCGCGCAGGAAGTTCTGCGTGCCCTCGCCCTGGTACTTGTCGGCGGACACGCGCTGCAGGTCGACCAGCACTTTCGGGCCATGCTCACCGAGCTGGCCGCTCTGCCCGTACACGGTGGTGACCAGCGTGTTGTTGCTGCCCACGCCCTGCTTCACGCGCAGGCTGGGCGTGTCTTGCAGCTCGCGCAGGCGGTATTCCAGGCTGCCGCCGTTGACGCTGCTGGAGAACACGCTGACCGGTGCGCCGCCAGGGCTGACCGTGATCGCGCCGATACCATCGGGCACGCCCACGTTCACCACGCTGGTGCCGGTGAGCGAGAGGAAGCCGTTGTCGTTCAGCGGCACGCCCTCGAAGGTGATGCCCATTTCATTCATGCGGAAGCCGCGCACGAACAGGCTGGTGGCCGAGATATCCAGGCCCAGCCCATCGGTGGCGGTGTAGCTGGCGCCCGGCACCTGCTTGAGCATGGCCAGGCCGTTGCTGCCGGTGACCATCGCGTCGAGGTCTTCGGCCTTGATGATGTAGCGGTTGGGACCGACCACCTGGGTCGGTGCCACGGCCGCACCGCGCGGTGTGGCGATGACCTGCAGGGCGTTGAGCGTGGTGGGCGTGTCGTGCGCGGCATCGTGCGTTTCTGCGGCGTACGCAGGGGCTGTGATGGCCGCGATGATCGCCAAGGCAAGGCGTGTCGTGGGTGGGGTGTTCATGGCAGCAGATCCAGGGTGTAGGGGGAAAGCGGCGCAGGCGCACGCCCAGCGCGTTGCAGCGCCGGTGTCGGCGCCCTGGCTGGCAGTGCGATCGCGTTGAGGGGGTAAAAGCGCGGCGCGCGTCGGTCAGCAGATGAAGACGATCATCTGCCGTGGGATTCGATGGCGTGATTTCGACGTGCGAAATTCTTGCATCGCGCTGCCGCATCCGCTATTGCGCGGTGGTACAGAGCCGATGGCGATGGGGATGGGTGGGCTATACGTGGGTATAGCCCCGCCGTGGTAGAGGCCGACCTCGGTTGGCGCTTGCCGTTTGTGTGTGCCAACCAAGATTGGCACCTACCTGGGCAACTGGACGCGCGGTTACTGCAGAACGAAACGCTCGATCGCGCGCGCCACGCCTTCATCGGCATTGCTGGTGGTCTCGAACCGCGCCACCGCCTTCACCGCGTCGATGGCATTGCCCATCGCCACGCTGGTGCCGGCGTACTGCAGCATGGTCAGGTCGTTCTCCTGGTCACCGATGGCCATCACGTTGGCACGGTCGATGCCCAGGTGCTCGGCCAGCTTCTGCAGGCTCGGGCCCTTGCCGGCGCGGTGGTCGAACACTTCCAGGAAGTACGGCGCGCTCTTCAGCACCGCGAAGCGCTCGGTCAGTTCGCTGGGCAGGCGCGCGATGGCGGCATCCAGCACGTCGGGCGCGTCGATCATCATCAGCTTGATGAAGGACATCGACGGGTCCATGTCTTCGACGCGGCGGTAGGACAGCGGCATCCGCGAAAGATGCGAGTCGGCCACGGTGTAATAGCTGATGTCCTGGTTGGGCGTGTACATGCGCTGGCTGTCCAGCGCCTGGAAGTGCACGCCCACTTCGCGGGCCACCTGCTCGCAGAACAGGAAATCGTCGAAGCTGAGCGGATACTCGACCACGGTTTCGCGCGTGCCGATGCGTTGCACCAGGCCGCCATTGCAGGCGATGCAGTAGTCGTCGTTGCCGATGATGCCGAGCTCGTGCATATACGGCGCCAGGCCCGGAACCGGGCGGCCACTGGTCAGCACGATGTGCACGCCTAGCGCGCGCGCCTGCGCGATGGCCTGCCGAGCGCGTGCGGTGAGCTGGTGCGACGGGTCCAGCAGCGTGCCATCCATGTCGATGGCGACCAGTTCGATGGTCGATTGCCTGCGGCCCATGTCCATTGCGTTCAACTCGTGCGGGGCACGCCAGTTTACCCCCTCATGCCCGGTTCACCTCTTTGCCCACGTTGGCCGGGATACTGCGGGAGCCTGTGCGTCCCCCACCGCAGGACGGCCCGTTGACCGCCCTTCCCTGGAGAACCTTGCGACGCATGACCTACCGTGCCCCCGAAACCAATGACAGCGCGCCCCTGGCCCAGCAGATCGAGCAGATGATCGACGAGCTGCCCGGCGACCAGGTGCGCGTCGGCACCCTGCTCAGCGCGCTGGGCGATGAGGGCCTGCTGCTGATCGTGATCCTGCTCTCGGCCATCTTCATCATCCCGGTGTCCATTCCAGGGCTGAGCACCGTGTTTGGCGCCTCGATCCTGTTGATCGGCCTGAGCCGTGTGCGCGACCGCCCGCTGTGGGTGCCGCAGAAGCTGGCGCGCCGCGAGATCGCCACCGACAAGCTGAAGGCCAACCTGGGCCGTGCGCTGAAGTGGGTGCACCGCATGGAGCGGCTGTCGCGGCCGATGCGGCTGGCGGTGATGGTGCGCTCGAAGAAGATGATGCGCCTGAACAACCTGATGCTGGTGTTCGCGACCCTGCTGCTGATGGCGCCGGCCGGGCCGATTCCTTTCAGCAACACGCTGCCGGCACTGGCGCTGATGTCGTTTGCGATTGGCTTCATCCAGCGCGATGGCGCGGCGGTGGCGGCCGGTTATGGTTTCGTAGTGGCAACGGTGGTGTATTTCGGCGTGCTGCTGGGCGGCGTGGGGTTTGCCGCCGAGTCGGTGTTCAGCGGGTTCCGCAGCAGTACTGCGGAACTGTAGAGCCGAGCCCATGCTCGACTTACGCGCGCACCGCGCGGGTTTCCGTGCACCGAACGAAGAGCAGCCGAGCATGGGCTCGGCTCTACAGAACTACTTGGCCGACACCCGCCACACCACGTCGCCCACGTCGTCGGCGACCAGCAGCGCGCCCTCTGCATCCATGGCCATCCCCACCGGTGCACCCATCAGGGTCTTCTCGTCCTTCGAGGTGAAGCCGCTGACCACGGTCTGCGCCCGCCCGGTCGGCTTGCCATCCTTGAATGGTACGTACACCACTTCGTAGCCGCTCAGCGGTGAACGGTCCCAGCTGCCGTGTTCGCCGATGAAGGCACCGCCGTGGTACTGCGCCGGCAGTGCCTGGCCGGTGTAGAACAGCAACCCCAGCGGCGCCACGTGCGAGCCGATCGCGTAGTCCGGTGTGATCGCCTTGGCCACCAGGTCCGGCCGCTGCGGCTGCACGCGTTCGTCCACGTGCTGGCCGTAGTAGCTGTAGGGCCAGCCGTAGAAGCCATCCTCCTTCACCGAAGTAAGGTAATCCGGCACCAGATCGGCACCGATCTCATCGCGTTCGTTCGCAACAGCCCACAGCTTCCCGGTGCTCGGCTCCCAGTCCAGCCCGGTCGGATTGCGGATGCCCGAGGCGTAGATGCGGCTGCCGCGGGTGGCCACGTCCACTTCCAGCACCACCGCACGGCGGTATTCGACGGCCAGGCCGTTCTCGGTGATGTTGCTGTTGGAGCCCACGCCCACATACAGCTTGCGGCCATCACGGCTGGCCAGCAGTTCCTTGGTCCAGTGGTGGTTGATGGTGCTGGGCAGGTCGGTGAACTCGCGGCCCTTGTCCGACATGCGGGCTTCGCCGGGCACGTAGTGGTACTGCATGATGTTGCCGGTGTTGGCCACGTACAGCGTGTCGCCGATCAGCTGGATGCCGAACGGCGAATGCAGGCCCTCGATGTAGACGTGCTGGGTCCACGTGTTCGTTCCCGGCGCGCGGCGCAGCAGGGTGACCCGGTTCCCGCCCTTGCCGGCCTTGCCCGAGCGCGCTTTGACCTTGCCTGCAATCCACTGCTTGGGCGTGGTGACCGGTTCTTCGCCGGGGCCGTTGCCTTCCACCACCAGTACGTCGCCATTGGGCAGGGTCAGCAGGCGCCGCGGATGCTGCAGGTTGGCGGCGATGCGCTCGATCTTCAGGCCCTCGGCCACCGTGGGGGTCTGTCCATCAGCCCAGCCGACGCCCTTGGGCACCTGCATCGGCGGCATCAGGAAGTTGGCCGGCTTGGGCAGCGGCGGCTGCGGGCCCGACTGGTCGGCGGGATGGTATTCAGCCTTGCCGGCGCAGGCCGACAGCATCACGGCCAGCGCCAGGGCGCCCATGGTGGGCAGGATGTGCTTAGCCATGACGACCTCCCTGCAGCACCGGCGGCTGCAGTGACAGCAGGATCAGGCCCAGGGCGATCAGGGCCACGGTCAGCGCCGACAGGATCGTGCCCGGCACCGCAACGGCGTACGCATCGCGGCTGTGCACGAAGGCGTTCCAGATGGCCAGCACCACCGCGACCAGGTTGAGCAAGAAGTCGATGCGGTCGATGCGGGTGGCCGTGCCGTTGCGGCGCCAGACCGCGAACAGGTTGATCAGGCGCGGCACGATGGCGATCAGCAGGCCGAAGGTGATCAGCCAGGCGGCTGCCTTGCCCCACATCACCTCGGCGCTGTTGAGGTAGATCGCGTCGAAGATCAGTGCGCCGACGAAGAAACCGAAGGGTATCGGGTTCAACAGGCTGAACAGTGTGGTGCCGAGGCCGCGATGAGCCTGGGCGAGCGGATTGACCATCATCGTGCTCCGTGCGGAAGGGTGCACGGGCTGTAGTAGCACAGCGCGATGTGAGGGCGCGCGATGATGACCCGGCGGGGCTGCCACACCCTCCGCGCAGGCACCGCGCTAAGTGGATTCGTCCTCGCGCACCTCGTGGAAGGGCAGCATCGTCTCGAAGCCGAATTCGTGTTCCATGCTGGTGCGGACCAGGCCGCCGATGGCGTAGCGGCTGGTGTTGGCATGCACGTCTATGCCACCAGGCCGCCACTCGGTGCGCAGATGCAGCGTCTCTGCGCGTCGCATGACGATCCGTTCCTCCTGCAGCAGCGCGCGACGATGCTTCTTCATCAACAGGCGCAGCGGTTTCACCGTGGTGATGCCGAAGGCTGCCAGCTCGGGCAGCAACTCGCTGATATCGGCATCGTCGCCATAGTCGTGGCTGCGCGTATGCACGGACAGCACCACCTTGCGGATGACGGCAACCGAGAGCGGAGTCTGGTCCGCGCGTGCACGGGCACGCTGGCGTGCCTTCTTCATGTGTGACTTCACCTGCATGCGATTACCCACGTTCCCCGTACCTCGAAGCAAGCACGCGATGATGGCGTGAAGGCATTCGAGTGCCCCGTCATAACTTGACGTACTAAGTGTTTGTGACGCAATTGGCACATTCGCACATTGCGGGTGTGAAGAGGTAGGGGTTTGTTCGTTGTGTCGCGTTTGGCTCGTTGCGATGGGGCAGATCCGCCCCGCCGTCCTGCCATGCCGATTCACAACAGAAGGATTCGTGTATGAAGCGACACACGCAACGCTCCGCGCCACCGCGCTCTGCGCGCCTGGCCCTTGCCACTGCCCTGGTGCTGGGCAGTCTGGCCGTCACCGCCCAGGCCCAACAGGCCGATCCACTGGCGGGGATACAGTGGCACCTGCTCAACACCGGGCAGACGGTCCCGGCTGACACCCTGCCGGTGGCCGGCAACGACCTGAACGTGGATGGCCTGTTCCGCAACGGCATCCGCGGCCAGGGCGTCACCATCGCCATCGTCGATGATGGCCTGCAGATCGCGCACCCGGACCTGGCCGCCAACGTGGCGGCGGTGGCCGGCAAGAACTTCACCAATGGCTCGAACAACCCCACCCCGACCAACCCGGATGTCGACAACCACGGCACCATGGTCGGCGGCATTGCGGGCGCGGTGGGCGCCAACAACCTGGGCGTGCGCGGTGTGGCGCCGGCGGCGACGCTGAAAGGCTTCAACCCGATTTCGCGCTCGGCCCTGGGCAACCAGCAGAGCAACATCGAGTACGCCTGGTGGGACGGCGCGGAGTCGGCCGACGTGCAGGTGTTCAACAACAGCTGGGGTGCCGGCCCGGGCAATCCGAACCTGCCGCTGGCGTACAGCGAAAACACGATTCGTTCGTATGAGCAGGCACTGTCGGGCACGCGCGGTGGCCGTGGCGGCATCTACGTGAAGTCGGCCGGCAACAACTTCAACAATGCCTCGATCAGCCAGACCCAGGATGTCTGCACCACCGACACCAAGAACCGCAACACCGGCTGCGTGCCGGCCGGACGCGATCCGCGCAACAACCTGTTCAACGTGATCACCGTAGGCGCGGTGCGTGCCGATGGCGTGCGCTCGTCCTACTCCTCCACCGGCTCGGCGCTGTGGGTCTCGGCCTTTGGCGGTGAGTACGGCCTGCAGGCCCAGTACGCCCCCGGCCTGGTGGCACGCGCCTACGACCCGGCCATCGTCACCACCGACGTGACCGGGTGCGCGCAGGGCAGCAACAAGAACACCAACCGCCAGAACACCCTGGACAGCAACCTGTCGGCCATCGACAGCACCTGCAACTACACCGCCAAGATGAACGGCACCTCGGCGTCGGCGCCGATGGTCTCGGGCGTGGCGGCGCTGGTGCTGGAAGCCAATCCGAACCTGTCCTATCGCGATGTGAAGTACATCCTGGCTACCACCGCCACCCGCAACCACCCGAACCAGCCGGCGGTGACGCTGGCCGACGGCCGCACGCTGGTGCCGGGCTGGACGGTGAATGCTGCCGGCCGTGCCTACAGCAACTGGTATGGCTTCGGCGTGGTCAACGCTGCACGCGCGGTGCAGGTGGCCGAGAACTTCCAGTCGCTCGGTGCGCTGGTCGATAGCGGCTGGCGCAACACCACGCGTACCGTGGCCATCGGCAACACCTCGGCCGCCGCCGCACGCCTGACCTTCCAGCTGGCCAACGGCGCGCGCAACATCGAGAGCGTGCAGCTGGGCTTCCGGGTCAACCACCGCAACACGCGCCAGCTGCAGTTCGTGCTGGTGTCGCCCAGCGGCACCCGCAGCGTGGTGCAGCCGGCGTTCACCGCGATCGGTTCGGGCACGGGTGGCGCGCAGAGCAACTTCACCAGCTGGGACCTGCTGTCCAGCAATGCCTTCCTGGATGAGAACGCCACAGGCACCTGGACGCTGGAAGTGACCGACATGGGGCAGGCCGCGACCGCTGCATCGCGTGGCAACCTCGAATTCTTCAAGATCCGCGTTCTGGGGCACTGATGATGAAGACGACCATTCTGTTGAGCACGCTCACCTTCGCGGTGATGACCTCCCCTGCCTGGGCACAGAGCTCGGGGCAGACCCCTCCGGCCAGGACCCTGTCGACCGTGGATGCGCAGGAACTGAAGGCATCCGCTACCGGCCGCACATTCGACGTGGGCGGCACGCGTTTCCAGCTGTCGCCCTCGGCAACGGTAAAGCAGGCCAGCGGCGGCCAGTTCACGATCACCCCGCAGGCGGCGGCGACCACCAGCGCGCGTACCAAGCGTTCGCTGGATGGCGCCACCGCCGCGCCTGCTGATGCCGGTGCCGGCAAGTTCGCGGCGGCGGTGTCCCGTGACGGCGCGCCGGTGGTGGCGACCTCGCGGGTCAAGGTGTTCTTCACCGATGCAGCCTCGGCCCAGCGCGCAGCCGCCGCCACTGGCGGTACCGTGGTGAAGGTCTCCAAGGCTTCAGGCCAGGCCATCGTGGAGTACCCGTCGGTGAACGCGGCGCTGGATGCGACCACCAGGCTGCTGTCCATCGCCGGTATCCGCGCGATCGAGCCGGACGTGGTGCAGTGGGAAGAGACCAAGTAAGGCGTTGAGTGGTGCCCCTGGCCGGTTGGCTCTCCTGGCCGGCCGGGGGATTGGTGTGGGAGATGTGCCGACCAACGGTCGGCACCCACCGCGGTGGAGGTGACGTCAGCGCGCGGCGAGTGTGTCGCTTTGCTTGAGACTGCAGCTGGCCAGTGCGTCGTTACCTGCCGCTGGATGGGCCGGTTCCAGCAGCAGGCGCTGCACGTCGGAGAACAGCTTGTCCACCGGCATGCCATAGGGCGCGAACAGGCGCAGTCGACCCTGGCGGTCGAACACGTAGCCGCCGGCAATGTGGCTCATCGTGTAGGTATCCGGTACCTGACCGGGTTCCTTTTCGTAGAACGCCTTGAAGTCGCTGGCCATCGCCGCCAGCTGCGCTTCGTTGCCGACCAGCGCGATTGCCTTGGGGTCGAACGCTTCCACGTAGGTCCGCGCAACCTCCGGGGTGTCGCGGGCCGGGTCGACGCTGACGAACACCACCTGCAGCTGGTCGGCATCCTTGCCCATCAGGTGCTTGACCTGGCTGAGCTCGACCATGGTGGTCGGGCACACGTCCGGGCAGCTGGTGAAGCCGAAGAACAGATAGGTCACCTGCCCCTCCAGATCCTTGGGCACGCGCAAGGCGCCGCGGCTGTCGGGCATCGACCAGTGCTGGCCGAGCTCTTCGCAGGCGATGTCCTTGGAGTAGAAGTCCATGCGCGACTGCGCACTGCAACCGGCCAGCAGGCCGAGCAGCAGGCCTGCGGCCAGCCGCAGGCCACGTTGGGGGAACGCGATGCCTTTCACGGTTCGCAGGCTCAGTTGATCATCATGTGGTAGTGCATGCTCCAGATGATCCACACCGACAACGCAACGATGATGAACAGGATCACCAGGGTGAACACGAAGCTGGCCAGGTTCCAGCCACCTTCGGACTTGCGGTCCATGTGCAGGAAATAGACCAGCTGTACCAGGATCTGCGCCACCGCGAAGCCGACCAGCAGGAACAGCGTGAGCGGCCGCGACAGCACCGGGTTCATCACCAGTGCGAACGGCACCACGGTCAGCAGCGCGCACAGCACGAAGCCGATCAGGTAGGACTTGGTGGAGCCGTGCGCATTGCCGGCGCGCGAGGTTTCGACGTGGGCCATGTCAGAAGGCTCCGATCAGATAGACGAAGGTGAAGACGCAGATCCACACCAGGTCCAGGAAGTGCCAGAACAGGCTCAGGCACGACACACGGGTGATGTTGGTCGGGGTCAGGCCACGGCGGTAGACCTGGTGCATGACCACCGCCATCCAGATCAGGCCGCTGGCCACGTGCAGGCCGTGGGTGGCGACCAGCGCGAAGAACGCCGACAGGTAGGCACTGGTGCTGGGGCCCGCGCCTTCGTGGATCAGGTGCGAGAACTCGTAGATCTCCATGCCGATGAACGAGGCACCGAGCACGAAGGTCACGCCCAGCCAGCGCAGCACCGCCGAGGTGTCGTGGCGATGCATCGCCAGTACGGCCTGGCCGTAGGTGATGCTGGAGACCAGCAGCAGGAAGGTCTCGGCCATCACGAACGGCAGCGAGAACAGCTCCTTGCCGGTGGGGCCGCCGGCGTAGGCGGTGCTGAGCACCGCGTACGAGGCGAACAGCGAACCGAACAGCACCAGGTCGGACATGAGGTAGACCCACATGCCGAACACCTTCATGCCGCCCTGTTCGTGGCCGTGGTCGTGCTCGTGGTGGTCCTCATGCGCCTGCGTGTCGCTGGCCAGCTCGGGGCGGGTCAACAGGTTCATGCGCGTACCTCCTTCAACTTGGCCAGGCTGGCCGCTTCGGTGCGCGCCACCTCTTCGGAACTGACGTAGTAGTCCACGTCCTCGTCGTAGGACCGCACGATCAGGGTCACGATCATCGCGATGAAGCTGGCCGCGGCCATCCACCAGATGTGCCAGACCAGGGCGAAGCACAGCACCAGGATCCAGATGTTGAGGATCAGCGGCACGCCGGTGTTCTTCGGCATGTGGATCGGTGCGTACTTCTTCGGCGGCGGCGGCAGGCCGCGCTTCTTCGCTTCGTGGAAGGCGTCCAGCTCATCGGCCTTGGGCACCACGGCGAAGTTGTAGAACGGCGGCGGCGACGGCGTGGCCCATTCCAGCGTGCGTGCGTTCCACGGGTCGCCGGTCAGGTCCAGGTTGCGCTTGCGGTCGCGCACGCTCACGTAGATCTGCACCAGCATCAGGATGATGCCCGCGAACACGAACAGCGCACCGATGAAGGCGGCGATCAGGTACGGCGTCCACGCCGGGTTGTCGTACTGGTTCATGCGGCGGGTCATGCCCATGAAGCCGAGCATGTACAGCGGCATGAAGGCCAGGTAGAAGCCGATCACCCAGCACGCGAACGACCACTTGCCCAGGCGCTCGTTGAGGGTGAAGCCGAACACTTTCGGGAACCAGTAGGCGAAGCCGGCCAGGTAGCCGAACAGCGCGCCGCCGATGATGGTGTTGTGGAAGTGCGCGACCAGGAACAGGCTGTTGTGCAGCAGGAAATCCGCGCCCGGAATGGCCAGCAGCACGCCGGTCATGCCACCGATGGTGAAGGTGACCAGGAACGCGATGGTCCACAGCATCGGCACGCTGAACTCGACGCGGCCACCGTACATGGTGAACAGCCAGGTAAAGATCTTAACGCCGGTGGGAATGGCGATGATCATCGTCATGATGCCGAAGAAGGCATTGACGCTGGCACCGGAACCCATGGTGAAGAAGTGGTGCAGCCAGACGATGAACGACAGGATGCCGATCGCCAGCGTGGCGCCCACCATCGACTTGTAACCGAACAGCTTCTTGCGCGCGAACGTGGCAGTGACTTCAGAGAAGATGCCGAACGCCGGCAGCACCAGGATGTACACCTCCGGATGGCCCCAGGCCCACACCAGGTTCACGTACATCATCGGGTTGCCACCCAATGTGTTGGTGTAGAAGTTGAAGTCCAGGTAGCGATCCAGGGTGAGCGCGCCCAGCGCCACGGTCAGGATCGGGAAGGCGGCGATGATGATCACGCTGGTGACCAGCACGGTCCAGGTGAACACCGGCATCTTCATCAGGGTCATGCCCGGCGCACGCATGCGCAGGATGGTGATGAACAGGTTGACGCCGGTCAGCAACGTACCGATGCCGGACGCCTGCAGGGCCCAGATGTAGTAGTCGACACCTACGCCTGGACTGAACTCGATGCCCGACAGCGGCGGATAGGCGACCCAGCCGGTCATGGCGAATTCGCCAACGCCCAGCGAGATCATCATCAACGCTGCGCCGACTACGAAGATCCAGAAGCTGAAGGCGTTGAGGAACGGGAACGCCATGTCGCGCGCACCGATCTGCAGCGGCACGATGATATTCATCAGGCCGACCACGAACGGGGTGGCCACGAAGAAGATCATGATCACGCCGTGCGCGGTGAAGATCTGGTCGTAGTGCTCCGGTGGCAGGAAGCCGTCACTGCCCGGCCCGGCCGCGGCCAGCTGCGCGCGCATCATCAGCGCATCGGCAAAGCCACGCACCAGCATGACCAGCGCCACCACCACGTACATGATGCCGATCTTCTTGTGGTCCACGGTGGTGAACCAGTCACGCCAGAGCGGACCCCACAGCTTGAAGTACGTCACCGCGCCGAGCAGCGCGAGGCCGCCCAGCACCATGGCCGCCAATGTGACCACGACGATCGGCTCGTGCAGTGGCACAGCCTCCCACGTCAATTTACCCAACATGTTCGTTACTCCTGGGAAACCTGGGCACCGCCGGCAGCGCCCGCCGGGGTAGCAGCAGCGGTGTTCTCACCGACGCCGATGAACTGGTCGATGACCTTCTTGAACAGCAGCGGTTCAACACTGGAGAAGTGCTGCACCGGTGCGTTCTTCGACGGCGCGGCCAGCGCCTTGAACTGCGTGAAGCTGAGCGCGTCCGGCGCGCTGCGCACTTCGGCCACCCAGCGCTCGAAGTCTTCGTTGCTGCTGGCAGTGGCGATGAACTTCATGTTCGAGAAGCCATGCCCGCTGTAGTTGCCGGACATGCCACGGAACTGGCCGGGTTCGTTGGCGATCAGGTGCAGCTGCGTGCGCATGCCGGCCATCGCGTAGATCTGCCCACCCAGCTGCGGGATGAAGAAGGTATTCATCGTCGAGTTGGAGGTGATGTTGAATGCCAGCGGACGATTGGCCGGGAAGTTGAGCTGGTTGACCGTGGCGATGCCCAGGTCCGGGTACACGAACACCCACTTCCAGTCGGTGGCGATCACGTCCACGTGCAGCGGTTCGCCAGCCACGTCCAGCGGCTTGTAGGGGTCCAGCTCGTGGGTGGACTTCCACACGATCACCGCCAGCACCGCGATGATGATCAGCGGCACGCCCCAGACCACGATCTCCACCTTGGTGGAGTGCGACCAGTCCGGCGTGTATTTCGCTTTGGTGTTGCCGGCGCGGTAGCGCCACGCGAACACGAAGGTCAGCACGATGGCCGGTATCACCACGATCAGCATCAGGCCGATGCAGATCAGGATCAGGTCGCGCTGGGCGAGCCCGACCATGCCCTTCGAATCCAGCAGCACCCAGTCACAGCCCGACAGGCCGACGCAGGCCAGGGCGACCAGCGCCAGGCGGATGCGGTTCCAGCAGATATTCATTGGAGGTCAACCCTGTTGAAGAAGCGCGCTTGACCGGCTCGCCTGCGCGCAGCGCCCGGGCGTGGAGCGGCTACACTGTGGGTACGAGGTCGCCTACAAGAGGGCGAACCACTCCAATCAAGCCCATACAAGATACATCATTGTATGGACTTGTGCACCTGCACGTATGGAAAAACCTGACCGATGACGCCACCTGCCGCCGGCCGCCGCCTGAAACACCCCAATCGCACCTGGGTTCGCCCCTTCCGCGAGGGCGCCGGCCCGCTGTACCTGCAGATTGCCCAGCAGGTGCGCGAGGCGGTGGACGACGGCGTGCTGCGCCCGGGCGACCGGCTGCCGCCGCAGCGCGACCTGGCCCAGCAGGTGGGCGTGGACCTGACCACGGTCACCCGCGCCTTCGCCGAGCTGCGCCAGGCCGGCCTGCTGGATGCGCAGGGCGCCGGCGGTACCTTCATCGCACTGTCGGCCGGAAACCGCAGCACCTCAGTGGACCTGAGCATGAACATCCCGCCGCTGCTGGGCAGCGCGCCGTTCGCACGGGACATGGAGGCCGGTTTCCAGCACGTCGGGCAGCAGCTGGGCCAGGGCGAACTGATGAGCTACCACGTCGGCGCCGGCACCCGCGAGGACCGCGCCGCCGCCGTGCAGTGGCTGTCACCGATGCTGGGGATGGTCGGTGCCGACCAGGTGGTGATCTGCCCCGGTGCGCAGACCGCACTGTGCGCGCTGATCCTGGCCCGCACCCAGCCGGGCGAGCTGATCGCCGCCGAGGAGCTGACCTACCCGGGCCTGCTGGCCGCCGCGCGCGTGCTGCAGCGGGGCGTGGTGCCGGTGGCAATGGACGCCGAAGGCATGCTGCCCGATGCGCTGGAAGAAGCCTGCCAGCTGCGCCGCCCGCGCCTGCTGTACCTGGTACCGACCATCCAGAACCCGACCACGGCAACGATGTCGGCACAACGCCGGCAGGCCCTGTTGGCGGTCGCCAAGCGCCACGATCTGACCGTGATCGAAGACGATCCCTACTGGTTGCTGGCCGGGGACGCCGCACCGCCGTTGGCCGCCCATCGCGACGCCGGCTGCCCGGTGTATTACATCTCCACCCTGTCCAAGTGCCTGGCACCGGGCCTGCGCACCGCCTACCTGGTGGTGCCGGCCGGCGAACCGATGGAACCGGTGCTGGACGCCCTGCGTGCGATCGCGCTGATGCCGACCCAGTCAATGGTGGCGGTGGCCTCGCAGTGGATCCGCAGCGGCAAGGCCCAGGACATGGTGCAGCGCTTCCAGCAGGAGCTGCGCGAGCGCCAGGCCATTGCCGCCCGGTATCTGCCCACCCGCGCCCAGGCCCATCCGGCCGGCCTGCATGTGTGGCTGCCGCTGCCGCCACGGCTTGACCAGTACCGGCTGATCCAGGCCGCGCAGGAACAGGGCCTGGGCATCGCCAGTTCCGACGCCTTCAGCGTGGAAGAGCCGCCGCCGGGCAACGCCATCCGCCTGTCGCTGGGCGGCGCGGTCGACCAGGGCGCTTTGGCCGGGGCGCTGGCCAAGCTGAACGAGATCCTGTCCGAAGTTCCCGAGGCCCGGCACAACGCCATCGTCTGAGTCGTCCACGTGGCACGACATCCATACAAGATGATATTTTGTATGCAATGTATGGATGAAGGGACGTGCATCGATGCGCGCCGAGAAACTGAAGTTCCACCTGGTGATGGCCGGGTGCGGTGGCTTTGTGGTGCTGATGCTGGCCGCGCTGGCCTGGGTCTGCCTGCAGCCGCAGACCGTGGACGTAAAGGCCGCCGAACGCCACGCCATCGAGCAATGCGTGCAGCGCAGCGAGGATCCGTCGCGTAGCGAGATCCAGCGCCGCGCGCAGGCAGATTCCTGCCGCGAGATGCGCAAGCAGTACGTGCACAAGTTCGGCGGGGAAGACTCCTGATGGGCGCAGCCGCGCCGCGCCGCCGCTGGCTACTGCCGACGATGATCGCCCTCGCCTGCCTGTTCATGGCCGGCGTGGCGGCTGCACTGTGGCAGTACTTCGGTTACAGCGCGCAGTCCACGTTCACCGAACAGGCCATCGTCTTCGACGACTCGCAGCTGCGCCTGCCGGCCGATCTGGCCGGAGATACCGGCCGCATCCGCGTGGTGCATTTCTGGGACCCGGCCTGCGGGGTGTGCAACCGCGAGACCGGTGCCCACCTGAGCTACCTGATCAGCATGTACCGCCGCGCCGGCATCGACTTCTACGCGATCCGTCGCCCTGGCACGCAGGGCGAACTGCCCGAGCCGCTGCGCAACAAGGTGATCAACCTGCCGTCCATCGACGGCATCGAGCACATCCCGGCCAGCCCTGCGGTGGCGATCTGGGACCGGCAGGGCCATCTGGCCTACGCCGGCCCGTACAGCATCGGCATGGTCTGCAGCTCGGCCAACAGTTTCGTCGAACCGCTGCTGGACAGACTGGTGCGCGGCGAAACCGTGCGCCCCAAGGGACTGCTTGCCGTGGGCTGCTACTGCCCCTGGCAGGCCAAGCGCTGAGGACGCGCAATGACATCACTGGCTCTGGGTGGCGCGACCGCCGCAAACAACAACGGCGGTCACCTGTCCGAACCGACCGATGGTTGTGGACAGGCTCCCGCCGTTGGAAGCAACGATACGCCCCGACATGCTCCGTACATGCCGCGACCGGATGTCGCAGCGCGCGAGTGGGTGCAGGACGTGCTCGCGCACAGCGGCCCGATCTACCTGCGCATCGTCAATTCGCTGGAACGCACGGTGCGCCGTGGTGGTCTGGCACCGGGACAGCGCCTGCCCTCGCAGCGCGCGTTGGCGCAGCAGCTGGGCATCGACCTGACCACGGTCACCCGCGCCTTCGATGAAGCACGCAAGCGTGGCCTGATCGAAGCGCGTGGACCACAGGGCAGCTTCATCGCACCGCCCAAGGCCGGCTTCGACCAGGTGGTGGACCTGAGCATGAACGTGCCGCCGGTGCCCGACGCCGACGCGCTGGCAGAGACGCTGCGCCGTGGTGCCGCCGCCGTGCTTGCACGCAGCAACGCGCCGAACCTGATGACCTATCACCTGGGGGGCGGCAACCCCACTGATCGCCATGCCGCGGCGCGCTGGCTGCAGCCGATGCTGGGCGTCGTGGCTGACAACTGCCTGCTGCTGACCGAAGGCGCACAGGTGGCGCTGGCCGCGATCCTGGTCAGCCAGGGCCGCGATGGCGATACGATCCTCTGCGATGCGCTGGTCTACCCGGGCCTGCTGCAGGCCGCCGCCGCACTGGGCCGGCGGCTGCTGCCGGTGGACGGCGACGAACACGGCATGTGTCCTGCAGCGCTGCTGCGGCAGGCACGCGAAAGCGGCGCGCGCCTGGTCTATCTCAATCCCACCTGCCAGAACCCGACCGCGCTGACCCTGCCGCTGCAGCGGCGCGAGGCGCTGGCGCGTGTACTGGAGAGCGAAGGCCTGCTGGCGATCGAGGATGATCCGTACTGGCACCTCGCCGAAGAGGCACCGATACCCCTGGCAGCATTGGCACCGCGCCATGTGTTCTATGTAGCGACGCTGTCGAAGGTGATCAGCCCCGGCCTGCGCACCGCATTCGTGCAATGCCCGAGCGCTGTGCACGCCGAGGCGATGACGGCGGCGTTGCGGGCGACGCGGCTGATGGGCCATCCGCTGGTCTCGGCATTGGCCAGCCAACTGCTGCTGGATGGTTCGGCGCAGTCACTGCTGGCCCAGGTACGCGCCGAGGCACGCGAGCGCATGCGCATGGCACGTTACCTGCTCGCGCCGTCGCTGCTGCAGCGCGCGGAGGGCCTGCATGCCTGGTGCCGGATACCGGCACCCTGGACCGACGCCACGCTGGTGCGTACCGCACAGCTGCAGGGGCTGGCGATTGCGCCGTCATCGGCGTTCTGTCCGCCGGGGGTCTCGCTCCAGTACGGCGTGCGGTTGTCGCTGGGGCTGGCGGCGGACCGACGGCAGCTGGAGAGTGCGTTGCGGCGGATTGACCGGTTGTTGTTGTCCGATGCGTTGCCGGCGATCGAGCGGTAGCCCCCACCCGATCGGTAGTGCCGGCCGCTGGCCGGCAGCTGCTCGTGGGCGACGATCATGAGGTTGCCGGCCAGCGGCCGGCACTACCGTTCATGATCAGGCCAATGCGGAGAGCGCCGTCACCAACGCATCCATCTGCTCGGGCCGGGTGAACACCGACGGCGTCACCCGCACGCAGGCGCCGGAGTCCAAGCCGTCGCGATGGGTGGTGAATATCCGATGTTCATCAAGCAGGCGCTTCTGCAGCGCGATGTTGTCTGCCACGCTGATGCGCCCGCGCAGGCGGAAGCTGGCCAGGGCGCTGGCCAGCGCCGGATCCGGCGAAGACAGCACTTCGATATGCGCCATCCGCCGCGCCGGTACGGTCCAGCGCTCGCGAAGAAAGCGCAGGCGCGCCTGCTTGTTGGCCACGCCGATGCGCTGGTGCAATGCGATCGCTTCTGGCAGCGCCAGGTAAGCGGCGAAGTTGACCGTGCCGGTGTGCACACGGCTGCCCACGCGGCCATCGTCGGTTTCACCCATGTACGGGTCGAGGTCCGCAACGCGGCCCTTGCGCACATACATCGCGCCGACGCCGACCGGCGCACCGATCCACTTGTGCAGGTTGATGCCGACGAAGTCGGCCTTGAGCTGCGGCACCGCGTAGTCGATCTGGCCGAACCCATGCGCCGCATCGACGATCACGTCGATATCGCGTGCGCGTGCGCGCTCGGCGATTTCGGCCACCGGCAGCACCAGCCCATGGCGATGGCTGACCTGGGTCAGCAGCACCAGCTTCAGGCGTGGCAGCCGCGCGAACGCGGCCTCGTAGGCCTGCAGGATCTGCACATGGTCGGGCACCACCGGCAGCGCGATGCGCTCGACCTGCACGCCACGGCGCTGCTGCAGCCAACGCATCGCACCGATCATGCTGTCGTAGTCGATGTCGGCGTACAGCACCTGGTCGCCGGGCCGCAGGCGGTTGTAGCCACCGATCAGCGCCAGCATCGCCTCGGTGGCGCCTCGGGTCAGTGCGATCTCATCCACGCCCACGCCCAGCAGTTCGGCCACCTGCCGCTGCACCGCCATGTACTGCGCCGGGAACGCATGACGGCCATACCAGGCGTTGCCACGGTTCACTTCAGCGGTATTGCGCTGGTAACTGGCCAGCGTTTCGCGGCCCATCGCGCCCCAGTAGCCATTCTCCAGGTGGTTCACTTCGTCGGTGATGTCGAAGTGGCTGGCCACGGCGGCCCAGTAGCTCTCATCGCGGGCCAGCACGTCCGGCGCCACGGTCGTTGCGGGAATCTGCATGGACGCAGCGTAACGCGTGGCAGCCATGGCGGGCAGTGAAGACAGTGCGGCTGCGGCCGGCAGCAAGGAGCCGGCACGCAACAGGAAGCGGCGGGTCGGGTCCATCAGAAGCTCAGCCGGTACTGCGCGTACAGGTTGGCGCCGTCGGTGTCGTACGGCGCGTTGCGCGAGTAGACCAGGCCGCGACTGGCCTGGAACGTGGCTTCGTCCGGATAGCGGTCGAACACGTTGTCGGCACCCACGCGCAGGCTGTGATGTTCGTTGATGCGATAGCCGACAGCCAGGTCGAGGAAGCTCATCGCGCCGAAGCGCTGGTAGATATCGCCCACTGCATTGCCGCTGGAATCGGTCCAGGCGCCGTAGTAGCGCATGCGTGCCATCAGCGACCAGGCGCCGATGTCCCAGCTGCCGGTCAGGCTGCCCTTGTGCTCGGGCAGGCGGTCTTCGAACAGCACGCGCTGGGTCTCATTGGTTGCCACCGAGGTGCTGCCGTTGTCCACGCGGGTGCGGTTGTAGTTGTAGGCCAGGGTCAGCGTCATGCGGCCGGCGCCGAGGTCGCGCAGGTAGTTGCCGACCACGTCCACGCCGGTGGTGGTGGTATCGAAGTCGTTGGTGAAATAGTTCACCGAGGTATAGCCCAGCGGATTGGGCGTACCGGCCGGAATGGCGAAACTGGCCGACTGGCTGAAGCGGTCGCTGAGCTTGATCTGGTAGACATCCACCGAACCGGACAGGCCCAGGTCGGTGCGCCAGGTCAGGCCCAGCGAGGCGGTGCCCGATTCTTCGGGCTTCAACGGCTTGGCCCCAAGCAGCTGCGCCAGCGGATCGTTCGGCGACAGGCGGCCACTGGTGAAGATCTGCAGCGTGCGCGTGTCCAACCCCTGGGTGGTACTGGTGGTGTTGAGCTGCGCCGGCGTCGGCGCACGGAAGCCGGTGGACACGGTACCGCGCAGGGCTACATCCGGCGTGATCGCGAAGCGCGCCGACAGCTTGCCGTCCAGCGTGCTGCCGAAGCTGGAGAAGTCCTCGTAGCGGCTGGCCGCACCGATGCTCCAGCGCTCGCCCAGCGGCACTTCCATATCCACATAGGCGGCCTTGCTGCGCTGGCTCCACTGCCCGGCCTGGCTGGCCGAGAAACCGGGCGCACCATTGGAATTGGCCTCCAGGCCTGCAGCCGCGCCCGGACCCACCGCGTACGACGCCGGGTCACCGGCGCGCACCTGGTAGGTCTCCTGGCGGAACTCGCCACCGAAGGCGACGTTGATCGGCCTGGTCAGCGCGGCCACGTCCCACTCATAGTTGAAGTCGGCGTTGGCGTTCTTCTCGGTCTGGGTCAGGCGGCCGAGATCGAACGCGGTCGGGCTGGCGGGACCCAGCGAGGCATTGATCGAATTCTTCAGGCTGTAGTCGATGGCGTTGCGGCCATACGAGGCGCTCACGTCCCAGCGCAGCTTGGGTGTGATCTCGCCGCGCAGGCCGCCGACCAGCTGCAGGTCATTCTGGACGTTGCCGTACTGCGGGCTGAAGCCGACCGGATACAGCGAGCGCAGGTTCCAGCCCGGGAAGATGGCGGTGGTGCGATACGCGCCAGTGGTGGTATCCGGGTTGCGCCAATTGAAATCGCTGACACCGTCGCTGTGGCTGTACAGGCCGAAGGCATAGAGCTCCAGCGTCTCGCTGGCATTGGCCTTCACGTTGAAGCCGACGCGGCGGCTTTCCAGTTCCGGCTGGCCCCAGCGCTGCACCGGGTTGGGCACCTCCAGCTCCGGATGTACAGCCTGGAAGGCGATCGCATCCGGGCGCTGGCGGGTACGCGAGGTGGCGTCTGAATTGGACGACTCGGCGAACAGCACCAGGCTGCCATAGTCGCCCAGCGACCAGCCGGTGCGCGCACTGAAGTCGCGCGAGGCACCGTCGCCCTGCGCGTACTGCGAATAGCCGGCGGTGATCCCGGTGCCGGGGCCGTCCTCAAGAATGATGTTGATGACACCGGCGATGGCGTCCGAGCCGTACTGCGCCGATGCGCCGTCGCGCAGCACTTCGATGCGCTTGATCGCGCTGGTCGGAATCTGTGCAAGGTCGGCCGCCTGTGCACCACGGTTGCCGAGCAGCGCGCTGCGGTGGAAGCGACGCCCGTTGACCAGCACCAGGGTCTGGTCCGGCGACAGGCCACGCAGCGTAGCCGGACGCACGAACACCTGGCCGTCCGCCATCGGCAGGCGCTGCACCACGAATGATGGCACCAGCTGGGCAAGCACGTCCTTCAGATCGGTGGATTCAACGGAGCTGATGTCTTCCTTGCTGAACACGTCCACCGGCGCCAGCGTTTCGAACTGGGTGCGGTTGGACGCACGGGTGCCGGTGACCAGCATTGCATCAAGCTGGGTGGGCGCGACGCGGCTGCCGCCTGCGGCATCGACCGCATCGGCCTCCGCTGCGATCGCGCCTCCTGCGCTGGCCATGGAAAGGGCGAGGAGGATGGAACGCGAAAGCTTCGAACGATGCACGGCAGGACTCCGGGAGGACGCGACAGGGCCAGCACCTGCAGGGATATCCCAGGCCTGGACAAGGCGCGCAGTCTCGGCGCGATCTGTGAAGGAGGCATGACGTCAGTGCGACAGCTTGAGTGCGCGCAGGCGCAAGAACTGCTAAACGCCACGCCTGCCGATCCGCTACTGTGTCCAGCATCGGATTCATGGAACGACAGGATGAGTGCGGCAGGCAAGGCGGTGTGGTACATCGAAACCCATGCGGAGCAGCCGCTGGCCTTGGCCGATATCGCCGCTGCGGTGGGACTGTCGCCATTCCATCTGTCGCGCCTGTTCCAGGCCCGCACCGGCACGTCGGTGGTCCGTTACCTGCGTGGGCGCCGCTTGACAACGGCCGCGCAGCGGCTGGCCAACGGCGCATGCGACATCCTGCAGGTGGCGATTGGCGCGGGCTACACCACCCATGCCGCGTTTACCCGTGCCTTCAGCGAACAGTTCGGGCAGACACCGGAACGGGTACGCGAACAGGGCACCGATGGGCTGGCGCTGGTGCAGGCGATCCGCGTGGACGAGGCGCCGGTTGCCTGCGCTGAGGCGCCACAGCTGCTCGACACCCCGGCCTTCCAGCTGGCCGGCATCGGCATGCGCCATACCCGCAACAGCGGCGGTGCCATTCCCGGGCAGTGGGCCCAGCTCAACCGGGAATGGCCGGCGCCGGCCCCGGTCAGTTTTGGGGTGTGCTGCAACAACGACGACGGCGGCGGCTTCGACTATATCGCCGCGCTGCCGATTGGTTCACTTGGCCCTGTACCCGCGCACTGGCAGCGCGTGGATGTGCCCGCACGACGCTACTTGGTGGCCTGGCACGGCGGGCACATCTCGGCCATCCGCTCGACCTGGTTCTGGTTGCTGGATCACTACCTGCCCAGCGCCGGCCTCAGCCTGGCCGACGCGCCGGACCTGGAGCGCTACGACGCCCGGTTCAACGAGCACACTGGCAACGGCGGCGTGGAGATCTGGCTGCCGGTAGACGAAGGTCCCTGCTGACATGGAGCTGAAGATGCGCGTGAACATCACAATTGTCGGGCTGCTGCTGATGGCAGCGGCGCTCTCCGCCCACGCAGGCGACACCTGGAAAGCCGGCGAGCGCCATGGCACCACGACGGTGGCCAGTGCCGCCGTGCGCGATGCGCAGCACCGCAGCACCCTGCGCTACACGGTGTGGTATCCGGCACCGGCCGATAGCAGCGAAGTCGAGGTGACCATCGGGCCGCCTGGCACGCCCCTGTTCGATGTTGGTCGCTCGGCGATGGATGCGCCGCCCGCAGGCGCTCGCCTGCCGACACTGCTGCTGTCGCATGGCAACGGCGGCAGCGCGCGCATGATGGGCTGGCTGGGCACCGCGCTGGCACGGAAAGGTTATCTGGTGATCGCAGTCGATCATCCCGGCAACAATGGTGCCGACCAGATGACCCTCCATGGCAGCATGTTGACCTGGCTGCGCGCGGATGATCTGCGCGCGGCACTGGCGGCCGTGCAGGCCGATCCAGTGCTGGGCCCGCACGTCGATCCTGAACGCCTGGGTGTTGCCGGTTTCTCGGCCGGTGGCTACACCGCGCTGTTGGCGGCTGGGGCGCAACCGGACCTGCAGCGACTGCTGGCGTTCTGCACGGCGCATCCGGATGACGGCGTCTGCCGGCCTCAACAGGAAGCGGCAACGCACACGATGGAGGCGCGTGTTGCCGCTGCGGCGTCGGCCGAGCTGTCGCCGTGGATGTCCCACGCCAACGACGCACGCGCCATTCCCGGCGTGCGCGCGGTGTTCCTGCTGGCACCGGCGATCATCCAGGCCTTCGCGCCCGAGCAGCTGTCCTCGTTGCGGCTGCCCGTGTCGATTGTGCTTGGCGAGGCTGACACGGTTGCGCCGCCACAGACCAATGGCGCGGCCGCGCGTGCAGTGATTGCGGGCGCTGCACTGCAGCTGCTGCCAGGTGTCGGCCATTACGATTTCCTCGCCGCATGCACCCCGACCGGGCAGCAGCGGCTGCAGGACCTCTGCAGCACGTCAGTGCCAAAGGCAAAGACCCACGCGCAGACAGTGGACGCAGCAGTGCGGTTCTTCGACCATTCACTGCGCTAGTGGCCGCCGGGCGTGGCCCGGCGCTACAGTGGGCGCGTCCACGGAGAATCGATCATGCGCCTGCTGCACCTCACCCTGCCGGTATCCGACGTCGCTTCCGTGGCCGCGTATTTCCATGATGTGCTGCAGCAGCGCGTGGTCGGCAACCATGTGCACACCGGCTGGAGCACCATCGAACTGCAGCCGGCGGGTGATTACCCCGTCGGTGGCGTGCACCTGGCCTTCAACGTACCGGACAACCGCTTCGGCGAGGCGATGGCCTGGTTGCGCGAACGGGCCCCGCTGCAACGTAATCCTGAGGGCCTGGATTACTTTGCGCTGGAGAGCAGCTGGCAGTCGCAGTCGGTGTACTTCACCGGTCCTGATGGCCTGATCCTCGAGTTGATCGGCCGGCGCCGTCTGCCAGTCAGCACGCGCGCAGGCGCCTTCCATGGCAGTGAGCTGACCTGCCTGAGCGAGGTTGGCCTACCCAGCCACGATGTCGATGCGGTGCGCGAACAGTCCAGCCAGCGCTTCGGCCTGCAGCCGATCAGCCCGCCGTCGCCGCAGTTCGCGCCGATGGGCGACGACGAAGGCCTGCTGATCGTGGTTGCTGCGGACCGGCGCTGGTTCCCCGAGCAGAAAGACCTGCCCGGTGCCCAGGGCGTGCAGCTGCAGGTGGGTGATGTGAACGGTAGCGGCGAACTGCGCGATGCCGCGCTGGGCTGGCGGGTGTGGGCGGCCTGAGCTACCAGCTGCCCGAAGCGCCGCCGCCGCCGCTGCGACCACCACCACCGGACCAGCCGCCGGAACTGCTCGAGGACGAACTCGACGACGAGGTGCTGGACGAGGAACGGTAACCTTGGGACGACCTTCGTCCGCTGCGTGCTTTTTCGCCGGGCAGCAGGGTGAACAGCCAGATGAAGTACAGGAACAGCGTGCCTACGCTGGACACGATCATCGCCAACACGCGTGCGTTCTCGTCGCTGGCCCGGTCGATGGCCAGCAGCGCGCCCAGCGCATAGGCGCCGGTCAACAGCACCAGTACCACCAGCCGCACGGCGAAGCTGTTGCGGTTCTTGCGCCAGCGCGCGCGGCCGGCCCGCACCAGGAAGAACACCAGCATGGCGGCAAGGGCGACCGCCAGGTTCAGCAACGTGTGCAGGGCAAGGCTGGGCGGCAACTGGCCACGGACCAGCATCACCGCGAAGAAACCGATACTGACGGCCAACATGCCGCACAGCACGATGCGCACACCACGGCTGCGACGCCAGCACCATCCCAGCAGCGCCGCCACCGGTACAGCAGGTAACAGCACGAAGAACAGCGCAGGCAGCACATGCCGCGGCAGCAGCAGCGTCGCCGAAACCAACCCAGCGGCCATCACTGCCGTTACCAGCAGCGGTCTACCCCAGGCAGGCAATGTCGGCCAATTCGGCCTGGGCATTGCCGCATTGGCTGCCGATGCCTTGCGCCGCCGCTCACGGCGTTTAAAGCTGAACTCGGCCTCGGTCCTGGTGGCCAGCAGGCGCGGCGGTGATCGCCACAGACCGGCCAGGAACCCCACCAGCAACGTCAGGGCAACGACCGAATCCCCTGTGCGCCAATCCGCTGGCAACAGGTTGCGTGCGGATGAATCTTCCTGGGGCGGCAGCGGCTCGCCATCGATCAACGCCACCAGCACCTTGCTGCCGTCCAGCAGGCCCTGGTCCAGGTCTCCCTCACGCAGGCGCGGCACGATCGCCTTGTCGATGATGCGCGCGGCATAGGCATCGGGAACGGTGCCTTCCAGGCCATAGCCGGTCTGGATGCGTACGCGCCTGTCCTGCACTGCCACCAGCAGCAACACCCCGTCATCGACACCGGCGCGGCCCAGCTGCCACTGTTCGAAGACGCGCTGTGCATAGGCTTCGATGCCGTCATCGCCAACACTGGGCACCACCAGCACCTGCAGTTGCGCGCCTTTGCGTGCCTGCAGCTGCAATGCCTGCTCGCGCAGCGTGGCGCGGGTGCTGGCGGACAGCGCGTTGGCGGTGTCCACCACCGGATCATCCAGTGCCGGGATCGCGGCCGCCGCCAGCACTGGCAGCGGCAACAGGCAGAGCAGCAGTGCCAGCCCTACCCGCTGCCATGCGTTGCGCCACCGCAGCACCCGGCTCATGTGGACGCCGTGCCTTGCAATGGCGGCGTGCTGTGCATCATGCGAAACGGCATCCGTGTATGTCCTTGCCCCATGAACGGAAAAGCCGGCCGGATTACCCCGGCCGGCCTCCTTTACCACACACCTCTTCACACGCAGCGGTCAACGGCCCATGGCCACGCGCTGCTGCTCGTCCTGCACGTGTTGCTGCGAAGGCTCATGCTTGGCCAGCATTGCAGCGCTGGTCTCCTGCAGGCTCGGTGCCGTCTGGGTCATGTCCACCGCAGTACGGAAGCCGGGAACGGTGCCGATGACGAAGGCCTTGCCATCCTGCACGGTGACGCCCTGCAGCTTCTCCGGTGAATCGATGCCGGCGGCCTTGGCCTGGGCGGTCACATGCGCGCTCATCTCGTTGCAGATCATGCCCGGCATGTGGCCACGGATCGCATTGTGCAGCGGCGTATCCGGATGCGCCTTGTCGCCCAGTTGCGGCCCCTTCGGCGCCGCCTCGGCATGGCTGCGGCCTTCGGCCAGCTTGCCCAGCGTCGCCGGACCCGCCACGCCATCGGCGGTGAGCCCGTGCTGCTTCTGGTAGGCGATCAGTGCGTCCCTGGTATTGGCACCGAACTTGCCATCCTCGCTCAGCGGATTGCCTTGGCCGTCGCGCACGCCCAGGCGGTTGAGTTCCTTCTGCAGCGCAGTCACTTCCTCGCCCTTGGCCCCCTGGCGCAGCACACCGTTGTGGTCGGCGTCATGCGAATGGCCACCCTTGCCGGTTTCCTTCAGCTTGCCGTGGTCCCAGAAGTCCTGCGGGCTGAGCAGCTTGCCGTGCGGATCCTTCAACTGGTAATGCACGTGCTGGGCATACTGCCCCGCACCGCCCGGGCCACGCCCGCCCATGGTGCCGATCGGCTCGCCCGCCTTGATCGGCTGGCCTTCCTTCACCTGGGTCGAGTGCAGGTGCAGGATCTCGTGCGAGTTGCCCTGTGCATCCCTGATCTTCACCGTGCCGTAGTCGCCACCGACGAACGTCACCGTTCCGGAGATCGGCGCGTGGACGGTCGGGTGCTGCAGATTACGGCCGTGCTGGCCGCCGACATAGTTGAAGTCGGTGCCACCGTGCGGCTTGTGCGCGCGGTGTTCGCCGAACTCACCGGTAACGTGCGGCTTGACCCCGTTCTGCGGGGGCAGCATCACCTGCATCGTCTGCTCGAAGGTGCGGGTCTGGCCTTCGGCATGCGCCGCTGCCGGCTTGGTCTGCGCGTGGGTGGCCGCAGCTGCGGCGGGGGCCGCGTGGCTGCCATGGGACTGGCCGTGGGTCAGGCCCAGGCGCTGCTCCACGAACCGCTCGTACTTGTCCACGTACGGCATCACCTTCTTTTCAGACAGGGTGAGGCCGCCGTAATCGCGGGTCGGGCCGTCGTGGTGGTACTTGTAGATGTACTCCTCACCCTGGCCGCGCTTGTGCGCCAGCGTGCGGTTATCGATGTAATGGTCAACCAGTGCGTCGGACTGTGCGCCGACGTCGAAGCGGTTGCGGCTGTTGAGGTGGTAGTGGTTGCCGGTCTTGTCGATGAACTGGCCCAGGCCCGAGGCCGAGGTGGTGCCAGCGGCGGCATCGGGGTTGAAGCCCGATTCAACGCGGGCGATGGCCAGCACGTGCGCGGTTTCGCGCGGGGTCAGGCCCTTCTCGCGCGCCGACTCGATGATCGTGTCGATCACCCGTGACTGTACTTCCGGGGTCGCATCGCCCCACCGGCGGGAATTGCCATGCAGGCGGCCGTCGCTCTGGTCGATCGGCTCCCGGTAGTGGCTCCACGGTTTGATGCGGTCACTGCTGTAGGCCGCCCCGCGGGGCTGGACCATGTCCTGGTAGATGTCTGCCATGTCTGTGCTATCCATTCTATGAAAAAGGGGATTTCCTTAAGGGGTACTGCTCCTGGTACTTCTGGTACTGCGGTACTGCGGTGCTGCGTTCACAGCGCGCGTGCGACGTCCTGCCGCTGCGCTCAGTCTTCGATGTAGTTCACCTCCGGGTGCTTGATGCCGAGCGAGTCGATCAACGTCTCGTACTCGTCGTTGTTGGGCTCCTGCTCCTCGCCTTCCGCGCCGCGCAGCGGGGGTGTGCTGTGGGTCAACTGGCGGCCACTGGCGTCGTACAGGTAGTACCACTCGCAGAAGCTGCAGCCGAACGGCAGTTCACCGTACTGCACGACGAAGTACGGCGTACCGCTGCGGTCCTGCACGCAGGCCAGGCCAACGGCGGTATAGCCGTCCATCTCCTTGGGCGCAGCAATGGCCTGGCGTGCGCCGTCCTTTTCGATTTCCAGCGTGGTCAGCCGGGAAGCGTCCGTGTCTTGGGTGGGCTGGGCCGCCAGGTGCAGGCGGGTGCCTTGGCAATCGATATGCATGCCGGTCTCGTCGCGCGTAAGAGAGGTGGGAAGGTCCGCAACGGCAGCCGCTGGTGCGGCCGGCGACGCTGCCGGGTCAGTAGAAGCGGGGGCCGCCGCCGGTGCAGCCGCCTCAGGGCCGCTGCAGGCAGCAAGCATCAGGGCCAGCACGGGGGCAACGGGAGACAGACGCATGCGGTGCTCCTTGGGTGAATCACACGACCGCCCGCAGGCGGTCGCTCAGGGGTCAGATCGATTCGTCCTCACGCTTGACCAGTTGCCAGCACGGCTTCTGGGCAAAGGTGTAGATCTGCTGGTCGCTGGTATCGGGGGTGCGCATCTGCACCTGTACCTGGCCGTCGGGCAGGCGGGTGACCTGCATCTCGCGGCCCTGGCGTTGCAGCGTGGCCGGGTCCGGCATCACCGGCCATTCGACCTTGGCAAGCGGCACCTTCTCCTCCACCTTGCGTGGCTCCGGCTCGGCGTCGCCATCGATGTGGCTGTCCAGCAGCGGATCGGCAGTGGACGTTTCCTGCAGCGCGATCTCGTTGCCGAAATGCTTGAGGAAGTCGTCGAAGACCGGATGGGGGCAGCTGGCAGACGCGTCTGCCGGGGCCGCGGCAACCGGCGTGGCCGGCGTCGTGGCGGCGGCCGTGCTGCTCGGAGCCGGTGCGGCGGCGTCAGTGATGGCAGCCTGGGGCGCAGGCTTGCAGCCCGACAGCGCAAGCCCCAGGGCAAGCGCAAGCAGGGCAACGGGGCGGAGCTGGTTCAAGGGATCCTCCTGATTCCGGGCGGTCGCGCGCGGTTCCGGCGCGGTAGGGAGGCAAGGATAGCCATGCCTCTGTCGATTCAGTTTCAACATCCGCTGTCAGGAATATCCCGACATGCTGAATTGAGACTCATATCACACTTGGGCTGAAATCAACGTCATCGCAGCAGCCGTTAGACTACGCCGCACACGCTTCGACCCTGGCCCCCATGCGCGCATTCCTGCTTGCCCTCTCCCTGCTGGCGCCAACGCTGTGGCCTGGTGTTGTGGCCGCACTGGAGGTCCGGGAAGGCGACCTGCTGTTCGTCACCGCCGGCCGCAGCGGCCTCAGCGCGGCCATCGACGATGCCACCGGCAAGCAGCACGGCCCCAGCTTCGACCACGTGGCCCTTGTCGCCTTGGCGTCGCAGGGGTGGGAGGTACTGCACGCCGACGAGAAGGGATCGCGCCGGCAATCCCTGGTCGAGTTCCGCCAGGACGCCCGCGCCAGGCAGCGGCAGATCGTGGTCTATCGCCTGCAGGCACCGCAGCAGGCCGCCATCAAGGATGCGATCGCGACCGCACGCACGATGCTGGGCAAACCGTACAACACGTCATACGTGTTGAACGAGGACAGCTACTACTGCTCGGACTTCATCGAGCGCGCATTCCGTGCGCACCATGTGTTCGCGTTGCAGCCGATGAACTTCCGCAACCCGCAGACCGGGCAGATCGCCCGGCACTGGGTGGATCTGTACCGCGGCATGGGCATGGACGTGCCGCAGGACCAACCCGGCACCAATCCCAATGACATGTCGGCGGCGCCGGTGCTGCAGCGCATCGGCGTGCTGGAATAAGCGAAGCCCCGCACAGGGCGGGGCTTCGCGGGTTGCCCAGGCTGGGGCATCGAAGTCACTCTTCCTCGTCCTGCCCACCCTGCTGCTGGTTGCGCTGGTTGCGCTGCTGCTGTTCCTGCTGCTGTTGCTGCTGCTGGTCGCGGCCGCGCCCCTGCTGCTGATCCTGCTGGTTCTGCTGGCCCTGCTGCTTCTGGTTCGGGTTCTGGTTCTGCTGTGCCATGTCCGATCTCCAAAGCCACGCGCGGAATGCGGTGGACGGGACCATCGTCTGCAGCGATTGGTTAATCACACGTGGGTGGCCGGCTACATTCGTGTGTACGCCTGTGAATGAACGCGCGGAACCTCTTGCGGCACAAGCGCCTGAAGGATTCATGCGGGTTCGGCATGTGCTCATGCCGTCATCGGCGTTGCACGCATTCATGGCGCTCGCAGCCGGAGACACGCGCTGAACGAGGCTGGCTTTCCCGGCTCACACAGGGAAGCCAACGCTGCATTCATGGCATCACCGGCGGCACGTACGCCAGCGTCATCCCCAGCAGCCACAGCAGGCCCAGCACCAGCGGGATATGCACCAGCAGCTGGATGAAGGTGAAGCCCACGATGTCGCGTGCCTTCAGGCCCAGCACGCCCAGCAGCGGCAGCATCCAGAACGGGTTGATCAGGTTCGGCAGCGCTTCGGCCGCGTTGTAGACCTGCACGGCCCAGCCCAGGTGCGCCTTCAGTTCGTTGGCGGCCTGCATCACGTAGGGCGCCTCGATGATCCACTTGCCGCCACCAGACGGCACGAAGAAGCCCAGCACCGCCGAATAGACGCCCATCACCAGCGCGAACGAATCGGTGCTGGCCACGTGCACGAACAGGCTCGACAGCCGGTGCGCCAAGGTCTGCCAGTCACCGCCGGCGGCGTGGGTGAGGATCATCGCGATACCGCCGTACAGCGGGAACTGGATCAGTACGCCGGTGGTGCTCGGCACCGCCTTGGCCACCGCGTTGAGGAAGCTGCGCGGGCGCCAGTGCAGCAGCAGGCCCAGCGAAATGAACAGGAAGTTGTAGGTGTTGAGGTTGGCGATGGCGGTGACCACCGGTTTGTTGGCGAACTCGTTGAACAGCCAGCCGAACGCCAGCAACGAGAGCAGCACGGTCAGCAGCGGGCTGTATTCCAGCCACTCGCCCGGGCGCGTGCGCCGCTGCAGCGGCTCCGGCTCGGCCTGCGCGGCGCCCGGGAAATCCTCGGCGGTACGCGCACTGCCGGCCGCAGGCGCGGTCAGCCAAGCGATCAGCAGCGAGACCAGGATCAGCACTGCGGTCAGCGCGATCGACTGCCACAGGAAGATGGTTTCGGTGAACGGCAGCACGCCGGTGATCTCCACCAGCCCCGGCGGCATGCTGGCCGGGTTGGCCTGGAGCTGTGCGGCCGAGGAACTCAGCCCCATGGCCCACACCGCGCCCAGGCCAAGATATGCCGAAGCACCGGCCGCGCGGTAGTCCATGCGCAGCTCGGTACGGCGGGCCAACGCGCGGACCAGCAGGCCGCCGAACACCAGCGAGAAACCCCAGCTGAGCAGCGAGGCGAGCATGCTGACCAGGCCCACGTACACCACCGCGCCGCGACCGGTGCGCGGCACACGGGCAAGGAAGTCGATGAAGCGTGCGACCACCGGCGCGGTGGCCACGGCGTAGCCACCGATGACCACGAAGGCCATCTGCATGGTGAAGGGGATCAGGCTCCAGAAGCCGTCACCGAAGGCGCTGGCGGTGGCCTGCGGGGTCGAGCCGAAGCCCATCGCGGCCAGCGCGACGATGACCACGCCCAGCACCGCGAACACATACGCGTCGGGGAACCACTTTTCCGCCCAGGCGGCCGAGCGCAGCGCTGCGCGCGCCATCCAGCCATCCTGTACTGCTGCCTTCGAGGCCATCGCCTACCCTCCCAGGTTCGATGGATCGATTCTGGGCGGTGGGGTGCAGGCTGTCAGCCACCTATTGGTCGTAGGCGGCGGAAGGCCCGGCGCTGTGCGCCGCCGCCCGAGCATGGGCTCGGGCGCTACGGATATCCGGTTTCGGGGGGCCACCTGTAGAGCCGAGCCCACGCTCGGCTGCGCGTCTCAGCGCAGCGCCAGGTCCACGGCGATGCCGGCAAACAGCGCGGCACCCACCCAATTGTTGTGCAGGAACGCCTTGAAGCATGGACCGCGTTCGCGATTGCGGCAGATCCAGAACTCGTACACCACCAGCACCGTGGCCACGGCCACACCGGCCAGGTAGTACCCACCCAGCCCGCCACGCACGCCAACCAGCGCCATGGTGGCCAGGAACAGCGCGTAGAGCACGCCCTGGATGACCAGGTCGAGGTCACCGAACAGGATCGCGGTGGAGTGCGAGCCCATCTTCAGGTCGTCCTCGCGATCGACCATGGCGTACCAGGTGTCGTAGGCGGTGGACCACAGGATGTTGCCGGCATACAGCAGCCAGCCCAGCATCGGCACCTCGCCCTGCACGGCGGCGAACGCCATCGGGATGCCCCAGCCGAAGGACATTCCCAGGTAGACCTGTGGCAGATGGGTGTAGCGCTTCAGGTAGGGGTAGCTGGCGGCCAGGAACACGCCGATGAAGCTCAGGCCGATGGTCAGCCCGTTCATCGTCAGCACCAGGCCAAATGCCACCAGCATCAGCACCGCAAACAGCGCCAGCGCGGCACGGCCACTGATCGCACCGGTGGCCAGCGGGCGCGCCTTGGTGCGCTCCACGTGCGGGTCGAGCCAGCGGTCGGCGTAGTCGTTGATGACGCAACCGGCCGAGCGGGTCAGCCACACACCGGCAGTGAACACGAACAGGGTCCACAGCGGCGGCAGGCCGCCTGCGGCCAGCCACAACGCCCACCAGGTGGGCCACAGCAGCAGCAGCGTGCCGATCGGGCGATCGGCGCGCATCAGACTCCAGTAATGCCGCCAACGCGGCGTCGCCGGCGACTGCGGCGAAGTGAGGGGGGTATCAGCCATGGCGATAGGATACTCCTGCCCCTCCGGCAGGGCTTTGCCCGTGGGGGGAGATTTGTTCGGCGAAACTGGATAGAATGCCGGTCCCGCACCGCCTCATGGCGCTGCGATGCCCGCCCCGGCACTGGCCGGTGGCGCGGCGGTTCTACAACGCGCCCGTAGCTCAGCCGGATAGAGTAGTGGCTTCCGAAGCCATTGGTCGGGGGTTCGAATCCCTCCGGGCGCGCCATCTTCCCCTGCTCGTTCCCGTCACCCCGGGCCTCTCGCTTGCGCTTCCACGTCAACGTGGCTCAGGAGCGAACGGCATCGAGCGATGTGTGCAACCTTGAAGATCGCGCACGACGATGGAAAGCGCCTGCCCTTTCTGCACGGCACCGGGCAGGAAGGCGCCCTTGCCGTCGTACAGGAAGGTTTCAATCTCACCACGTGCAACCACCAGGTCCGCAGCCGGCGGCTTGAGCTCTTCCAGAACAACACTGAAGGGACGCCAGGCCAGACCGTGTTCGTCGCGGATATCGGTCGATACGGCGTGTGCATGCGCCTGCCGATCCATGCTGGCCAGTGGCAGCCGTAGTGCCTGCGATCCCTCCGTAGCGATCTGGAACCTGCCAAGGACCACGGTATCCACAGTTTCACTGCCGATGTAGGTGATCGTGGCCTCGGGACACTGCACGGCATCGGCCGGGTGCGATGCACACGCGGCCATGCTTGCGGTCAGGAGCAGAATGATCGGCCGGATCATTGGCTGGCACCTGGCACATCGCTACCCTGCCCGGGGTTTGCAGCGGCGCGCGTAGTGGTAGCGCCCGGCCTGCGCGCATAGCTGTAATCGGGATCGCGCCAGGCGCGCACGATCGGACTTCGTGCGTGCCTGATCGCGCCGGGGACCCAGGACAACATCAACACCACGGCCCAGATCGCAGCCAGCCAGAACCATCGGCCCGAGGCATAGGCCCAGATCATGGGTAATGCAGCCAGCATTACGATGATCTGCGTATACAACAGGTAGAGCGTATACAGGCCCAAGCGAGGATCCGAGCGCAGCACCACGCCACATCCCCTGCATGCCGTCTTCGCCTGCCGTCCCGATGCGGAAAGCAGTGGAAACCGCTGCCCCGCGGCGCCGCAAAGTGGACAGGTGAAGGTCAGCAGGCGCATCAGGCAGCTCCTCTCTGTCGTTTGACATCAACTGTCCGGCACGAAGCCGAGCCTAGCATGGGCTTGGTAGGGGGACGCCACAGACAACAACGCCGGGCTATGCCCGGCGTTGTGTTCAAAGCAGTCGAGCATGGCTCGACTCTACACAGAGCAGATCAGTACCTGCCATCGAACGCGAAGATCGGCTTGCGCTGCTTCCACGCACCTGCAGTGAAGTCCGGGAACTCCAACGTCTGGAAACTATTGGCGATCGACTGCTCGCTCAACGGCGTGATCGCACTCCAGGTCACCGCGTCGTAGATGTCGATCGGCATCGGTGCCTTGGCCTTCAGTGCTTCAACAAATGCATGGATGACGAACCAGTCCATGCCACCGTGGCCAGCGCTGGCAGCGGTCTCGGCATTCTGCTTCCACAGCGGGTGCTCGTACTCGTCCTGGTACTTCTTGAACTCCTCCCACTGGTGCGGCGGGCTGCGGCCTTCGATGTGGATCGAATGGTTCACGTCCATCCACAGACCCTTGGTACCCTGCACGCGGAAGCCCATCGAGTACGGGCGCGGCAGCGAGGTGTCGTGCTGCAGCAGGATGGTCTCGCCGTTCTCGCAGGCCAGCGTGGTGGTCACGATGTCGCCGAGCTTGAACTTCACCTTGGTGCTGGGGTGGGTGGTGCCGCCACTCTTGGCCACGGTGTATTCGTGCAGGCCGCGTGCCTTGGTCGCGAAGGCATTGATGTGGGTGAAGCGGTTGCCACGGTTGATGCCGGTGTACATCGCGCACGGGCCGATGCCGTGGCTGGGGTACAGCTCGCCGTTGCGCTCCACCGAATGCTCGGTGCGCCAGCGGGCTTCGCTCCAGCCCTTGGGCCCGAACTCCACGCCGCTGTCGTAGGGCTGGTTGGGGTCGCCGGAATTGAACTTCACGCCGCGCAGGTCGTGCTGGTAGCCGGCCTGCAGATGCACCAGCTCGCCGAACAGGCCCTGGCGCACCATCTGCAACGCCGCCATCACGTCGCGGCGGTAGCAGACGTTCTCCAGCAGCATGTACGGGGTACCGGTGCTCAGCTGGGTCTTCAACACGTCCCAGTGGTCCTGCAGGGTGATGCCGGCCACTACTTCGCAGCCCACGGCCACGCCGGCCTGCATCGCGGCAATCGCCATCGGCGCGTGGTACTCCCACGGCGTGGCGATGATCACGCCATCGATGCCCTTCTGATCCAACAGGCGCTTCCAGGCATTGGTGTCGCGATCCTGGCCGTAGGTCTTCGGGGCCGGCTTGCCGGCCTTGGCCACCATGTCCATGGCGCGGCCGAGCATGATCGGCTCGATGTCGCACAACGCGACCACCTCGACATCGTCGCGGCGCACCAGCTCCTTCAGCAGCACCAGCCCACGCATCCCGGTGCCGATCATGGCCAGGCGCACCTTGCGCCCGCGTGCCCATGCCGGGGTCTGCGGCAGCAGGCTGCTGGCGGCGACAGCGGCACTGGCCGCGATGAATTCCCTACGCTTCATGGCAGACATCTCTCCTCTTGGCAGCGAGCCGGCCGTAGCCGGCCCGCCGGGTAACGCAAACGGAATTACTTGAATCGGTAGCCGATGGTCACACTGTAACCACGACCGAAGATGGTGGCGTAGTCACTGGAGTCACCCAGGAAGCTGTTCGGATCGTAGAACGGCAGGCGGTTGAACAGGTTCTTGACGGTGAAGCTCAGGTTCCACGCGTCATCCGGGCGCCAGGTGACGCTCATGTTGGCGGTCCACCACGACGGTGCACCATCGCACTTGCTCTTCTGCAGGGCCAGGTAGCCGCCGGTGCAGGTTTCCTTGTTGTTGCTCTCTTCGTCGATCTGGTCGGTGGCCCACTTGGTGCCGCCCACGTAGTTGACGAACATGCTGGTGGTCACCTGCTTGTAGGTCCAGTCTGCATTGAGCGTGGCACGCAGGCGCGGGTTGTTGTAGTAGCCCACCACGTCGCCGTAGTACCAGCCGTTCTCCGCGTCCATGTAGAAGCGGTTGCGGTTGGCGATGGTGGCGGCCAGGCCGATGTTCAGGTTGCCCCAGTCGCCCAGCGAGAAGCGGCTGCGCGCGTCGATGTCGAATCCGTCGATCAGCGTCTTGCCGCGGTTCTTGTACTGGCCGACCACGCTGGCCACGTTGCCGGCGGAGTAGCCCGGCAGGGTGGCCGGGCAGCTCACGCCGCTGGCCGGGTCGGCGCACATCGCCGCCAACTGGGCAAGATTGGCACGGTCGCTGTCGGTGATCGGCGAGCGCGACATCGAGATGATGTCTTCCATGCGGCGGTAGTCCGGCGCGACGATTTCATTGTCACGGTAGATGAACCAGTAGTCGGCCGACACCGACAGCCAGGTTGCTGGCTCGTATACGAAGCCGAGGGTGGCGATCTTGGCCTTTTCCGGCTTCAGGTCCTTGTTCGGCTGGGTCATGCGCGCCACGGTGCGGCTGCAGTCGACGTTCAGCAGGTTCTTGCCGAGGTCGACGTCACCCGGCCGCTGCGACTTCAGCAGCAGGTTGGCGATGGCGTTGGTCTCGCCGCAGCGCAGTTCATCACGGAAGCCACCGAGCTGTGCGAACACGCCGCCATTGCCGGACTCGGCCAGGCTCGGTGCGCGGAAGCCGGTGGAATAGGTGCCGCGCAGCATCAGCTGGTCGAAGGCCTGGTACTTGAAGCCGATCTTCGGCGCCACGTTGGCACTGAAGTTCGGGTACTTGTCCACGCGCACCGCCGCATCCACTTCCAGCTTGTCGGTGATCGGCGCCACGGTCTCGGCGAACAGCGCGTAAGTGTTGCGCTTGCCATCGAACCACGAGCCACCCTGCTGGGTGATCAGGCCGTTGGCCGCATCCGCATTACCCGGGGTGTAGAAGGTCTCGCGGCTGGCGTTGAAGCCGAACGCGGCGCGCATCTCACCGGCCGGCAGCTGGAACAGCGGTCCTTCGATCTTGCCGTCCAGGGTATGCAGGCGGGTCCACGACTGGATGTCGAAGGTCGGGAACGCTTCACGGATCAATGCGGCGTTGGCTTCGCTGATCTCGCCGAACTTGTACGCCGGGTGGTCGGAAATGATCACCCGACCGGTACCCGGATCGATCGTGTACGGCCCGAACGCCTTCTCGAAGCCCTTGGTGTTGACGTTGATCGTCTGGTAGGTGGTGGAGTGGGTACCGGCGCTGGCGAAGGCGGTCTCCCAGTTCCAGTCACCGCGGTTGCCACGCGCACCGGCCAGCACGCGGTAGCTCTTGTCGGTGTTGCGCTGGCCGAAGTAGTTCGGGCCGGCATCCTGCAGCAGGTAGTTCAGGCCGACCACCCCACCCATCAGTGCCTTCAGCTGCGGGCTGGCGTGGTTGTATTCGTTGTTGGGGCCCAGGAACGGGTACAGGAACTGGTTGACGGTGTTGCCGGTATTGCGCGAGAACCAGCTGGTCGGGTTGCCGGTGGTGGTGCCGTAGGTGCGCGGCGTGCCACCGTTGGCGCGCAGGTCGATGTCGGTGTAGGTCGCCTCGGCGAAGATCTCGGTGCTGTCACCCACCAGGAAAGTGCCGTTGAGGTAGGCGGTATTGCGCTCGGACTTGGCGCCGGCATCGATCTCGTTGTTCATCCAGGTTTCCCAGACGCAACGCGGGCCGGCCGCTTCACTGGTCAGCACGTTCCTGCAGCCCGGCGCAGCTTCCTGCACGCGGCGGCCGGTGACCGGATCGAAGGCGAAGTAGGTGCCCGGGTTGAACTCGCCCGGCTTGCTGCCCACGCCCAGGCGCAGGTTGTTGAGGTAGTTCGGGTTGTTGACGTAGTACTGGTCCGGACGCTTGTCGTAGAAATCGCTCAGCGGAATCGCGTCGCGACGGTACATGTTGACCGCACCGTAGATGTTGAAGCGGTTCTCGGCCAGGTCACCGAAGCCGGCGGTGATGCTGGCCTGGCGCTCGCCGTAGGAGTCGATGCGCGAGGAGGTGTCGTTGGTGAAGCTGACCTCGGCGCCCTGGAAGTTGCGCTTGGTGATCACGTTGATCACGCCGGCCACCGCGTCGGTGCCGTACACCGCCGAAGCGCCGTCGGTCAGCACTTCCATGCGTTCGATGGCCGCAGCCGGGATCGCGTCGATGTTGACGAACTGGGTCTGGAAGCCGGCCGGTGCACCGTAGTACGACAGGCGACGACCATTCAGCAGCACCAGCGTTCCCTGGGCACCGAGGCCACGCAGGTTGGCCTGCGAAGCACCGTCGGAACCGGTGAACAGCGAACGCGCGTCCTGCTGCGCCGGGCGGGCGGCCGGCAGGTTGTCGAGCACCTGCAGCAGCGTGCGCGCACCCATGTTCTGGATGTCCTGCTTGCTGATCACCTGCACCGGCGAGGCGGTTTCAACGTCGGTGCGGCGGATGTTGGAGCCGGTGACCTCGATGCGGGCCAGGTCGGTGGCCTTGTCCTTGCTCTCCTGGGCGAAGGCAGGAACGGCGACCGACAGCAGCACGCCGGCGATGGCCAGCGACAGCGGAGCGATCGAACGACAGGGGGGGCGGTGGTGGCGGGCGGGCAACATCGGGGTTCTCTCCTGGCAGGGGTGCAGCGCAATAAGTGAGCGCGTGGGCGTTCGGCGGGCAAAACGCTCCCGGGCCACGGCCACGAGGGCCGTAGTCGGAATGGGCGGGGGGAGGAGCGGTGTTACGAGGGGGTCATGGGGCGACGATGCTGGCGGAGTCGCCCTCCTGGCCGATCAGTACGGCGTTGGCCCAGTTGGCACAGACCTGGGCGGGTTGGCTGCCCTGCGCACCCAGCGTGCGCAGGCTCAGGGTGGAAAGGCCACGGATGTCCAGCTCCGGCTTGACCACGCCGGGTGCCTTTACCAGGCCGCTGTCGTACAGCAGGCGGTTGTCACCCCAGACCTGGAACTGCAGGCCACCGGCGCTGCGGCAGGCGTCGTCGATGCCGAGGTCGGCACGCAGCAGGTGCCAGCCGCCCTGCAGTCGCAGGTCGATGCGGCTGTTGGCGCCGACGCCCAGGCCACGGCGGAACTGCAGGCCGTTCATGCGCATGCCGGCACCGCCACGGAACGACTGGTCGGCGCGCACCTGGCTGGCCAGCGCGGCCGGCACCGGCAGCTCGGAGAGATAGCGCTGCCGGGCCGGTCGCTCCGGTTCCTGGTGTTCGAGGATGTGGAAGGTGGACAGTGCGATCGGGCCGACGTCGCGCGGCTGCAGCGCATCGAAGGCGCGGGCACTGCCCTGAGCGGCGGTGACCATCGGATCGGTGCTGCTGGCACCGTCGCCTTCCGGGTTCTGCACGCTCAACACGCGGAAGCGCAGCAGGCGGCCGGCATGGGCCGGGAACGCGATGCGCTGCACGCCTTCCTTCAACTGCAGGCGGCCACGCGCGATCGGCTCGCCCCACTCGCCGTTGCTGTCGCCCAGGTAGACCTCGTAGTCGCGTACCTGGCCGTGCTTCCAGTTCTTGTCGTTGCGCGGCGCGATGTCGATGCCATCGATCATCCTGCGCTCGCCGAACCCGATCACCCACTCATGCGCACCGGTGCGCACGGCTTGGTTGCGCACACTGCGGAACCAGGTGGCCGGGTCATCATCGAAGGCATTTTCCAGCGCATGGCCGGGCTCTTCGGCCGGGCGATTGACCACCAGCAGGCTGTCGGCCGGCAGTTCGCGGCCGAGTACCGGCGCAGCCGGATAGGCATCGTCGGCGGCCGCAGCGGCCACCGCGAAGTCCAGCTGCAGCTGCAGCGGCTGGCGGATGTCCTGGCTGGCGGTGCGCACATGCAGCGTGCCGCGTCGTTCGGCGGCATCGAAGTACCAGCCTTCAGCAGCAGCGTTGAACGCAGCGGCATCAGCCAGCGCCGGCAGCGCGCGGCCAGCGGCCTGCACCGCACGCGGCGCCTGGCGGCTGAGCACGCGCAGGCCGTAGCGGCGCTGCGGCAGCTGGCCGTTGTACTGGCCCTGCACCGCATCGATCTGCACCTGCACCGGGCCACTGCCCTGCGCCGGGGCCTGCACGCGGATCTGCTGCGTGCTCGACTCGCCCTGCTGGTAGCGGCGCGTGTTGCCATCGTCTTCGTACAGCGTGTACTGCGACTCGCCCTGCGGGTACAGGTCGAAGGTCACTTCATCGAGCGGCTTTTCGCCGTCGAACAGCATCGAGGGGTACATCGGCAGGATCGCACCGGCACGCACGAACACCGGCAGCGTGGCCAGGTCCACCTGGCGGTCGAGCTGGCGGCCGTCGGCGCCGGCCTGCACGCGGCGGCCATCCCAGTAGTCGATCCAGCCGCCGGCCGGCAGGTGGATGTCGCGGCGCCAGCCACGGCTGGCGGCCTGGCTGCGGTACACCGGCGCCACCAGCAGGTCGCGGCCAAGCAGGAACTGGTACTTGTAGGTTTCATCCTGCGCATGCGGGTCGCGCGGGTTGTCCCACATCAGGCCGCGCACCGGCGGTGCACCAGTCTGCGCGGCCTCGTGCACCAGACCGTACATGTACGGGGTCAGGCGCATCTTCAACTTCAGGTAATCGCGGTTGATGCTGCGGTAGGGCTCGTCGTACCACCACGGATGCTTGCGTGCGTTCGACGACCAGCCGCTCATGCCCATCAGTACCGGCGTGAACGCCTTCCACTGCAGGTCGCGGGTGAAGGTCTCGGCGCTGCCGCCGAAGATCGCATCGACGTCGCCGCTGGCATATGCCATGCCGGACAGGCCGGAACCGACCAGGGTCGGCACATGCCAGCGGATGTAGTCCCAGCTGCTGCTCTGGTCGCCGGTCCAGGCCACGGCATAGCGCTGGATGCCGGCCCAGCCCATCACCGTCCACAGGAACGGGCGCGAATCGGAATTGTCGAGGATGCCGTTGAACGCCTGACGGTTGGCGTCCATCGCGAACTGGTAGCCCTTGCCGGTCCAGGCGACGTCCAGCTTCTGCACGCGGCTGCCGGCCTTGCCCACTTCCCAGGCGATCTTGTCGACGCCGTTCTCGGTCCACAGGCCGGTGCGGAAACCGTAGCCGGCGAGCCCCTTCACCGTTTCCGGCAACTGCTTGTAGCCGCAGCCGTAGCCATCGTTGGGCAGGATCCAGCCACCGGGCATGTCGTGGGCACGGTACTGCTTGGCCACCGAGTCGATCACATCCGGCGTGGTGCCGGTCGGGCCGTCACTCCAGCCTTCGGGCACGGTGCCGGGCTTCTTGCTGTTGTCGCCATCGTTGTAGCAATCGGCGTCGCCGTAGGACAGCGCCCAGCGCGCGACCATGTTCGGGCGGCCAGTCAGCTGGGTGTAGCGCTCGATCAGTTTCGGCAGGTCGGCGCCGACGAAGTAATAGGCATCGAAGCGGTCTTCGCGATGCAGCAGCGTGGACTGGTCGGCCTCGCGCAGATCGTAGCTGCCATCGCTCCAGGTGTTGCGCAGCATGCCCCAGCCACGACTGCTCAGCAGCATCGGTGCAGGGCTGGGGCGGTCGCCCTCTTCCCAGCCGCCGGAATAGGACACCTCCAGCTCGCGACCCTTGAACTGGTAGCGGCCGTTCTGCTGGCCGCCACCGAAGTAGCCCTCATCGGCCTGCGAGGACAGCACCTGCACGCTCTGCGTGGCATCCAGGTCCAGCGGCTGCAGTTCCTGCCACAGCGCGGTGGGTTGGCCGTTGTCCAGCCGTTCCAGGCGCATGCGCAGCGGCTGCCGCTGTACATGCAACACCAATGACTCGGTGCGCACGCGGATTTCCTGAGCGTCTTCTTCCAGCTGCGCCTTCACGTTCGCCTTGGGCTGCGGCAGCACGATCGGTGCGGCCTTGTCGCCGGCACCGGTCAGCGTGCCGTTGCGGCCGGCCTGCACGCGGACGATGTCGGTGGCCGGCAGTTCGATGCGGATGCGCGCGCCCTTGTCGGTCTGCAGGTCCCAGCCCTGCACGCCGTCGCGGCTGGCGCTGGCGGCAACCGAACGCAGGTTGCCGACCGGCTCGGCCTGGGCCGGCATGGACGCCAACATCAATGCCGGCAACAGAGCCAGCATCAGCGGCGAGCGACGAACGCAGATTTCCACACGGACTCCCAACCCGTTCACCGGGCGTTTCGAAAGCGGTTGGGCCGACTCTAGGGCAGCGATTCGAAAGATGTCAACAAATTGAAAGGAAAAAGGAAGATATATTCCATTGAAACGAAAGTTGTTGCGTCGCAATACTTTGTGTAATCGATTGCAGCTGCCTGTTAAGCATTGTGCGATACGGCATTCGCCCCGTTCTTTCGTTTTCCCCAGCGCTCGGCAGCGGGAAAAGTCATCGCGTCATTTTCTTTCTTTTTACTTTCGATGTTTGACATTTCGAAAGAAAACGCAGATGGTGCGCTGGCCCAACTGGAACCTCCGAATGGACGTCACCCTGCTTTCCGATGTGTCCGCCTGGCAGCGCCTTGGCGGAGCCGATACCGCTACCGAAATCGCCCAGCAGCCAGCGCTGTGGGAAGCCCTCGCCCAGGATCTGTCGCGTGCCCGCGACCGCCTGCAGGCCTTCCTCGGCGGCAGCCTCAACGATCCCAACCAGCGCGTGCTGTTCACCGGCGCCGGCAGCTCCGGCTTCATCGCCGAGATGGTGGCCGATGCGATCAACGCGCAGTGGCCGGCCGAGGTGCGCGTGGTGCACACCACCAGCCTGCTGACCCATCCGGCGCTGTACCTGCAGCGCGACCGCCCCACCCTGCTGGTGTCGTTCGGCCGCAGCGGTTCCAGCCCGGAAAGCGTGGCCGCGGTGGAGCGCGTGCGCAGCGATGTGGATGAGGCACGCTTCCTCGACATCACCTGCAACGCCGATGGCGAACTCGCCCGTCGTGGTGCCGGCCGTGCCGATACCTGCACGCTGCTGATGCCGTCGGCCAGCTGCGATCGCGCCTTCGCCATGACCAGCAGCCTGACCTGCATGCTGCTGGCCGCACTGACCGTGTTCGATCGTTCGCCGTGGGATGCGCGCGTGGCGCGCCTGAAGCAGATCGCCGCGCTGGCCCGCGAAGGCCAGGCGCAGTGGGATGCACCGGTGGCGGAGCTGGCGCAGCGCCCGTTCAACCGCATCATCTACCTCGGCAGCGGCCCGCTGGAAGCGCTGGCGCGCGAGTGCGCGCTGAAGGTGCTGGAGCTCACCGCCGGCCGCGTGCTGGCGCTGGCCAACACACCGCTGGGCTTCCGCCATGGCCCGAAGTCGACGCTGGACGGCAACACCCTGGTGGTGGTGCTGCGCAGCGTGCAGCCGCTGGCGCGCCGCTACGAACAGGACCTGCTGGAAGAACTGCGCCGCGATGGCGTGGCCGGCCAGGTACTGGCGATCGGCCCGCATTCGGACATCGGCGCCGATGACGAGTACACCCTCACCGTGCCGGCACTGGACGATCCGTGGCTGGCACCGGTGTGGCTGGGCTTCGCGCAGCTGTTCGCGCTGCAGCGCTCGGCCGCGCTGGGCCTGACCCCGGACAACCCGTTCCCGGACGGCACCGTCAACCGCGTCGTCAAGGGCGTCACCATCCACCATGGCTGAGCTGATCGCCCACGCCTGCTATGGCATCGACATCGGCGGCACCAAGATCGAGCTGGTGGCGTGCGATGCGGCGATGCAGGTCACCTGGCGCCGCCGCGTGGCCACCCCACAGGGTGACTACGACGGCTTCCTGCAGGCGGTGGTGGCGCTGGTGGCCGAGGCCGATGCGGCGCTGGGCCGCGGTGATGCCGCCATCGGCATCGCCCTGCCCGGCGTGCGCCACCGCCGCAGCGGCCGCCAGCTCAGCGCGAACGTGCCGGCACTGACCGGCCAATGCGTGGCGCAGGATCTGCAGGCACGCCTGCAACGCCCGCTGCACTTCGGCAACGATCTGCAGTGCTTTGCCCTGTCTGAAGCGCACGGCGGCGCGGCTGACGGCTACCCCAGCATGTTCGGCGCCATTCTCGGCACTGGTGCCGGCGGTGGCTTCTGCCTGCAGGGCCGCCTGCTGACCGGTTTCAACGGGCTGGCCGGCGAATGGGGCCACTGGAGCGTGCCCGGCCACCTGCTGCAGCGACATGGCCTGCCGCTGATCGACTGCGCCTGTGGCCTGCAGGGCTGCGTGGAGCGCTACGTGTCCGGCAGCGGGCTGGCAATGATCGAGCGCCACCTCGGTGGCAGTGCCGCGGACGCCAGCGCCGTGATCGCCCTGGCCGAAGCCGGCGATCTACATGCGCGCAAGGCGCTGGACATCCACCGCGACCTGCTCGGCCACAGCCTGGCCGCGCTGGTGCTGGCGCTGGACCCGCACGTGATCGTGCTCGGCGGTGGCCTTTCGCAGTACGCGCCGCTGTACCAGCACCTGCCCGCCGCCATCGCCACCCACCTGTTCAAGGGTGTGCAGGTGCCACCGATCGTGCCGCCACGCTTCGGCGATGCCGGTGGCGCACGTGGTGCCGCTCTGCTCGCCTGCCAACCCTCGTTTTCCTGATGTCCGGAGCCTGACCATGTCCCCGTTGCAGACCCTGCTTGCTTCCCACCGCGCCGGTGCCAATGTCGGCCTGTACAGCGTCTGCTGCAGCAACGAGCAGGTGCTGCGCGCGGCCATGCACGTGGCGCTGGCGCACGGTACCGTGCTGCTGATCGAGGCCACCTCCAACCAGGTCGACCAGTTCGGCGGCTACACCGGGATGACCCCGCCGCAGTACCGCGATTACGTGGGCACGCTGGCCGATGAAGAAGGTTTCCCGCGCGAGCGGCTGATCCTGGGTGGCGACCACCTCGGCCCGAATGCCTGGCAGAAGCGCCCGGCCGCTGAAGCGATGACCCACGCACGCGTGCTGATCGAAGCCTATGTCGCCGCCGGTTTCCACAAGATCCACCTCGATTGCAGCATGTCCTGCGCCGATGACCCGGTGCCGCTGCCCGATGCCGTCGTCGCTGCACGTTCGGCCGAGCTGGCCGAGATCGCCGAGCGCACCGCCGCCGAACACGGCCTGCCGCCGCCGGTCTACGTGATCGGTACCGAAGTGCCCATTCCCGGTGGCGAAGCTTCGCTGGCCGAAGGCCTGCAGGTGACCACGCCCGCTGCTGCCGCGCAGACCCTGGCGATTCATCAGCAGGCGTTCGATACGCCGCAGCTGCGCGATGCGTGGCAGCGCGTGATCGCCATGGTGGTGCAACCGGGCGTGGACTTCGACCACAGCAGTGTGCACGAGTACGACCCAGCCGCCGCCAGCACGCTGGCCGACTTCCTCGAACAGCAGCCGCGCATCGTGTTCGAAGCGCATTCCACCGACTACCAGCGCGAAAGTGGCCTGCACGCCTTGGTGCGCGACCACTTCGCCATCCTCAAGGTCGGCCCGGCGGCGACCTTCGCCTACCGCGAAGCGCTGTTCGCGCTGGCCGCGATCGAGGCCGAACTGCTGCCGGCCGCGCAGTGTTCACGCCTGCCGCAGGTGCTGGACGAGGTGATGGTGGCGCAGCCGAAGTACTGGCAGTCCTACTACCAGGGCGATGAGGCAGCGCTGCGCCTGCTGCGCAGCTATTCCTTCAGCGACCGCTGCCGCTACTACTGGGGCGTGCCGGCGCTGGTACAGGCGGTGGAGACCCTGTTCGCCAACCTGGAACAGCACGCGCCGCCACTGGTACTGCTCAGCCAGTACCTGCCGGAGCAGTACCGCGCCGTGCGCGAGGGCACGCTGGCCAACACGCCCACCGCGCTGGCACAGCATCGCGTCGGCCTGTGCCTGGGCGAGTACGCCCGTGCGTGCAGCGCCAACCAGGCCGGAACCCGCACGCATCACGCAGACGCGGCTGCCGCCGTTGCTGCGAACGGCTAATCTCTACCTTTCCCCGCGACACCGAGAATGGCCATGCGCAACACCCGCTCCCGCCGGCAACAGATCCTGCAGCTGCTGATCGAGCACGGCTCGGTGCAGGTGGCCGATCTGGTCGAGCGCTTCGGCGTGTCGGCGGTGACCATCCGTGCCGACCTGACCCACTTCGAATCGCAGGGCCTGGCCAATCGTACTCACGGCGGCGCCACGCTGGTGCGCACGCCGCCACAGGAACAGGACATCCACGAAAAGGACGCACTGAACCTGCCGCTGAAGGAATCGATCGGCGCGTGTGCCGCGCGCCTGGTGCGGCCCGGTGACAACATCATCATCGACTCCGGCTCGACCACGATGACCCTGGCCCGCCACTTGCGCACCCAGCGCGACGTGACGGTGATGACCAATGGGTTGAACATCGCCTGGGAACTGGCCAACGCGCCCGGCATCAACGTACTGCTGACCGGTGGACTGCTGCGCCAGCAGTCGTTGTCGCTGCAGGGCAGCCAGGCCGAAGCCAGCCTCAACTCCTACAGCTTCGACACCCTGTTCCTGGGCGTGGACGGCCTGGACCTGCAGTTCGGCCTGACCACCCACGATGAAGCCGAAGCCCGCCTCAACCACCGCATGGTCGAGCGCGCGCGCCGCATCGTGGTGCTGACCGACGCCTCCAAGTTCGGCCGCGTCAGCCTGCACCGCATCGCACTTCTCGATCAGATCCACGCCATCATCACCGACGCCGGCATCGACGACGCAACCCGTGAAGGGCTGCAGCGGTTGGGCATCGAGGTGATCATCGCCGAGCCCACTGCATGACCGACACCCGCACCCTGCATGGCCGCATCCTCACGCCGCTGGGTTGGCGGCGTGGCCAGGTCCACTTCGATTCGCACGTGCGCCAGCTGCAGGTGGACGACCACAGCGGCGCCGACGACCTGCAGCTGCCGGTGATCCTGCCCGGCTTCGTCGACCTGCATGTGCATGGCGCGGCCGGCGTGGACCTGATGCAGGGCGGCGACGTGGCACGCACCATCGCCCGCACCCATCTGCGCTTCGGCACCACCACGCTGCTGGCGACCACCATGACCGCCGGGCTGGACGAGATCGAGCACGCGCTGCACGGCGTCGCTGCGGCGATGGCGGCGCCCGATGCCGACGCCGCCAGCATCGTCGGCGTGCATCTGGAAGGACCGTTCATCAGCCCGCAGCGGCTGGGCGCACAGCCCAATCGTACGATCGAGGCGACGGTGGCACTGGTGCAGCAGCTGCACGCGCTGGCGCCGATCCGGGTGATGACACTGGCGCCGGAAATCGGCGAGCACACCGCGCTGATTCCCGCGCTTTCGGCAATGGGCATCCGCGTGCAGCTTGGCCACAGCGCTGGCACTTACGAAGAAGGTGTTGCTGCGCTGCAGGCCGGGGCTTCCGGCTTCACCCATCTGTTCAACGGCATGACCGGCGTCGACCACTACCGGCCTGGCATCGCCGCGGCGGCGCTGGCACATGCGCAGTACGCCGAGATCATTCCCGACCTGCAGCACATCCATCCCGGCGTGATCCGCCTGGCCGCGCGCGCGATTCCGCGCCTGTACGCGGTGACCGACGCGACTGCCGCCACCGGCATGCCCGACGGCGAGTACGCGCTGGGCGAGCAGCGCGTGCACAAGTGCGGCGGCTGCGTGCGCCTGGCCACCGGTTCGCTGGCCGGCAGCGCACTGACCATGGACCAGGCGCTGCGCAACCTGGTGCGTGTGGGACTGGAACTGGCCGATGCCTCGCATCGCGTGTCCACCTTCCCCGCCGATTACCTGGGCCTGGATGATCGCGGCCGCATCGCGCCCGACGCCCGCGCCGACCTGGTGGTGCTGGACGCCGAACTGCGCCTGCAGCAGGTGGTCATTGGTGGGCGCGTGGTCGATCTGACCTGACGCAAGCGATGCGGCCCGGATGCCGCGCGGGCTCCCTGTAGAGCCGAGCCATGCTCGGCTCACCGCGCGAAGCGCGGCATGGGGAACCTCGATATCGGAACGGAAAGCAGCCGAGCATGGCTCGGCTCTACAGAATGCACTCTGCGACGAACCGCCGCCGGGCCTGGCCCGGCGCTACCACAGGAACTGCCGATGACTGCAAGCACCGCCCCGCGCTGGCCCGTACGCTACCTGCTCTTCATCGGCGGCCTGGGGGGCCTGCTGTACGGCATCGACATCGGCATCATCGCCGGTGCCCTGCCCTATCTTGAAGCGACCGCCAGTCACTCCTGGCAGCTCAGCAGCCAGCAGCTCGGCTTCGTGGTGGCGGCCGTACTGCTGGGCAGCGTGCTGTCCTCGCTGTTCGCCGGCATGATCGCCGACCTGATTGGCCGCCGCGGCGCGATGCTGCTGGCCGGCCTGCTGTTCACCGCCTCGATTCCGATCATGGCGCTGGCCTCGGGCTACACGCCGCTGCTGCTCGGGCGGCTGCTGCAGGGGATCAGTGGCGGCCTGATCGGCGTGGTGATTCCGCTGTACCTGGCCGAAGTGCTCAGCCCCGAGCGGCGTGGACGCGGTGCGGCGATGTTCCAGCTGCTGCTGACCATCGGCCTGGTGCTGGCCGCGCTGATCGGCCTGTACCACGCCCATGCGGTGGATGCCGCCGCCGAGGCCGTGCGCTCGCTGCCGGTCGCGCAGCAGGCGCAGGAACTGTTCACGGTGAAGGACCACGCCTGGCGCACCATCTTCTGGAGTTGTCTGGCGCCAGGCCTGCTGTTCTGCGCCGGTATCTTCTGGCTGTCCGAATCGCCACGCTGGCTGGTGCGCCGCGGCCGCATCGCTGAAGCCCGGCGCAGCCTTGAGCGCGTCCTCCCCGCCGCAGAGGTTGAGCCCACGCTGGCCCAGATCCAGGCGCCGGAATCGAGCAGCAGCGATGGCAAGCGCGACCCGCTGCTCAGCCGCCGCTACGTGGTGCCGTTCGTGCTGGCCTGCGTGGTGCTGGCCTGCACCCAGGCCACCGGCATCAATTCGGTGCTGGCCTACGCGGTGAACATCCTCAACCAGGCCGGCCTGTCCGGCTCGGTGGCCAACGGCGCCGACGTGGCGATCAAGCTGCTGAATGCGGTGATGACCGTGGTCGCGCTGCTGCTGGTCGACCGCAAGGGCCGCAAATTCCTGCTGATGCTCGGCAGCGGCGGCATCTGCGTGGCCCTGCTGGGCGCGGCCACGCTGTTCTTCCAGGCCGAACGCGGCCGTACCGACGTGCAGCCGCAACTGCAGGCAGCGGTCAGCGGCGACGGCCCGCGGCTGGTGCTGGATGATGCGCAGTGGCAGCGCCTCGGCGCTGGCATCGACAGCGAAGGCCGGCCGCTGCAACTGACCGTGTCGTATGCCTACGGCGACTTCACCAATGTGCGCGCCCTGCGCAGCGACAACCTGACCGACCGCGAGCTGCGCATCGAGCGTGCCGGCACCGTGCAGCCGGACAGCGTGATCGGTGCGTTCTTCCGCAAACTCCACCTGAATCCATTTGCCGACCCGGCCAGTGCCAGCCAGGCGCCATTGCGCATCGAGCAGGCCCGCATTGGCCCGGTGCCGCCACCGGCACACGGCTGGGCGGTGGCCACCTGCATCCTGGTGTTCGTCGCGTTCTTCGCCGTCGGCCCCGGCGTGTGCGTGTGGCTGGCACTGTCGGAGCTGATGCCGAACCGCATCCGCTCCAACGGCATGAGCATCGCGCTGCTGATCAACCAGTTCGTCTCAACCACCATCGCCGCGATCTTCCTGCCCACGGTGGGCCACTACGGCTACGCCAGCATGTTCGTGTTCTGGGCGGCGTGCACCTTCGTGTTCTTCCTGGTGGCCGCATTCTGGCTGCCGGAGACCAAGGGCAAGTCGCTGGAAGAGATCGAGGCACGGTTCGCCCGGTAGCGGTCGACCTTGGTCGACCTCCATGCGCAGCGTGGGGGTGTTGGCACGTCCGTCAGTCGCCCGTGATGTGCTTGGCCAGCGCCTGCGCCTCGGCAACGCTGGGCAACCCGCTCAGCATCATCGATTCGCCGAACGGTCCCTGCACCGTCGCCACCATCAGCACGCGGCCATCCACGCTGATCGCCGCTCGCTGACCGACCAGTGCTGCCGTGCCATCGTGGATGCGCTGGTGCGCTTCGTGTCGAAACCGGATCTGCAGGCCCGGCTGCTTGGCCTCGTCCAGCACGTAGCGCACATCGGCGATGTCGGCGCTGCCAGCGATCGGCGGCTCGCGCAGGGCGAGCGTTTCGCCCTGCCACTGCGCCTGCCTGCCCTTGCCGTCCGCATCGACCGCGCTCAGGCGGACATCCACATCCGCGCGCGGCGCATGATCCTTGCCTGCCAGCGCACCGGGCGTGGCACCCGGCATGCATCCGGCCAGCACCAGCGCTGCGCCCAGCAGGAACGGAAACGCGCCCCTCACTTCAGCTTCCGCAGCTTGAATGCCACCAGTACCTGCAGCAGCCCATACAGCAGGCTGCCGATGCCGATCCACAGCGTGGTCACCGCCACGCCTGCGTACGGGTTGGCCGCAAACAGCAGGCCCAGCACCACCGCAAGCACACCACTGAGTATCAGCAACCACTCGCCCTGGATCTGCTTGCGCACGCGGATCGCGAGCACGATGCGATAGATGCCCGCCACCAGCAGCCACGCTGCGAGGAACAACACCAGCACGCTGGCGGTGGCCAGCGGGTTGATCACCGCCAGGATGCCGAAGCCCAGCGAGGCGATGGCATACAGCGCCAGCCACCCACGCGAGGCACCACTGCCGCCGCTGATCAGTGCGAACAGGCTGATGACGCCTTCAACGATGGCCATCACGCCCAGTGTCCACGCCAGCGCCATCGCTGCGGACAAGGGCCAGCCGATGGCAACGATGCCAAAACCCAGTGCGACAAGCCCGTACAGCAGCAGGATCCACCAGCTGCGGCCAACCGCCGACAGCAAGGGAGACAAGGGGGAATTCATGACCACTCCTTCGATCCGGAACCGGCCTCATCCTAGCCCCTGTGGATGAAGAGGGCGATCACGGCGCCCGCGCGCAGACCCACACGCGCACCTCCGCAGCGCCCACCAGGCGCAGCGTCTCGGCAACCTCCATCACCGTGCTGCCGGTGGTCATCACATCATCGACCACGGTCAGCCGCGTTGGCACCAATCCACGCACATCGAACGCATCGAACAGATTTTCCCTGCGCTGTTCGGCCGTGCGCTCGGACTGCGGCGCGGTGTGGCGCCGCCGGTACAGCCCCTGCCAGACCGGCATCGGCAGCAGCCGGCACAGCTCGCCCGCCTGGTTGTAGCCGCGCTGGCGCAGCCGGCGATTGTGCAGCGGCACCGGCACCAGCGGTGGACACCACCACGGCGGCGGTGCGCGCTGCATCAGCTGCGCGAGCAGGCGTCCGGCTGCGAGATCCTGATGGAACTTGTAGCGGACCAGCAACTGGTCGACCGGTGGCAGGTACAGCAGGCTGGCGTGGGTAGCCGTCTGTGGCGGTACCTCCTCGCGGCAGCTGCCACAGACGATCAACGCGGTGTCGGGCAACGGCAACGCGCAGCGCAGGCAGGCACGGCCTGCCCAGGGCAGATCGGCCAAGCAAGCGCAGCACAGATCAAGATCATCGTGGCCCGGGTCGCCGCAGACCAGGCAGCGGAGCGGTAGCAGCACACCAAGCAGTGCGCGCGAGACACGGGTTGCCGAACGCAGGAGATCAGTACGCATCACCCAATACTTGATGGCGCACGCCGCGTGCGGCCATCGGCGAAGCACCGATTGCAGTGTCGGAACTGCCCTCAACTGCGACGGGGGCCGCCGCCCGTCAGGAAAGGCGTTCACCCTGTCCGGTCGCCGGTGGCGTAGCGGCGGGCCCGATCAACAACTCCGCCAGCCCGCGATAGATCGGCACCCTGCACACCAGCCCGGACACGCCACGCGCGATCAGCACCGTGGCCAGTATCGGCAGCAGCAGGTCGCCGCTGTCGGTCAGTTCCAGCGAGATCACCGCCGACGTCAGCGGGGCCTGGGTAACGCCGGTCAGGTAAGCACACATGCCCAGCAGCACGAACGCGCGCGGGTCCACGCCCGGCATCAGCACTGCCAGGTTGTGGCCGAGTCCAGCGCCGACCGCCAACGCCGGCGAGAACAGGCCGCCGGGAATGCCCGCCACGTACGAGGCCAGATTGGCCAGCAGCTTCATCAACCCGAACTCGTGGCCGACCAGCGCCTGCCCCTGCACCAGGCTGCGCGCCTGCTCGTAGCCGGTGCCGAACGCGCCTTCACCGAAGACCAGGGCGAGCAGTACCACCGCCATGCCGCAGCCTGCGGCCAGCAGCACCGGATGCCGCTGCCGCAGTTGCCCGAGCCAACGCGGGCGGCCCGCCGCACTGGCCAGCACCGCACGCGCGAACAGGCCGCCCAGCAGCCCTGCCACCACGCCGCAAAGCAGGATGGCCAGCCAGCCCTGGCCGAGTGGCAGGCGTGCACTCACATGGCCGAAGTAGGTGTAGTTGCCGAGCAGGCCCAGCGACACCACGCCGCCGACGATCACTGCGGTCAGCAGGGTGCCTGAGAAACGATGCTCGAAGCGGCCGCTGAGCTCCTCGATGGCGAAGACGATACCGGCCAGCGGCGTGTTGAAGGCCGCCGCGATACCCGCCGCACCACCGGCCAGCAGGAAGTGCGAGAGCTCGCGGGGATCCTTGAAACCGAACCAGCGGCCGAACAGATACATCAGGCTTGCGCCTACGTGCACGGTGGGCCCCTCGCGCCCGACCGATGCGCCCCCCAGCAGCGACAGCGAGGTCAGCAGCAGCTTGCCGGCCGAAACCGCTGGGGAAAGGTTGGTTTTCCGGAACGGCTCATCGGCCTTGTCCAGCGCAGCGATGACCTGCGGAATGCCGCTGCCCCGCGTGGGCTTCAGCACGCCGGAAGTGAGCCACGCCAGCAGCGCGAAGATGCCGGGCGTGAGCAGCAGGGCCCACCATGGCGAGTGTGACGTGATGCGCTGGAACAGATGGAAGGCCGCATCGCTGGCCTTGGCGAACAGGATGGCCACCAGCGCCACGGCCACGGCGCCGCCCCAGAGCGCGGCGCGGCGGCGCCAGGCTTCGCTGAGAACCAGCGCGGTGATGCGGCCGCGGAGGCGATGGAGATCGGTCATGAGTCAAAGTCTGCGCGCCAGCGCTTTGGTTAGACAGCGGCCACTGTGGCCGAAGGCCTTGCAGGATGCGGTGAAATGCACGTATGCCGCCAGAAGAGCGTCCTGAACTCGGGCAGATGCAGCGATCTGCGAGATCTGATGCTCAGATCACCAAACGATGGAGAATGTGGGTCAGCGTCAGCTGAGAACAGCCTTGGTTCGGCAACACACCATCCTCTCCCGGCGTGCCCATCTCGAATCCTTCCTCAACGTCCTCGTAGTACAGCAACCCGTCGGGCAGCTGTGCGACCGCCCAGACCCACTCAATCATGCCCAGCCTGTGCAACCGAACCGCATGGAATGGCACGCGCAGGGATTCGAAGGTGGCTCGTTGGACAGGTGAGCAATCCTGCAACTGCCGTGCGACCAGGGTTTCCAGTTCTTCCCGGGTGATCGGCTGCCAGTTGTCCGGATTGTCCATTGCAGCGCTGCCCGATTGAACGTGTGTGCTTGAGGTTACGTCCAACGCGCTGCGCGGGTCGATCCTGACGATGTTCGGGCCAAGCTCACCGCGCAGGCTGCCCCCGCTCCCGGCCCGAGGACGGGGTTCGCCGCGGCAGCAGCGATGCCCGCAATCGATGCAGCGCCATGGCCATCGCTTGTATGGGATTCCATTCCAGTCACGGCCAAGTAAACCAAAACATCAAACTAAAAGTTGACAGCCCGTGCCCCCCCAACCACACTGCCGCCCTTGCTCCATTCGTACCCAAGGCCCCGCCATGGCTGCTGCCATCCGCCACGACTGGCATCACGACGAACTGCAGGCGCTGTTCGATCTGCCGTTTCCCGAGCTGCTGTTCCGCGCCGCCGCGGTGCACCGCGAGCACTTCGATCCGGCGCAGGTGCAGGTGTCCACGCTGTTGTCGGTGAAGACCGGAGGCTGCCCGGAAGACTGCGCGTACTGCCCGCAGGCGCAGCGCTACAGCACCGGGGTGAATGCGCAGAAGCTGATGGAGACCGATGCGGTGCTGGCCAAGGCGCGCCAGGCCAAGGCCGCCGGTGCGTCGCGCTTCTGCATGGGTGCCGCATGGCGTTCACCGAAGGATCGCGACATTCCGAAGGTGGCGGCGATGATCGCCGGGGTGAAGGCACTGGGCCTGGAGACCTGCGCCACGCTGGGCATGCTCAGCGGCGAGCAGGCACGTGCGCTGAAGGACGCCGGCCTGGACTACTACAACCACAACCTCGACACCGCGCCGGACTACTACGATTCGATCATCCACACGCGCCAGTACCAGGACCGCCTGGATACGCTGGAACACGTGCGCGATGCCGGCCTGAAGACCTGCTGCGGCGGCATCGTCGGCATGGGCGAGACGCGCGCGCAGCGCGTTGGCCTGCTGCTGGCGCTGGCCACGCTGCCGGCGCATCCGGATTCGGTGCCGATCAACAAGCTGGTGCAGGTGGCAGGTACGCCGCTGCATGGCAGCGCCGAACTGGACCCATTCGAGTTCGTGCGCATGATCGCGGTGGCCCGCATCGCCATGCCGCGCTCGATGGTGCGGCTGTCGGCCGGGCGCGAGGCGATGAGTGACGAACTGCAGGCGCTGTGTTTCCTGGCCGGCGCCAACTCCATCTTCTACGGCGACAAGCTGCTGACCACCGGCAACCCGGAAAGCGAGCGCGATCTGGCGCTGTTCGCACGGCTGGGGCTACAGCCGATGGCGGTGCAGGGGGATGCCGAAGGCCACGACCACGGCGGTACCGTGCACGCCGATATCAGTGCCGATACGCCCGGCTGTGGCTGCGCTCACGCGGCCTGAGACGGGCCGCAAGCAGGCGCCGCGGCAACGCGCTACCCTAGCCGCCCCGTCGACGCATTCAGCCACCATGGCCCGCCCCGACCTGACCGCCCGCCTCCACGCCCAGCGCGCTCTGCGCGATGCCCAAGGCCGTCGCCGCCCGCGACGCATGGTCACCCGTCGTGATGGCGTGCGCCTGGAAGTGGACGGCCAGTGGCTGACCGGCTTCTGCAGCAACGACTACCTGGGCCTGGCCCAGCAGTTCAGCGTGGTCAACGCGCTGCAGGACGCCGCCGCACGCGAAGGCGCTGGCGCCGGTGCCTCGCACCTGGTCTGCGGCCATCATGCCCTGCATGAGGCGCTGGAACGCGAGGTGGCCGAGTGGCTGGGCTATCCGCGTGCGCTGCTGTTCGGCAGTGGCTTCGCCGCCAATCTGGCGGTACAGCAGGCACTGCTGAGCGAAGAGAACGATGTCTGCGTACAGGACAAGCTCAACCACGCCAGCCTCCTTGATGCCACCCGGCTGGCCGGTGCGCGCCTGCGCCGCTACCCGCACCTGGATGCGGAAGGCGCGATGCGCCAGCTCAAGCACGCGCCCGACGGCGCGGCAATGCTGGCCACCGATGGTGTCTTCAGCATGGACGGCGACATCGCACCGCTGCGTGCATTGTCGCTTGTGGCACGCCTGCAACAGGCGCTGTTCTATGTGGATGATGCGCACGGTGTAGGCGTGGTCGGTGATGGCCGTGGTGCCGTGGCCGCCGCCGGACTGGGCGTGGACGACGTACCGCTGCAGCTGGTCACGCTGGGCAAGGCACTGGGCGGTTCCGGTGCGCTGGTGCTGGGCCGCGACGACCTGATCGAGCATCTGGCCGAAACCGCGCGCCCGTACATCTACACCACCGCCGTGCCACCGGCGATGGCCGCTGCTGCGCTTGAAGCAGTGCGCCTGGCGCGCCGCGACCACTGGCGTCGCACAAAGCTGACCGACCTGATCGCGCTGTTCCGCACTGAAGCGCGTCGCCATGGCCTGGACCTGATGGCTTCGGAAACACCGATCCAGCCGCTGCTGTTCGGCGATGACCGCACCGCCGTGGCGATGTCCACGGCGCTGGAACAGGCCGGCTGGCTGGTCGGTGCAATCCGCCCGCCGACTGTGCCGGAAGGCAAGGCACGCCTGCGCGTGACACTGTCCGCGCTGCATACGCCGGAACAGGTGCGCGGCCTGGTGGAGGCTATCGCCAGCGCGCGCGATCGCGTGACCCTGGCCGTGCGTGAAGCCGCGCCACCGCCGCTGCCCGCTTTTGCCTGAGTTCCGTGTCGTTGCCCATGCATATTGACGTCACCGGCCGTGGGCCGGACCTGGTACTGATCCACGGCTGGGCCCTGCAGGGCGGTGTATTCGCGCCGCTGGTGCAGCGCCTGGCGGACCAGTTCACCCTGCACCTGGTCGACCTGCCCGGCCATGGCCACAGCCGCGAGGACACCACGCCGCTGCGCCTGCCGTTCGTGGTCAGTGCCATTGCCGCGGCCACACCCCCGGCGGTGTGGTGCGGCTGGTCGCTGGGCGGCCTGTTCGCGCTGCACGCTGCCGCGACGCTGCCGAAGGTGCGCGGGCTGGCGATGATCGCGGCCACGCCACGCTTCGTGCGTGGCGAAGACTGGCCGCATGCAGTGGAACCGGCGGTGTTCGAGCAGTTCGGGCGCGAGCTGGCCACCGACTTCGCCGGCACCCTGGAACGCTTCCTCGCGCTGGACGTGATGGGCTCGGCACACGCCCGCGAGGAGCTGCGCGTCCTGCGGCAGCGCCTGGTCGAGCGCGGTGCGCCCACCGAACGCGCCCTGCTGGAAGGCCTGCGCCTGCTCGAAAGCACCGATCTGCGCGGCGCGCTGCCGACGCTGGGCAAGCCCAGCCTGTGGATCGCCGGCCAGCGAGACCGGTTGGTGTCTCCGGTGGCGATGCAGGCCGCCGCAGCGCTGGCCCCGGGCGCGCAGGCGCTGACGATCGCCCATGGTGGACATGCGCCTTTCCTCGGCCATGCCGATGAGGTGGCCGCCGCCCTGCAACACTTCGTTGCCGGCCTGTCACCGGCCGATGGCGGACAATGAGCCCCCTCCGAATTCCGCAGGATTGACGCATGGATCTGGGTATCAACGGCCGCTGGGCACTGGTCTGCGGCGCAAGCAAGGGCTTGGGCCTGGGCTGCGCGCGTGCGCTGGTGCGCGAGGGCGTCAACGTGGTGATCGTGGCTCGTGGCGAGGAGGCACTGCAGGTTGCCGCCGCAGGGCTGAGCGCCCTGCCCGGTGCCGGTGAGGTGCGCGCCGTCGCCGCCGACGTCACCACCGAGGCCGGCCGCACTGCGGCGCTGGCCGCCTGCCCGCAGGTGGACATCCTGGTCAACAATGCCGGTGGTCCGCCGCCCGGTGATTTCCGCAATTTCGAACGCGACGACTGGATTGCCGCGCTGGACGCCAACATGCTGGCGCCGATCGCGCTGATCCGCGCCACCGTCGACGCGATGATCGAGCGCGGCTTCGGCCGCATCGTCAACATCACATCGTCGGCGGTGAAAGCCCCGATCGACATCCTGGCGTTGTCCAACGGCGCGCGCAGTGGCCTGACCGGTTTCGTCGCCGGCCTGGCGCGCCGCACGGTGGCCCACAACGTCACCATCAACAATCTGCTGCCCGGCCAGTTCGACACCGACCGCCTGCGCGCCAACTTCGCCCACAGTGCGGGCAAGGACGGCGATGCCGGCGAAGTCGCCGAACGCCGCCGCCAGCAGATTCCCGCCGGCCGCTTCGGCACGCCTGACGAATTCGGCGCCGCCTGCGCCTTCCTGTGCAGTGCACAGGCCGGTTACCTCACCGGACAGAACCTGCTGATCGACGGCGGCGCCTACCCCGGTACGTTCTAAGAGACTTTCGCAATGCCGTCCCACTTCGATGCCCGCCATGTCCGCCGCGCGTTCGCGCGTGCCGCCAGCAGCTATGACGCCGCTGCCGCCCTGCAGCGCGAGGTGCAGTCGCGGCTGATCGAATCGCTGGACTACCTGGAGGCACGCAAGCCCGAGGTGGTGCTGGACATCGGTGCCGGCACCGGCCACGCCAGCGCGTTGATGAAGAAGCGCTGGCCGAAGGCGCAGGTGATCGCGCTGGACGTGGCGCTGCCGATGCTGGACCAGGCCAAGCGCCAGGCCGGCTGGTGGAAGCCGTTCCAGCGCCTGTGCGGCGACGCCGCCGCATTGCCGTTGGCGGACAACAGCGTGGATGTGATCTTCAGCAACCTGTGCCTGCAGTGGGTGGACGACCTGCCGGCGGTGTTCGCAGGCTTCCGTCGCGTGCTCAAGCCCGGTGGCCTGCTGCTGTGTTCCACCTTCGGCCCGGAAACCCTGATCGAACTCAACGAAGCCTTCGCGGCCGCCGATGACCGCCCGCACGTGAGCCGCTTTGCACAGATCGCCCAGTTCGGCGATGCGTTGATGATGGCGGGCTTCCGCGACCCGGTGCTGGACCGCGATCTGTTCACCCTGACCTACGACGACCTGCCCTCGTTGATGCGCGAACTGCGCGCGATGGGCGCGACCAACGCGCGGGTGGACCGCCGCCACACACTGACCGGGCGTAGCCGTTTCGCGGCGGCGGCAGCGGCGTATGAACCGATGCGGCGCGCCGACGGCAAGCTGCCCAGCAGCTGGGAAGTGATCTATGCCCACGCCTGGGCACCGGACCCGGGCGCACCGATCCGCGAAGGCGGGCATGACGTGGCCTCGGTGCCGGTGTCGGCGATTCCGATCCGGCGCAAGCAGACCTGATCGTCTGGTAGTGCCGGCCGCTGGCCGGCAACCTCACGATTCCATGGTGGGCATCTGCCGTCCAGCGGCCGGCACTACCAAATGCGACGCCATACGCGAATCGCTCTGGTGGGTGCCGACCTTGGTCGGCACAGTGCCGGCAACCTCACGATTCCATGGTGGGCGTCTGCCGGCCAGCGGCCGGCACTACCGCATGGCACCCGCCCAAATCAGGTTTCCGCCTCAGGTATTGGCCGGCGAGCTCAGCGGCGGGCGCACCAGGTCGCGGTGGAAGAAGTAGATTTCCTGCACCAGGAAGCGCCAGCTGGTGTGGAAGCTGCGGAAGCGCGTGCTGGGCGTGGACGAGGCCAGCGCATCGATGCCCAGCGCCTTGCTCAGGCGCAGCGCGCGCGCCATGTGCAGCGGGTCGCTGACGATGATCACCCGGTGCAGGTCGCGCTGGTCCATCAGTCGCTTGGCTTCCACCAGGTTCTGCACGGTGTTGCGTGACGCGGTCTCGATCAGGATCGCATCGTCCGGCACGCCATGCTTCAGCGCATAGCGCCGCGCCACCTGCGATTCGGAGAAGCGCGCACCGGTGCCGCCATAGCCGCCGGTGAAGATCAGCAGCGGCGCGTACTGGGCCTCGTACAGGTCTAGTCCATGCCGGATACGTTCTTCGAACACCGGCGATGGCTTGGCGTCATAGGCGGCCGCACCGAGCACGATGATGGCGTCGGCCTTGGCGGCCTGGTCGCGCTCACCGACCCAGACGATCCAGGCGGTCACGCCCAGCAGCCAGACCACCAGCAGCACGAACAGCCGCCACAGCCAGCCCAGCAGGCCGGTGCGGGGCCGGTGCCGGTCGCGGCTCATGGCGCGCCCCAGCGCAGCGCAGGCAGGTCGACATTGCCACCAGACAGCACCAGGCCCACGCGCAGGCCGGCGAAGCGCTGTGGCTGTGCCAGCACGGCAGCGAGCACGGTGGCCGACGACGGCTCGACCACCTGCTTGAGCACCTCCCACAGCAGGCGCATCGCCGCCATCGTCGCGGTGTCATCAACCACGATCACCTCGGCACCTGCCGCGCGCAGCAGTTCGAAATTCGGCGCGCCGATCAGGGTACGCAGTCCATCGCAGATCGTGTCCGGGGCGAACGCGCCCTGGCGCTCGCCAGCGGCCAGCGAGCGCGCGGTATCGTCGGCTCCGGCTGGCTCGGCCAGCACCAGGCGGGTCTGCGGGCTGGCGTGCTGCAGGGCCAGCGCGGTGCCGCTGGCCAGGCCACCGCCGCCGACCGGCACGACCAGCACGTCGAACGGGCCGTCGCTGTGCAGCAGCTCCAGCGCGGCGGTGCCCTGCCCCGCCATCACCGCCGGGTCGGTGTATGGATGGACGAGAGTCGCGCCGGTATCGGCCTGCACTTTGGCGCAGGCGGCCTCACGATCGGCGGTGGTCGGCGGGCAGCGCCAGAGGGTGGCGCCATGGCGCGCGATGTTGGCCAGCTTGGCCGCCACCGCGCCTTCCGGCACCACCACGTGACAGGGAATGCCACGCGTGCGCGCGGCCAGCGCCAAGGCGGCGCCGTGGTTGCCGGAGGAGTGCGTGACCACGCCGGCACTGGCGCGATCGGCCTCCAGCGCCCACACCGCGTTGCAGGCACCACGGAACTTGAATGCGCCGCCGCGCTGCAGGTGCTCGGCCTTGAACGCGAGTTGCGCGCCGGCCAGCGCATCAAGCATGCGCGAGCGCAGTACCGGGGTCACGCTGGCATGCGGGGCAATCCTCGCCGCAGCAAGCAGGACGTCATCGGCGCGGGGCAACAGTGAATCGCTCATGACGCAAGATTAACGTATGGCTTCGCGCTGGCGACCGGGGCGCAGGTCATGCCAGCATGCAGGCCTACGCCTCCATTCATCCTGGCCGGCAGAATTAAGGGCCGATTCAACGCTGGCGCCCGAAGCTGACTGCACACCCGTCCTCTGGGGGGACCCACCATGAAAATGCGCCTGATGCTTGCCGGTGGCCTGTTGCTGGCCCTGACCGGCTGCACCACCTACGACTATGTCGGCGGCGGCCGCAGCGGCAGCTACTACCACGGTGCGCCGTCGGTGGAGTACCGCTACCCGGCCGGCTATCCCTACAACTACGGCCCCTACTACGGTGGCTATGGCGGCTACTACGGCGGCTACGGCAACCCGTATTACTCGCGCCCGATCTACCGCCCGCCGCACAACCATCGCCCGCCGCCGCGCCCGGGCAATGGTGGCGAGCACCGTCCGCCGCCGCCGTCGCGACCGTCGTACAACGGTGGTTCGCCGTGGCGGAACATGGACTCGATGCGCCGCCCGCCGCAGTCAAACGCACAGCCGCCGGCGCCCCAGGCCCGTCCGGCACCGGCACCGAGTGCGCCGAGGATGAACGGTTCCCCCTGGCGCAACATGGATCGTGCGACGCAGCGCACAGTTGAGCGCTGAACCGTCTTGCATTTCACACGGTCTAAGCTGCACTCTACGCGGACAGTGACGGCCCGCGTCACAAAGTGACAAAAACGACACGGGCCGCCGCAAAAAGCTCTACGTCGATATCCGACAGGAACATCTGGATCCCCCCTGTTCCGGCCCTGTCGGATGTCGGCACCTCTGAAGGCAGACGGCCCCGCAATGCGGGGCCGTTTGTTTTGTCAGGTCGCCAACCGGCGAAAGCCCCAGCTTCAGTAGATCCACGCCATGCGTGGATGGCGCCTTCCCGACAACCCCAAAAAAACAGGGCCGGACAGTCCCCCGACTGCCGGCCCTCTGCTCCCCCACCGTGCGCCTGTACCGGCCCCTGTTCCAATTCCGGTCACGGGCGCCTACGGCGCCAGCCACGATGGGTGCTATTGGGTTATCTGCAAAAATCCTGCCAACTTTAGGGCCGATTTCGCCACCAACTGGCCGGCGCCGGCGTCCGGACCCCGAATGGCGCTAAAATCGCCACCCCGGCGCCGCCCCCGGCCGCGCCTGCCCCAAGCTGAACAGCCCCCATGAACCCGTCCTTCCATCGTTACGACGTCATCGTCATCGGCGGTGGCCACGCCGGCACCGAAGCCGCGCTGGCCGCGGCCCGCACCGGCGTGCGCACCCTGCTGCTGACCCACAACATCGAAACCGTGGGTGCGATGAGCTGCAACCCGGCCATCGGCGGCATCGGCAAGGGCCACCTGGTCAAGGAAATCGACGCGCTCGGCGGTGCGATGGCGCATGCCGCCGACCGCGCCGGCATCCAGTGGCGCACCCTCAACGCCTCCAAGGGCCCGGCCGTGCGCGCCACCCGCTGCCAGGCCGACCGCAACCTGTACCGCATGGCGATCCGCGCCATCGTCGAAGGCCAGGCCAACCTGACCGTGTTCCAGGCGGCCGTCGATGACCTGGTCATCGAAGGCGACGCCGTGCGCGGGGTCATCACCCAGACCGGCCTGCGCTTCGACGCCGAGGCCGTGGTGCTGACCGCCGGCACCTTCCTGGCCGGCAAGATCCATGTCGGCCCGACCCAGTACGCCGCCGGCCGCATGGGCGACCCGCCGGCCACCACGCTGGCCGCGCGCCTGCGCGAGCGCCCGTTCCAGGTGGACCGCCTGAAGACCGGCACGCCGCCGCGCATCGACGGCCGCTCGCTGGACTACAGCGTGATGGATGAGCAGCCCGGCGACTCGCCGCGCCCGGTGATGTCCTTCCTCGGTTCGGTGGACGAGCATCCGCAGCAGGTCAGCTGCTGGATCACCCACACCACCGAACAGACCCACCAGATCATCCGCGACGCGCTGCACCGCTCACCGCTGTACAGCGGCCAGATCGAGGGCATCGGCCCGCGCTACTGCCCGTCCATCGAGGACAAGGTGGTGCGCTTTGCCGAGAAGGCCAGCCACCAGATCTTCGTCGAACCCGAAGGCCTGGGCATCGTCGAGATCTACCCCAACGGCATCTCCACCTCGCTGCCGTTCGACGTGCAGCTGGAGATGGTGCGCAGCATCCGCGGTTTCGGCAACGCGCATATCACCCGCCCGGGCTACGCGATCGAGTACGACTTCTTTGATCCACGCGGGTTGAAGGCTTCGCTGGAAACCAAGCTGGTCAACGGCCTGTTCTTCGCCGGCCAGATCAACGGCACCACCGGCTATGAAGAAGCCGCCGCGCAAGGCCTGTTGGCCGGCCTCAACGCTGCACGCCAGGTGCGCGGACTGGACGGCTGGTGCCCGCGCCGCGACGAGGCGTACCTGGGCGTGCTGGTGGATGACCTGATCACTCACGGTACCAACGAGCCCTACCGCATGTTCACCAGCCGCGCCGAGTACCGCCTGCAGCTGCGCGAGGACAATGCCGACCAGCGCCTGACGCCGGCCGGCCGCGAGATGGGCCTGGTGGATGACCGCCGCTGGAACGCGTTCGAGACCAAGCAGGCCGCTGTTGCTGCCGAACGCGCACGCTTGGGCGCGCTGTGGGCAACCCCGGCCAATGCGCTGGGCCGCGAAGTGCAGGACACGCTGGGTGTGGCGGTCAGCCGCGAGACCAGCGTGCTGGACCTGATCAAGCGCCCCGAGCTGGATTACGCGCAGCTGATGCAGGTGCCATCGCTGGGCCCGGCGGTAGCCGACGCCAAAGTGGCCGAGCAGGTGGAGATCGGCGTGAAGTACGCCGGCTATCTGGATCGCCAGCGCGAGGAAATCGAGCGCCAGCAGCGGCACGAAGCCACGCCGATCGCTGAAGCCTTCGATTACGCGACGGTGCGCGGGCTGTCGGCCGAAGCACTGCAGAAGCTGGAGCGCGTGCGCCCGCAGACCATCGGCCAGGCGCAGCGCATTCCGGGCATGACCCCGGCGGCAATCTCGCTGCTGCTGGTGCACCTGGAGCGTGCACGCCGCGGCCGCGTGGCGTAACGCGGGATCGGTGGATGCCATCCACCAATGCGGCGCGCGATCCGTTCTGGCAGGTGTCGACCTTGGTCGACACGGATGCATGAGGCATTCCGGCAGTTGCGGGTGGCGGGGTCGCCATTGGCCGAGCGCGTATCATCGTCGCGGACGCCCTGATTTCCGGAGACATCGATGAACCCGCTGCGCCCCTTCCGCGACAAGATGCCCGTCCTCGGCGAGCGCGTGTACATCGACCCGTCGTGCACGATCATCGGTGACGTGGAGCTGGGCGAGGACGTCTCGGTGTGGCCGGGCACGATCATCCGCGGTGACGTCAACTACGTGCGCATCGGCGCACGCACCAACGTGCAGGACGGCACCATCATCCACGTCAGCCACCACAGCCCCTACAACAAGGCCGGCTACCCGACCCTGATCGGCGAAGGCGTGACCGTCGGCCACGGCTGCATCATCCACGCCTGCACCATCGGTGATTACAGCCTGATTGGCATGGGTGCCTGCATCCTCGACGGCGCGCGGGTCGAGCGCCATGGCTTCGTCGGCGCCGGTGCCGTGGTCGGCCCGGGCAAGGTGGTCGGCGAAGGCGAGCTGTGGGTGGGCAACCCGGCCCGCCCGGCACGCACGCTGAGCGACAAGGAAATCGAGGCGCTGCATTACTCGGCCGACCACTACGTGCGGCTGAAGGACGAATACCTGGGCTGAGCGGCCAACGCCGCCATGCGGCTCTGCTAAAGTCTGGGCCCGACCAGGACCTGTCGAGACCCCCATGCCTGTGGCTGCCTGCCGGAGAGGACTCCGGCGCCCACAACGAAGGCCATCACGCTGATGGCCGCACCGATGCTCGATACCTACCGCGAGGTGGTAACGCCGGAGGGTGTGCCGCTGCAGTTGCCTGCAGCCGGCCCGGTACCGAGGGCGATGGCCTGGCTGGTCGATCTCGGCGTGCGCATCGCGGCACTGGTGCTGATGTCGATTCCGCTGGCACTGCTGGACCAGTTCGGTTCCGGCCTCTACCTGGTGCTGATGTTCCTGGTCTACTGGGCCTACCCGATCGTCTGCGAAGCAGTGTGGGGACGCACCCTGGGCAAGCGTGCGCTGGGGCTGCGCGTGCTGTCCCGCGATGGCGCGCCGGCAGGCTGGATGGCGGCGATCACCCGCAACCTGCTGCGCACGGTGGACATGCTGCCCTTCGGCTATGCGCTGGGCCTGATCAGCAGCCTGTTCGATCCGCATGGCCGCCGTCTGGGCGACCTGGTGGCAGGCACTGTGGTGGTGCATGCACCCGCGCTGTATCTGCCACCGCCGCCGACCATCGGCAGCGTGCTGGCCCCGCCGCAGCCCCTGCGACCAGAGGAACAGGCCGCGCTGATGGCCTTCGCCGAGCGCGCGCCACGCTTGTCGGCGGCGCGCCAGCAGGAGCTGGCCGGTATTGCCGAGCCACTGACCGGCACCCACGGCCAGGTCGGCGTGTTGCGCCTGTATGCGATGGCCAACTGGCTGCTGGGGCGGCGATGAAACAGGAGCAGTTCGTCGCCCGCTACCAGCAGGAATGGCAGGATCTGGAGCAGTGGCTGCTGCTGCGTGCCGGCGCCTCACGCCGCACGCGCCGCAAGGCCAGCGGCCTGGCACTGGACGACACTACCTTCCCGCAGCGCTACCGGCGGCTGTGCCAGCAGCTGGCGCTGGCCCGCGAGCGCGGCTACAGCCCGCAGCTGGTGCAACGCCTGCAACAGCTGATGCAGCAGGGCCACAGCGTGCTGTACCGCACGCCGCCAACGCGCTGGCGGCGTGCCCTGGAGTTCCTGGTGGCCGATTTTCCGCTGCTGGTGCGCAGCCAGGCGCGCAGCATGTGGGCGGCGCTGGCGATGTTCGCGCTGCCGGCGGTGGCCTGCTTCGTGCTGGTGCAGGTCTATCCGGACCTGATCCACATGCTGATGGACAACCGCCAGATCGCAGAAATGGAGCGCATGTACGATCCCGCCGCCGAGCGCCTGGGGCGTGACAGCGGCACCGACTGGATGATGTTCGGCCACTACATCATGAACAACATCAGCATCGCCCTGCGCGCCTTCGCCAGCGGGCTGCTGGCCGGGCTGGGCACGCTGCTGGTGCTGCTGTTCAACGGCGTGATCATCGGTTCAGTGGCAGGCCACCTGCAGCACATCGGCCATGGCGACCCGTTCTGGCGCTTCGTGGTCGGCCACGGCGCCTTCGAGCTGACTGCGATCGTGATCGCTGGCGGTGCCGGCCTGCAGCTGGGCATGAAGCTGCTGGCGCCGGGCCGGCGCCGCCGCCTGGATGCACTGGTCGACGGCGGCCGCATCGGCGCGCGGCTGTGCCTCGGCGTCGCCTTCATGCTGTTGGTGGCCGCCTTCATCGAAGCCTTCTGGTCATCGATCGCCGAAGTACCTGCATGGGGCAAGTTCAGCGTGGCCGGTGTGTTGTGGGCCGGCGTGCTGCTGTGGCTGTGGCGCGGCGGACGTGGAGCTGGCCATGCGCATTGACCACCTGGACGTGGCGCTGCGTGCCCGCAGTGGCTGGGAAGCGATGGAGCTGGGCACCGCGCTGTCCCGCCGTCACGCGCGCGCGCTGTGGGGCAGCTGGCTGCTGGCCAGTGCACCGCTGTTCGTGGTCTTCAACGCGCTGGGCTGGTGGCTGGATGCCTTCGGCTGGGCCTGGCTGGCGATGTGGTGGTGCAAACCGCTGTTCGAACGTGCGCCGCTGTATGTGCTGTCGCGCGGCATCTTCGGTGAACCAGTCGGCACGCTGGCCGCGCTGCGTGCGCAACGTCACTGGGGCAACAGCGGCTTCTGGGGCTACCTGGGTTGGCGCCGCTTCAGCGTACTGCGCAGCCTGTGCCTGCCGGTGAACCTGCTGGAAGGCAACACACCAGACCAGCGCGGCCCACGCCGCCGTGCGGTGGCCGCCGGGGCTGCAGGCGCGGCACTGGTGCTGACCGTGAGCTGCATGGCCTTCGAAGTGGTACTGGTATCCGGCGCGATCGGCGCGGTGTTCATGTTCATGCCACTGGAGCTGATGTCCGAATCATGGCGCGCCGCATGGGACATGATCGGCCAGGACACACCCGCATGGGCACGGCTGGGCTTCAACCTGGCGTGCTGGCTGGCCTCGGTGCTGATCGGCCCGTTCTTCGTCGGTGCGGGCTTTGGCCTGTACTTGAACCGGCGCACGCAGATGGAAGCCTGGGATGTGGAGATCGCCCTGCGCCGCCTGCGCGAGCGGCTGCTGCCGGCGGCATCGACGCTGGCCCTGCTGCTGTGCCTGGCACTGCCGCTGGTCTCCGCACCGGTGCATGCGCAGGACACAGACGCCGAGCCCGAACGAGCCATGGGCAAGCCCAACGACCGTGGCATCGACGCCGAGGAAAGCGAAGGAGCACCGACCATCGACCCGGCCAACACCCCGGCAACGATCTTCGGCGGTACGCCGGTGGACACCGCCGGTTTCCGTCAGGCAGTGAACCGCGCCTATGAAGACCCGCTGCAGCGCCCGACCCGCCAGGTCACCCGCTGGAAGCCGATCGAACAGGCCGAGGAAGAGAAGAAGGAAGACAAGCAGCTGCAGCGTGACACCAACAGCAACGGTGAACGCAAAGCGCGCAAGGACGGCATCGCCTGGCTGGCGCGTCTGGCCGAATGGGGCCTGTGGGGGCTGCTCGGCGTCCTGCTGCTGGTGCTGCTGCTGACCGCACGGCTGTGGCTGCCATGGCTGCGGGGCAGCGGCCGACGCAAGGCCGAGGCCGCACCGCCGGTGGTGGAGGAACAGGTGGAGTTGCCGGTGGTGCTGCCGCCGGACGTGGCCACCCAGGCCGGCCTGCTCTGGGACCAGGGCCGGCCGCGGCAGGCGCTGGCCCTTCTGTACCGCGCCAGCGTGCGCACGGTGGGCGAGCGCAGCGGTATCGCGCTTCCACCCGGTGCCACCGAAGCGCAATGCCTGCGCGCGTCGCGGCGCATGCCCGAGGCCAGCGACCGTGACCTGTTCGCGCGCATCGTGCGCATGTGGCAGTACGCCGCCTACGGTGGCCGCCTGCCCAGCCGCGCCGATTTCGATTCGATGGCCGATGCCCTGCGCCAGCAGTACGGGTGGCAGGCATGAGTCCGCGCCTGTTCTGGTCGCTGCTGCTCGGTGCATTGGTGCTGCTCGGCGTACCGCTGGCGATCCTCTACCTGCGCACGCACGAGCGGGTAACCGAGACCATCCGGCTGCCGCCACGGGGCGAGGCGGCCTACAACCCGCTGTACGTGCTCGGCCAGGCCCTGCGCGCTGATGGCATCGCCGTGCACTCGCGGCCGCGGCTGGACCTGCAGCAGATGGCGCTGGGTCCGCACGACACGGTGGTGGTGCTGCAGGACAGCAGCGAACTGCCGGCGCCCGTTGCCAGCGCGCTGCTGGACTGGGTCGACCGTGGCGGCCACCTGCTTGTACGTACACCGCCGCCGGTCGAGGACGATGCCGGCAGCACGCAGGGCCCCCTGCTGGACCGGCTGGGCGTGGACAGCCTGTTCCAGCGCAGCGATTGCCAGCCGTTCCATGTCGACGACGATCCTGGCCACGTTGAATTCTGTGCTGGCCGCCGCTTCACCCTGGGTTTTGCCGCCAATGCGCAGGCCGAACGCCGCTGGGGCGGTGACCGTGACCTGGTGTTCGCGCGCCTGCGCCATGGCCAGGGCAAAGTGAGCGTGCTGGCGGACATGGAGTTCCTGCGCGGTGATATCGACTCGCCTGCCGCGCGCCTGGCCGCGGCTGCCGGCGGTGCCAGCGATGGCCTGCACGACAAGGCTCACCGCGACCTGACCCGCTATCTGCTCGATCCGAACTACGGCAAGGGTGCGGTCTGGCTGATCTATGCCAGCCGTCCACCGTCGCTGTGGGCGCGCCTGTTCTACCAGGGCTGGCCGCTGTGGGCGCCGCTGCTGCTGGCCCTGCTGGGCTGGTTGTGGGCCCGCTCGCAACGCTTCGGCAGCCTGCTGCCGTCACCGGTACTGGAACGCCGTTCGCTGCTGGAACACGTGCACGCCAGTGGTGAATTGCTGCTGCGTTTCGGCCACGGTACGCGCCTGTACGAGGCCGTTCTCGCCCTGTTCCTGCACCGCCTGCGCCTGCGCGCACCGGTGGCTGCCGCACTGGATGGTGCGCCACGCGAACAAGCCATCGCCGAACTGCTGAAGTGGCCGCAAGGCCGTGTTGCCGCCGCACTGACGCCACCTCCGCCGCACGATTCCTCCGCCCTGCGCGAGCGTATCCGCTTGCTGCTCCAGATGAGATCCCTGCTATGACCGAAGTCCCCGAGCTGCCGGCGGCCGCCAACGCCCGCCTGATCGAACGCGTCGATGCCATCCGCGCCGCCGTTGGACACGCCTTCATCGGCCAGGCCGATGTACTGGACCAGATCCTGGTGGCGCTGCTGGCCGGTGGCCACGTGCTGATCGAAGGCGTGCCCGGGCTGGGCAAGACCCTGCTGGTGCGTGCACTGGCACAGGCCCTGGAGCTGGACTACGGGCGCGTGCAGTTCACCCCCGACCTGATGCCCAGCGACGTCAGTGGCCACGCGGTGTACGACCCGAAGAGCGAGAGCTTCAAGATCCGCCGCGGCCCGGTGTTCACCAACCTGCTGCTGGCCGACGAGATCAACCGTGCCCCGGCCAAGACCCAGTCGGCCCTGCTGGAAGTAATGCAGGAAGGCCAGGTGACCATTGAGGGCAAGGCCTTCACCCTGGCGCCGCCCTTCATGGCGCTGGCCACGCAGAACCCGCTGGAGCAGGAAGGCACCTACCCGCTGCCGGAAGCACAGCTGGACCGCTTCCTGCTGAAGGTGCTGATCGACTACCCCCAGCTGGAGGACGAGAAGCGCATGGTGACCGCGATCACCAGCGGCCGCGCTGCCAGCGATTTCGACCTGAGCCAGGTGCCGCGTGTGCTCGGTGCCGGCGAGCTGCTGGAACTGCAGCGTGCCACTGCGGCGATCACCGTCGATGACGAGGTGATCGACTACGCGGTGCGCATCGTCGCCGCCACCCGGCAGTGGCCGGGCATCGCCGTCGGCGCCGGTCCGCGCGGCAGCATCGCGCTGGTGCGTGCCTCGCGCGCACAGGCGGTGCTGGCCGGCCGCGACTTCGTCACGCCGGACGACGTGCGCGACATCGCCCGCCCGGCGCTGCGGCACCGCATCGCGCTGGCCCCGGAACTGCAGATTGAAGGCCAGGACGCCGACGATGTGCTGGGCGCGCTGCTGGCCAAGGTGGAAGCGCCGCGCCGATGAGGCCGGCCCCGCTGCTGCTGGCGCTGCTGCTGGCCTGGGCCGCCCTGGGCGGGCTGGTGCTGGGCGGATGGCTGCCGCGCTGGAGCTGGGCACTGGCGGCCGTGGCCATCGCGTTGCCCGCGCTGTGGGACCTGTGGCGGCAGTGGCGGCGTGCATCGCCGCAGGTGCAGCGCGAGCTGCCCGAAGCGCTGGCACTGGGCGTGCGCCGCGAGGCGGCGTTGCGTGTGCAGGCCGAGCAATCGATGACGGTGCAGGTGTTCGACCTGGTGCCCGGCGGCTGGCCGCTGGAAGCGCTGCCGCAGCGCGTGAGCCTGCAGGCCGGTACGGCGTCCACCCTGCACTACCACCTGCAGCCGCTGCAGCGTGGGCACTTCCGCTTCGAGGGGGTGCACCTGCGCATGCGCTCGCCGTGGCGCCTGTGGTGGCAGCAACGCACGCTGCCGCCGGCGCTGGAGGTGCGGGTCTATCCGAACTTCGTGCCGCTCACCCGCTTCGCATTGTTCAGTGCCGACCAAGCCTCGCGGCTGGTCGGTGCGCACGTGAAGCGCCGCCGTGGTGAAGGCACCGACTTCCACCAGATGCGCGAGTACCGTATCGGCGACAGCCTGCGCCAGCTGGACTGGAAGGCCACCGCACGTGCGCGCAAGCTGATCTCGCGCGAGTATCAGGACGAGAAGAACCAGCAGTTGCTGCTGATGCTCGACAGTGGCCGACGCATGCTGGCCAGCGAAGGCGGGCTCTCGCACTTCGACCATGCCTTGAATGCCTCGCTGGTGGTGGCCTACCTGGCGCTGCGCCAGGGCGATGCCGCCGGCCTGTACGCTGCCGGGGGCGAACGCCGCTGGGTAGCACCACAGCGCGGCATGGGCACGGTCGAGCACCTGCTGCGCGCCAGCTACGACCTGCAGCCGCGCGCGGTGGCCACCGACTACCTGGCTGCGGCCACCGAAGTATCGCTGCGCCAGCGCCGGCGTGCGCTGGTGATGCTGGTCAGCAATGTGCGCGACGAGGACATCGAAGACCTGCTGGCGGCGGTGCGCCTGCTGCAGCGGCGCCACCTGGTATGCGTGGCCAGCCTGCGCGAGCGCGAGCTGGACGGCGCGCTGGAGGGTGACGTGCAGACCCTGGAAGACGCCACCCAGGCCGGTGCCGCCGCGCTGTACCTGCAGCAGCGCGCGAAGGCGCACGAGGCACTGCGCAGCGAGAAGGTGATGGTGCTGGACGTGACCGCCGACGCCCTGCCCGGCGCGCTGGTGGAGCGCTACCTGGCGGTGAAGCGCGAAGGGTTGCTCTGAGCCGAGCGTAGGCTCGGCTCTACACGAATCGGGTTGTCTGTAGCGCCGAGCCCTTGCTCGGCTGCCGGCCGGCGGCCGGCACTACCTACCCCTGCAGCAAGCGCCGCTGCAACCGCTCCACCGCACGCTGCAGCAGCACCCGGTTGCGGGCCAGCTTCATCCACTGCGGCAGGCGCGAGAACATGGATCGGTGATGGCCGCGGCTTTCGCGCAACGTCGCGCCCGCGTATTCGTGCAGTGCCTGCAGATGTTCAGCGTTATAGGCCCAGAGCAGGCCCGCGCGGGTCGGTTCGACCAGGCGCAGCGGCAATCCGAAGTGCGGATCGGCAGGCTCGGCGTCACGCAACGGACGCACCGCGACCGAAACATCGGTACTGCGATCACATTGCGCACATCGAGCAGCGAAGCACGCCGGTGCAGGCACTCCGGCGGGAGCCCGGCGACGCACATGCAGCCACTGATACCCACAGAATCCACAAGGTTGGCGGCCCAGCATGTAGACCGCACCGACCCAGTCACCACTATCCAACGCAGAACTGCAGCCGGTGCAGCGGAAACGCGCGGTCCATCGATAGGGTTTCCAGCTGGCGATAACCCAACCGGAGGTGTCGCAGCGATGGCAACGCACCGCGACGCGGTCCGCGAATGCCTGCAGGCTGCGCCCGTCATCGAAATGCCGACCCGGCACGGGCGTGGCACGCCCATGCCGGCCAGGCCAGCGCTGCACCGTCATCAGACGTAGATCCGCGTCGGCGCCTCGTCGACGATCGCGTGCGGCACGAAGCGCGCACTGTCGCGGGTGATCGCGCTGTCGTCCTCGCGGATGCCGATGCCGCAGGCGTGGTCACCCACCACCCAGCTGCCGATCAGCGGGTAGCCGCCTTCGAAGCGGGTCAGCGGATGGGCGCGCTGGATGATCGCCGGGCCATCGTAGGGACCGTCGCTGCGCTGGGTGCTGCCATCGGCCAGGTGCATCTCGATGTTGGCACCTTCGCGCGAGAACAGCGGCTTGCGCACCCAGCCCGGGGCCAGCGTGCTGCCGTCATCGAAGTGCGCCTCCAGCAGGTTCGGATGGCCTACGTTGCGCTGCCACAGCAACGGCAGGATGCCCTTGTTGCTCAGCACCGCCTTCCAGGCCGGCTCCAGCAGCTGCACGCCCGAAGCGGGCAGCGCGCGGCCGAATTCCTCGGCCATCAGGTCTTCCAGCGGATACAGCTTGAACAGCGTGCCGATCACCGAATCATCCAGCGCGGTGAAGCGGCCATCCTCGGACAGGCCGATGTCCTCGATCGCGATGGCCTGGCCATGCAGGCCGGCCTGCGACGCGCAGTCGCGCAGGTACTCGACCGTGCCGCGGTCTTCTTCCGAGCTTCCCACCGCGCTGAAGTACAGCGGTGGCGGCAGCTGCGTGGCCAGTTCGCCGAAGCGCTCGACCAGCGCCTCATGGATCGCATTGAACTGGTCGGCATGCTGCGGCAGGCGGCCGGCGTTGCGCTGGTCTTCCAGCCACTGCCACTGGAAGAAGCTGGCCTCGAACAGCGAGGTCGGCGTATCGTAGTTCAGCTCGTACAGTTTGGCCGGGCCGGTGCCGTCGTAGGCCAGGTCCAGGCGGCCGTAAAGGTGCGGCTGGCGCTGGCGCCAGCTGTCGGCGATCCAGTCGCGGTAATGCGACGGAATCGCCAGCTGGTCCATCAACCGCTCGCTGCCGATGACATCACCGACCAGGTCCAGCGCCATCTGGTGCAGCTCGGCACTGGGGTCTTCGATGTCCTGTTCGATCTGGCGCAGGGTGAACGCGTAGTACGCGCTTTCATCCCAGTAGGGCTGGCCATCGATGGTATGGAAACGGAAACCCGCTTCCTCCGCGCGTGCCCGCCACTGGGCACGCTCGGCAATCCGGATGCGCTGCATGGGTCGATCAGCCGCCGTAGCTGCCGCTGCTGCTGCGGCGTGCGCTGGTGTTGCCGAAGCCACCACGGCTGGCAGTGACCGCACGGTTCGGTTCGCTGGTGACCGGTGCCAGACCGGCCTTGCCGGCGCCGATGCCGCTGGCGGTGTTCAGGCCACCGGTGCCGCCCGGTGCCGGGCGCGCCCAGCCAGCGTTCTTGTCCTGGTAAGCCGGTGACGACGCCGGCGCCTGCGGGGCGAGGCCGCCGCGGTTGCTCAGCATCTGCGACATGAAGAAGCCCATCATCATCGGGCCGATGAACGAGGTGCCGGCCGAGGTGTGCTGCTGCACGCACTGTTCCGGCTTGTAGTCCTTCTCGCAGGCTTCCTTGCTGGCGTACTTCGGTGCCGCATCGGCGGCCTGCTTCTGCGCTTCGGCAAAGGCATTGCGGCACGACGACGGATCACCGGTGGCCTCGGTGCAGGCCTCGACCGAGGTATACAGGCCTTCCTGCACCTTCACCTCCGGCTCCTTCTGGCAGGCGGTGAACAGCAGCGGCGCAGCGCTCATCAGCAGCAGCGCGGTGGTGCGGGAACGTTTCATGGCCTCATGCCCTGTCGACGGATCAATGCCCCAATGATGCCAAATCCGGGCCAGCAACCGGAATCGGCAAAGTGGGAAAGATGAACGGCCTTTCATTTTCGTCGTTCCCCATCAGCCACGCATGACGTGGATCCATCGTGTCGACCAGGATCGACACCTACCAACAGCCACAGGAAACGTCGAAGGCGGGGTGGGTCCGGTGGCAGGGGTGTGAGCCGCATGGATGCGGCGACCAAGCCCCCATGGACGGGTTAACGGCGTCCCCTGCCACCGGACCCACCCCGCCATCCCACGGAGCGCCCGCCTTTGGCGTTGACGTGGACGTTGCCTCTGCGGGTGCCGGGCGCAGCCCGGCCGGACCACCTCCGGTGGTTGCAGCAGCAACCGAAAAAATTGGCCATGATCGGCTGCCCCCCACGTCGTACGGCCCGCCCGTTCCGCCCGCCATGCCCGAGTACCGTTCCCGCACCTCCACCGCCGGCCGCAACATGGCCGGCGCCCGCGCCCTGTGGCGTGCCACCGGCATGAAGGACGGCGACTTCCACAAGCCGATCATCGCCATCGCCAACTCCTTCACCCAGTTCGTGCCCGGCCACGTGCACCTGAAGGATCTTGGCCAGCTGGTCGCGCATGAGATCGAACAGGTCGGCGGTGTCGCCAAGGAATTCAACACCATCGCCGTGGACGACGGCATCGCGATGGGCCACGACGGCATGCTGTACTCGCTGCCCAGCCGCGAGATCATCGCCGACGCCGTGGAGTACATGGTCAACGCGCACTGCGCCGACGCGCTGGTGTGCATCAGCAACTGTGACAAGATCACCCCTGGCATGCTGATGGCCGCGCTGCGCCTGAACATCCCGGTGGTGTTCGTCTCCGGCGGGCCGATGGAAGCGGGCAAGACCAGGCTGTCCGAGCACAAGCTGGACCTGGTCGACGCGATGGTGGTGGCCGCCGATGACAGCGCCTCCGACGAGAAGGTGGCCGCGTTCGAGCGCAGCGCCTGTCCCACCTGCGGCTCCTGCTCGGGCATGTTCACCGCCAACTCGATGAACTGCCTGACCGAAGCACTGGGCCTGTCGCTGCCCGGCAACGGCACTACGCTGGCCACCCATGCCGACCGCGAGGCGCTGTTCCGCCGCGCCGGCCGCCTGATCGTCGAGCTCTGCCATCGCTGGTACGGCGGCGAAGACCCGAGCGCGCTGCCGCGCGGGATCGCCACCCAGGCCGCGTTCGCCAACGCGATGACCCTGGACATCGCCATGGGCGGCTCCACCAACACCATCCTGCACCTGCTGGCCGCAGCGCAGGAAGCGGAGGTCGACTTCGACCTGACCCACATCGACGCGCTGTCGCGACGCGTCCCGCAGCTGTGCAAGGTGGCGCCGAACACACCGAAGTACCACATCGAGGACGTGCACCGCGCCGGCGGCGTGTTCGGCATCCTCGGTGAGCTGGATCGCGCCGGCCTGCTCGATGCCACGGTGCCAACCGTGCACAGCGCCAGCCTGGCCGACGCACTGGAACGCTGGGACGTGGTGCGCAGTGACAACGACACCCTGCACACCTTCTTCAAGGCCGGCCCAGCCGGCATTCCCACCCAGGAGGCCTTCAGCCAGGCCACGCGCTGGCCGACGCTGGACCTGGACCGCGCCGGGGGCTGCATCCGTTCGCTGCAACATGCGTATTCGCTGGAGGGCGGCCTCGCGGTGCTGCGCGGCAACCTGGCTGTCGATGGCTGCGTGGTGAAAACCGCCGGCGTGGACGAATCGATCCATGTGTTCGAAGGCCCCGCGCGTGTCTATGAAAGCCAGGACGCCGCCGTGGCCGGCATCCTCGCCGACGAGGTGCGGCCGGGCGATGTGGTGGTGATCCGCTACGAAGGGCCGAAGGGCGGCCCCGGCATGCAGGAAATGCTGTACCCGACCAGCTATCTTAAGTCGAAGGGGCTGGGCAAGCAGTGCGCGCTGCTCACCGACGGCCGCTTCTCCGGCGGCACCTCGGGCCTGTCGATCGGCCACGTCTCGCCGGAAGCCGCCAGCGGCGGCACGATCGGTCTGGTGGAAGATGGCGACCGCATCCGCATCGACATCCCCGCCCGCCGCATCGACCTGCTGCTGGACGAGGCCACGCTGGCCCAACGCCGCGCCGACGCCGATGCGAGCGGCTGGAAACCGCGTGCGCCGCGCCCGCGCAAGGTCACCAGCGCGCTGAAGGCCTACGCCCTGCTCGCCACCAGCGCCGACAAGGGCGCCGTGCGCAACACCGCCCTGCTGGGTGATTGACCGCCATACGGTAGTGCCGGCCGCTGGCCGGCACCTGCACCGTGACGGCCCAGATCGATGAGGCTGCCGGCCAGCGGCCGGCACTACCCATCCTGATCCGTTATGGTGGTCCAGGAAGTCACCAACACGGAGGTTGCGATGATGTTGCTTTCCTTTGCGCTGGCCGCTGCCATGGGCACGTCGACAGAACCGCCAAAAGCACCCGACTGCCGCTACGACCGTGCAGCGATGCTGGCGATGGAACCGGATGCGTTCGATCAGGACCTGGAAGGTGGCTGGCGCACGCTGGCCGACCGCGGCTGCCACCGTGAAGCCGCTGATCTGCTCGCCGCCTATGCTGCGTTGCCCAAGGCTGCGGGCAACACCATGATTCTGTGGCATGAAGGCCAGATGCGTGCGGAGGCGGGCCAGTACCCGCAGGCGGTGGCGCTGATGCAGCGCACCTACAAGCCCACCGACACCGACCCCGGTTACTGGAACGCCTACGTGGACGGCACGATCGCCTTCCTGCGGCGCGATCGTGCGGCGCTGGAGAACGCGCGAGCAAGGTTGATTGCGATTCCTGCGCCGGAGCAGATTGCCAGGGCGCTGAAGAATGGGCGTTATCATTTCACGACCGCCGGCGGGCAGAAGGTGGATGTGCCGTGGCCGCCCAACCTGGACGTGCTCGATGGTTTCCTGCGCTGCTTTGATCGCGACTACCACAATGCGATGGGCAACCAGGCCTGCCGGAATCCGCTGGGCGGTTGAACAGCAGAGTGCGTGGTGGGGTCAGAGCCTTTCCTGCGGAAGGGACCCGACCCCGTGTCAGCCGATCACGCGCTTGAACGGCGGCAGCGCGTCGATGATGCGCTTGCCGTAGCGGCGGGTCAGCAGCCGCGAATCGAGGATGATCACGCGGCCGGTGTCGGTGGAGGTGCGGATCAGGCGGCCGGCGAACTGGGTCAGCGTGCGCAGCGCGTGCGGAATGGCGATCAGGTTGAAGGCATTCAGCCCACGCCCTTCGAACCACTCGCTGAGGGTGGCGGTCTGCGGGTCGGTCGGCACGGCGAACGGCACCTGGGTGATCACTACCGTGGTGCAGGCTTCGCCGGGCAGGTCGAGGCCTTCACCGAACGAGTTCAGTCCGAACAGCACCGAACCCTCGCCTGCGGCCACGCGGCGCAGGTGCTCGTCGATCAGCCGGGTCTTGGACATCTCGCCCTGCACCAGCACCTGCTTGCGGCGCGCGGCCGACATCAGCCCGGCCACCTTCTCCATCTTCCAGCGCGAGGTGAACAGCACCATCGAACCCTTGGCCCAGTCCAGCTCGGTGTCCAGGTAGCGCGCCACTTCGCGGGGATGGCCTTCGCGATCGTCGGGGGTGACCGGAAACTTCGGCACGATCAGCTCGGCCTGGTTGGGCAGGTCGAACGGCGACGACAGCGAGACCATCTCGGCCTCTTCGGGAATGCCGTTGTCGATCGCCAGCGATTGGAAATCGCCACCGCCGGTCAGCGTCGCCGAGGTCATCACCACCGAGTCCACTTCATCCCACAGCAGCTTGCGCAGCACGTGCGCGGCCGACACCGGCGAGCCGTGCAGCACCAGGTCGCCGTCGCGGGTGGCGGTGACCCAGCGCGCCATCGGCGGCGCGCCGTCCTTGTCCTCGCGGCGCCACGCCTGCCACAGGTTGTACTGCTGCTCGATCATCTCCAGCGCCATGCCCAGATTGCGCTGCAGGCGCTCGCGTGCGGCATCGTCCGGCTTGCCCTTGGCCACCTGCGCGGTGGCGGCATGCGCCCAGTTGTAGAGACTGCGGGTATCGTCGGCCAGCGCCTCGATCGGCTCACGCCAGGCCTCGGGCAGGCGCCCGTTGGCCGCGCGCCACATTGGTTCCTCGTCGGCCGGCGCCGGCATCCACACCCGCTCGATGTGGTCACGGAACGCGCGCAGCTGCTTGGCCACGTTGCTGGCGACCTCGATGGCTTCGTTGGGCAGCAGGTTGCCGAGCCGGTCCTTGTCGACTGCGCGGTAGGCACCGGCAATCAGGATCTGCAGGCGGCCGGTGCGCTTGGCCATTTCATCCAGCGCCAGGCTGGCCGCACCCTGGTCGATGGCCACGTTGCCGATGTGATGGCCTTCGTCCAGCACCAGCAGCATGTCCGACGGCGGCGCAATCAACGGCTGGCCGTTGTCGCTGTCGCCGATCGACAGCGCCGACAGCAGCAGCGCGTGGTTGGTGACCACGATCTGCGCATCACGCACGGTGTTGCGCGAACGCAGCACCGCACACTGCGCCGAATAGGCACAGCGGCGCCCGGCGCAGCCCGAGGCCGGCGTGGTGATGCGGCTGCGCAGGCCGGGGCTGATGGTCTCCGGTGCGTTGTCGATGTCGCCATCCCAGCTGCCGCTGGTGAAGGCGTCGGTCAGGCGCTTGGCGATGTCCATTTCGATCGGCGCCAGCGGCCGATCGAACAGCGGCGCGTCATCCTCGAACATGCCGCCCTGCGAGCCCTCACCCTGTGCCTCGGCAGCATTGCGCGTGCACAGATAGCGGGTGCGGCCCTTGGCCAGCGCCACGGTCGCTTCCAGGCCGGTGGCCTTGAGGAAATTCGGAATGTCGCGCTCGACCAGCTGCGACTGCAGCGCCACGGTGCCGGTGCTGATCACCAGCTTCTTCCTGGTGGCCAGCGCGATCGGTACACCTGCGGTGAGGTAGCCCAGGCTCTTGCCGACGCCGGTGGGCGCCTCGACCACGCCGACGCCGCCACTTTTCGACAGCGCACGCGACACCACGCCGATCATCTGGCTCTGCGAGCGGCGGGTGGAGAAGCCGGGGGTATTGGCCTGCAGCGTGGTGTACGCCTTGCGGATCGCGTCCTTCAAGGCGTCATCGAGCATGCGCGGAGCGGCGACGGTTTCGGTCACGCCGGGAACTACCGTAGCTGGATCAGGCCGGTCATTGTCGCATGGCCGGCCACGACCGCCGCCGCTGCCTGCCTGAACAAGCCAGCGACGACACCCGGCGGCCGGATGAACACGCCGGACGCTGCTGGGGACAGACCAGGGCCGTCACCGGGAGGTCACTGCACCACGTTGCCACGCAGCCGCAGCAGGCGCACCAGCGCCCACACCAGCAGCACCACGCCGATGGCTTCAACCATTGCCAGCGCGAAGTGCAGCACGCCGAGGATGGTGCCGATGCCCGACACGGCGCCGAAGTTGCCGCTGCTGACCAGCCACATCGGCAGGATGCCCGCTGCCAGGCCGCCAAGACTGGACAGCAGCAACAGCAGCAGGCCGGCCAGGGCGCCGGTGCGGGTGGCATCGCGCGGCGCGCCGACCACCCAGACCAGGCCGATGCACAGCGCGATCAGCACCGGCAGGCGCACGCCCACCATGCTCAGCACGGTCACCAGCAGGGTTGTGCCGTCCATCGATCAGTCCTCGCCGGCCAGCACGGCCGAGCCCTGGCGCAGCGACTGGTAGACCTCATCGGTCTGCGGGCGCACGCCATGCCACTGCAGGAAGCTCTCGGCGGCCTGTTCGACCAGCATGCCCAGCCCATCCACGGTATTGCGGCAGTTCGACGCGCGTGCCCAGGCCAGGAAGGCGATGGCAGCCTCGCCGTAGTTGAGGTCGACGGCGGTGGTCATCGAGTTGACCAGCGACAGCGGCAGCTTGAACTCGACGTCGCGGTCGCGGCCGGCCGAGGTGGCATTGAGGATCAGCTCGAAGTCACCCAGGTCACGCAGGTCTTCCCAGTAGCGGCTGATCGCGCGGCCCGGTTCGCCCATCGCGTCGATCAGTTCATCGGCGCGTTCCGGTGTGCGGTTGACCACCACCAGCTCGGTGATGCCGGCATCGAGCAGCGCCGGCGCGACGCTGCGCGCGGAACCGCCGGCGCCGATCAGCAGCACGCGGCGGCCACGCAGGTCCAGGCCATGGCGGTCGGTCAGGTCACGCACCAGGCCGATGCCATCGGTGGTATCGCCGTGCCAGCGGTCGCCCTTGCGCAGCAGCGTGTTGACCGAGCCGGCGCGGCGCGCGCGCGCGGTCAGGGTGGTGCACACCGAGAACGCGGCTTCCTTGTGCGGCGAGGTGACGTTGGCACCGACACCGCCTTCGGCGGCGAAGGCTTCCAGGCCGGCCAGGAACGCATCAGGGGCCAGGTCGATTGCACGGTAGTCGATGCTGATGCCTTCCTGGCGACCGAACGTCGCGTGGATCTGCGGCGACTTCGAGTGGGCAACGGGGTGTCCGAAGACGGCGTAACGGTCGGTCATGGAATCCTCAAGCTGGCTAGACTGATGCTCTTTCGTGCACGGACCCGGATGATGCGCATCACCCCGCCCCTGCTGGTGCTTGCCGCCAGTCTACTCTCTGCCCCCGTGGCGATGGCGTTGAACGAGTACGGCATCGAAGGCATGGGCGTGGTCTCCACCCGTGCCGACGAGGGCCGCGCCACGATCAGTCCCGATGGCCAGCGCATCGTCTTTGCACGCCGCGGCGAGGCGGGCTGGGGCCTGTGGCAGGCGCGCGTGGTCGAGGGCCGCTGGCAGCAGGCGCAGGCGCTGCCGGTGGGCGTGGCCGGCGAGGCCCGCGATCCCTACTTCAGCCGTGATGGCCGCTGGCTGCTGTTCGCGGCCGGCCGCGAGGGCGCGCTGGCGCTGTACCGGGCCACGGTGGAAGCCGACGGCCAGCTCGGGAAGGCGCAGCCCTTGGCGGGCGATGGTGGGCGCCGGGAAGAGCGCGGGCCGGCCCTGAGTGCGGACGGCAAGCGGCTGTTGTTTGCCCGCGAGCAGGGTCGCGGCGCGGGCTGGGACCTGTTCGTGGCGTCACTGGACGCGCAGGGCGTGCGTGGCCCAGCCACCGCGTTGGCCGCGTTGAACAGCGCCGACGACGAGACCGACGGCGACTGGCTGGGCAACGACGGCGCGGTGGTGTTCAGCCGCGGCAGCGGCACGACCGCACAGGTGTGGAGCAGCGGCTGCGCGTGGAGTGGCGCGGCCCTGCAGCCGTTGGGACTGTCGTTCAACCAGACCGGCGGCTGGACCGGCGCGCCGGTGATCGACAACGCCAAGCCGGGCGAGATGCTGGTGGCCAGCAGCGCGGCGAAGGCGCCGCGCGCCGGTGGCGTGGACGTGTACCGCTTGGCGGTGCCGAAGAGGGCGGCGGTGGCCGGGTGCGTGCCAGGCGCGCGGTAACGGCAGACGCCAACCAAGGTTGGCGACTACCAGGGCGATGGGGGTGCCAGGTGCGTGCGATAGATCCACGCGATGCGTAGATGATCGCGGGGTAGGTGCCGACCTTGGTCGGCACGCCAAGGTGCCAACCAAGGTTGGCACCCACCCGTCAGCGAGACAACACCTTGGCGCGCTGCTGCTCGTACTCCAGCTCACTCAGCTGGCCGTTGTCCTTGCGCTGGTTCAACGCGGCCAGCTCGGCCTGCACGCTGTCCGGCAGCGCCTGCTCACGGGCCACGTGGCGGGCAGCGGAGAGCTGTTCCGGCGGGCGCTTGCCGGCCCGCCAGGCGGCGATGAAGACACCGACGATGATGGCGCCGAACACCAGTGTTCCGGTGCTCCAGATCAGCCATTGCATCCATCCCAGTTCGGGCGCCATCGCAGTCCTCCGTCTATCGTGTCGCTATTGTCAACGCTCGCGCAGCCATCGCGCCACCTGCGGCGCGAAATAGGTCAGCACGCCGTCGGCGCCGGCCCGCTTGAAGCCCAGCAGCGACTCCAGCACGCAGGCGCGTTCGTCCAGCCAGCCGTTGGCGAAGGCGGCCTTCATCATCGCGTACTCGCCACTCACCTGATAGGCGAAGGTCGGCACACCGAATGTCTCCTTCACCCGGCGCACCAGGTCCAGGTACGGCATGCCCGGCTTGACCATCACCATGTCGGCGCCCTCTTCCAGGTCCAGCGCGATCTCGCGCAGGGCCTCGTCGCCGTTGGCCGGGTCCATCTGGTAGGTCTTCTTGTCGGCCTTGCCGAGGCTGGCCGCGCTACCCACCGCATCACGGAACGGGCCGTAGAACGCCGAGGCGTACTTGGCCGAGTAGGCCATGATGCGCACGTTGATGTGGTTGTCGGCATCCAGCGCACGGCGGATCGCGCCGATGCGGCCGTCCATCATGTCCGACGGCGAGACGATGTCGACCCCGGCTTCGGCGTGCGACACCGACTGCTTGACCAGCGCTTCCACGGTGATGTCGTTCAGCACGTAGCCCTTGTCATCGATGATGCCGTCCTGGCCGTGGGTGGTGTACGGGTCCAGCGCCACGTCGGTCATCACGCCCAGCTCCGGGAAGCGCGACTTCAGCGCGCGGATCGCACGCTGCGCCAGGCCGTCCTCGGCCCAGGCGGCCGATGCGTCCAGCGACTTCAGCGACGGGTCGATCACCGGGAACAGGTCGATCACCGGAATGCCCAGCTCCAGCGCCTCTTCGGCAACCTTCAGCAGTTCTTCGATCGACAGCCGCTCCACGCCCGGCATCGACGGCACTGCGGTGCGGCCGGCCAGTTCGTGCACGAACACCGGGTAGATCAGGTCGTCGGTGGTCAGCGTGTTCTCGCGCATCAGGCGGCGCGAGAACTCGTCGTGGCGCATGCGGCGCGGGCGGTACAGCGGGTGGGACATGGCAGGCTCCGAGGAGTGGCTATTGCAACAGGTAGCCCTGCGGCAGCAGGGGTTCGGGCAACGGGCGTTCGCCGAGCGCATCGAGCTGGTCGATCTCGATCGTGCGCACCAGCGCGTCCAGCGGCAGATCGTTCGGCTCAAGGCCGAAGGGGTCTTCCATTTCTTCGCCCAGCTGGTCCAGGCCGAAGAAGGCATAAGCCAGCACCGCCGACAGCACCGGCGTGCCCCAGCCCAGCGAACTGGCCAGGCCGAACGGCAGCAGCACGCAGAACATCCACGCGCAGCGGTGCAGCAGCAGGGTGTAGGCGAACGGCAGCGGCGTGGTGAGGATGCGCTCGCAGCCGGCCTGGATCGACGACATCGCGTGCAGGCGCTCTTCCAGCTGGGTGTAGAGGATCGGATCGAGCTCACCGCTGCGCAGCGCCTGGGCCAGTTCGGCGGCGATCATCGCCAGCAGCGCGTCGGGCACGTTCTCGCGCTGGCCCAGCTGTTCGCGCTGGCGCTTGTCCAGCCACGGCAGGGCCATCAGCGCCACGATGCGCCCACGCAGGCGCCCGGCCAGGGCGTGGGCGAACGCGGTGGTGACGTAGGCGATGCGGCGACGGCGGCCGGTGTCATCGGCCAGCAGCAGGTTCACCTGGCGGGCCAGCGAACGCGATTCGTAGACCAGCTGGCCCCACAGCTTGCGGCCTTCCCACCAGCGCTCGTAGCAGGCGCTGTTGCGGAAGCTGAGGAAGATCGACAGCACCAAGCCGAGCAGCGTGAACGGCGTGACCGACACGCGTTCGATGCCGGTCGGCGGCGCCAGTTCCACCACCGCAGCCACGGCGATGGACAGGATCAGGATGGCCAGCACCTTGGGCGCGATCGCTTTGACGATCGAACCGCGCAGGATGTACAGCAGTTGCCAGCCGTGGGGACGGGGTCGGATGATCATGGGGCAGCCGCGCCGGGCGCGGATTCACAGGCACGCGGGGGGCTCGCGCAGCCATTCATTGTACGCCCCCGCCCGGCCATCGGCCGTGCGCCTGCGACGCCCTGTCGCACCCGGGCGCGGGCTCAGATGACGCCACCACCCAGGCCGAGGCGGAGGATGCCCACCACCACCACGATGCCGTTCAGGACCAGGCCGGCCCAGGCCCGGCCACGCTTGCTCGGGTGGGTGAACAGGATGCCCAGCGCGGCGATGACCGCGCCCACCGCAGCGAACGGGATAAGGAACCAGTTGCCCCAGCCGAGCAGTGGAATCAGCGCCAGGATCATCCACAACAGCGCCAGTACGCCCCACAACAGACTGATCACGCCCATGCCACTCTCCCGCAGTTGGTTCCTGCCCCAACCATAGACGTTCCCGCTGCCGTCGCCTACTGCCGTTGGCGGGGCTGTCACCCCCGGCGTGCTAGCGTGCTGCCGTGCGTGCCCTGGCCCGGGTGTTGGCGCCGATTCAGAGTGGCCCGCCGATGATCGCAACCAGTCCTACAGGGGTCGTGCCATGAACATCCGTTGGGCCGCGTTGGCGGCCATCCTGCTGGTCGCCGCCGGCTGTGCCAGCACCTCCAAGGTGATGCTGGGCCGCGCCCGCGCACCCATCGATCCGGCACTGGTGCAGATCTATTCGACGCCTCCGGCCGGTTCCCAGGAAATCGCCCAGCTGGAATCGGCGTCCGCCGTCGGCTTCGGCACACAGGGCCAGACCGATGCCGCCGTGGCACGCCTGAAGCGTGAGGCCGCCGCGCTGGGCGCCAATGGCGTGGTGCTGATGGGCGTGGGCAGCAGTGGCTCGCCGGTGGGCATGTCGGTGGGCGCCGGCACGTTCGGCTCGCATGTGGGTGGCGGCGTCGGCATCGGTATTCCGACCACGCAGAAGCGCGCCGCCGGCGTCGCGATCTGGGTGCCGAATCCGGCACCGCCGGCGCGATTGCCGACACAGGTGATTACCCCGCAGCGGTGAGGCGGCAGCGTCACCGCGGGTAGCGCCGGGCCATGCCCGGCGTCTCTCCCGCTGCGCTCGCCGGGCATGGCCCGGCGCTACCGATTATTTCTGCCGGTACTTCGGCACGAACACCTTGTTCACCGCATCAGCCAGCTGGTCCGGCGGCAGCAGGCCCTGGTCGAGCAGGAAGTTGTTGAACGCAAGGCGGTCGAACTTCGCACCCAGTGCCAGCTCGGTCTGCATGCGCAGTTCCAGGATGCGGGTGTAGCCGTAGAAGTAGCTGCCGGCCTGGCCCGGCATGCGCACCATGTAGCGATCCAGTTCCTGGGTGGCCATTGCCTTGGACAGGCCGACCTGCTCCATCAGCACGCGCTCGCCGTTGGCGCGGTCGGTCAGGCCCAGGTTGAGCATCGGGTCCAGCATCGCGCGCGCGGCGCGCAGCAGGCGGAACTGCAGGGCGATCATCTGACCGTCCAGCGGTTCGTAGGGCACCATCTCGGCCTCGGCATACAGTGCCCAGCCTTCCACGTTCACCGAATTGAACGCGAACATGGTGCGTGCCAGCGACACGCCACGCTCGACCATCGCGGTGAACTGGAGCTCGTGGCCGGGGCGGCCTTCATGCGCGCTCAGCGTCCATGCTGCCGCACCGAAGTTGAAGTCGTCGTACTGCGCGCCCGGGCCCGCTGCCGGGTTGCCCAGCGGCAGCACGAAGGTGCCCTGCTGCCCGGTGTTGTTGACCAGCGGCGCCGGCAGGAAATGCGGCGCGGGACTGGCCGCGCTCTCGGCGGCCGAACCCAGGCGCATCTGCATGGCGCGCTGGGGCACGTCGACGATGGCATGCTCGCGGATCAGCGGATCGATCGCGTCGATCACCTTGCGGTAGTGGCCTTCCAGATGGTCGTCGGCGATCTTGTCGGCCTTCAGCGCGCGGATCACCGCCACCGGGTCGCTCGGGTCGGCCACCTTCAGGCCCTTGTCCTTCACCACCAGCGGCGCCAGCTGCTGCATCGCCGAGCGGGTTTCCATGAACTCCAGCTGCGCGCGCTGCATCAGCAGCTTCGGGTCGATGTCGATGCCGACCTGCTTGAGCTGGTAGGCGTACAGCGGCGCTGGCAGGCGCGCATCGGTGCGTGCCTTCGGCAGCACGTCCTTGCGGGTCCAGGCGGCGTAGTCCTTCATCTGCCCGGCCAGGGCCTTCATTGCTTCATCGGTGCCGGCGATCTGGTACTTCTTCAGCAGCGACTCGATACCGGTGATGTAGGTCTCGACGTTGTCCAGCGACTGCTGCACTTCGATCTTGGTCGGCTGCAGCAGGCTGGTGTCCTTCAGGCGCTCTTCATAGCGCTGGCGGGCCAGCGTGGTGAAGGCGGTGCCGCCCGGCTGCAGGCCGGCATAGGCCTTGAGGCGGTCGATCGCCTTGGCCCGGCGCTCGGCCGGCACCTGGTCGGACAGCAGCAGGTTGAGGCCGCTGAACACGGTCTGCGGCGCATCACTCCACGGCAGCAGGTATTTCTCGTTGAGCTCGCTGCCTTCGATGTTCTGGCTGGCGGCGTGGATCATGATCTCCAGGTCCTGGCGGACGTTGGGATCCTTCTCGGTGGCCAGCTTTGCCTTGAGTTCATCGCGGGCTTTGGCCATCGCGGCGCGATAGCGCTTGCCGTTGTCCGGGCCAAGGTCTGCGACCTTGTCGTCGTAGCCGGGAACGCCGAAGAAGCCGGTTTCCTCCGGCTGGAACGGGCCTTGTGCATCAAGCAGGATCTGCGCCAGTGCATTGCTGCGGGCAACCCAGGCCGGGCTGGCCGGGGTAGCGGCCTTGGCGGCGGGTGCGGCCAGCGCCGGTGGCGCAGACAGCAGCGGTGCGGCAGTCAGGGCCAGGGCAACGGCGAACGCAATCGGCTTCATGGTGCACTCCAGGACGGGGTTGCCCGCACCCTACGCGCTCACGGCGATGGCGACAATCGGCGGGAAGTCATGGCGGCTGGTTGTGCAGCCGGGGCTCCGCGGAAGCCTGCCGGCGTAGAGTCGACTGTCAGTCGACTATCGCGCGCAGCGCGGGGGTTTCGCTATCTGACCGAAGAGCAGTCGACTGACAGTCGACTCTACCCGGTCGACGTCCCGCAGTCGCCTGCCCGGGGAGGTCACAACGCGGCGGTCAGCGGGCATTCGCCGCGATCACGGCAGGCCTGCAGCTCGCACTCCTGCGCAGCCTCATCATCATCCAGCGCCGTCAGGTCGAAGGTCTGCTTGTCTTCGGCCAGCACGTACATCACCGGGTAGTCCCAGACATCGTCACGACGGATGCCCTGCACGAACAACCGCCCGCGTGCCTGCGGCCCTTCCAGCGCAACGGTCAGGCCAACGTCGCGCTGGCCGTTGATGGCGGTCTGCATGCTGCCCAGCGGCATCGATTCGATATGCAGCGGCTCGCCGAAGGCTTCCACCAGTTCGATGCTGCAGCCCGCGCGGCGCAACGCTTCGCGCATCGGTGGACTTTCGCGTGCCGCCTCGCTCCAGCGCAACAGGCTCCAGGTCACCACGCCACCGGCGCCACCCAGCACCAGCACCACCGTCAGCGGCATCGCCCAGCGCCAGTGGCGGCGCCACCATCCGGTGGACGTCTGGCGATGGGCGGGAATCGGCGGTGGCAGGGTCATCGGCGGGCTCCTTCCCGGTTGCGGATCAGGGTTTCAGGCAGCGTCCCAGGAAGGCTTCGGCCACGCGGTAGCGATGCAGGGCATCGGCGCCCGACAGGCCATGCTTGGCACCCGGGTAGGTCATCAGCTCGAACGGCTGTGCACGCTTTTGCAGCGCGCTCATCAGGCTGGTCGAGTTGGTGAACAGCACGTTGTCGTCGGCCATGCCGTGGATCAGCAGCAGCGGCGAGCGCAGGCCATCGATATGGGTCAGCACGCGCGCTTCGCGATAACCGGCTTCATTGCGTGCCGGCAGATCCATGTAGCGTTCGGTGTAGTGGCTGTCGTACAGGCCCCAGTCGGTCACCGGCGCACCGGCCACGCCGCAGGCGTACTGGTTCGAGGCCTTGGCCAGCAGCATCAGGGTCATGTAACCGCCGTTGGACCAGCCCTGCACGCCAATGCGCGCCGGGTCCACCCACGGCTGCTGCTTGAGCCAGGCCACGCCGCGCAGCTGGTCGGTCACTTCCACCGTGCCCTGCTTCCCGTACAGCGCACCACCGAAGTCGCGGCCGCGACGCGGGGTGCCGCGGTTGTCCAGCGAGAACACCACGTAGCCCTGCTGGGCCAGGTACTGGTTGAACAGGTGATCACCGCGGCCGGGCCAACTGTCGGTGACGGTCTGGCTGGCCGGGCCGCCATAGACATACACCGCCACCGGGTAGCGCTTGGACGGATCAAACCCGGCCGGCTTGATCAGGCTGTAGTTCAGTGGGGTCTTGCCATCGGCGGCGGTCAGCGTGCCGAACTCGACCGGGCGCTGCGCGTCGCGGTAGCGCGCATACGGGTGCTTGGGATCGGCCAGGTCGTTCTCCACCAGCGTAGCGATCTTCTCGCCATTGGCGCGGAACAGCTCGATCTGCGGCGGCGTGGTGCTGTTGGACCAGCTGTCGACATAGACGCTGGCATTGCGGGCGAACGTGGCGCTGTGCATGCCCGGTGCCTTGGACAGGCGCTGGGGCTCGCCGCCCTGCAGCGATACCGCGTAGATCTGGCTTTCGCGCGAGGTTTCGATGCCGGCGCGGAAGTAGGCCTTGCCGGCCTTCTCATCAACCGCCAGCAGTTCGTCCACCGGCCAGTTGCCGTGGGTCAGCGCGGTGGTCTTGCCCTTGCTGTCGATGCGGTACAGGTGCTGGAAGCCGGTACGCTCGGACGACCACAGCACGCTGCCGTCTTCCAGGAAGCGCAGGCTGTTATGCAGCGGCACCCAGGTCGGGCTGGTCTCGTGGGCGAGCACGCGCTGGCGGTTGGAGTCGAGCGCCACTTCCACCAGGTCCAGTTGCTTCTGGTCACGCGACTGGCGCTGGAAACTCAGGTGCTGCGGATCGCGCCAATCGACGCGGGCCAGGTAGATATCCTGTTCCCTGCCGAGGTCGACCCAGCGCGGCTGCGCATCGGCGGCCGGTGCGATCACGCCCAGCTGCACGCGCACGTTGGCGTCGCCGGCGGCCGGGTAACGCTGCTCGATCACGTCGGTGCGGTCGGCATAGACCTCGTAGCGCTTCTGTACCGGCACCGGCGATTCATCGATGCGGGCAAAGGCAATGGCCGAATCATCCGGCGCCCACCAGTAGCCGGTGTGGCGATCCATCTCCTCATCGGCGACGAACTCGGCCACGCCGTTGCCGATGGTGGTGCTGCCGTCGTGGGTCAGCTGCAGCTGCTTGCCATTGGCCAGGTCGATCACCCACAGGTTGCGGCCGCGGATGAAGCTGACGAAACCGCCCTTGGGCGACAGCTTGGCGTCGGTGGCGAAACCTTCACCGTGGGTCAGCTGGCGCACGGCCGCCTGGCCCTGCTGCTTGAGGTCGTACAGGTAGAGTTCGCCGCCCAGCGGGAACAGCAGGCGCTGCGCGTCCGGCGACCACTGGTAATCAACGATGCCGGTCATCGCGGCGATGCGCTGGCGCTCGCGGCGTGCCTTTTCCTCGTCGCTGAGGGTCTCGGTGCCGGGCAGCACCACCTTGGAATCAACCAGCAGCCGGGTCTGGCCGCTACCGATGTCGTAGGTCCACAGGTCCAGCTGGTTTCGGTCGCTGTCCTTGCCGCGCAGGAAGCTGACCTGCGATCCGTCCGGTGCCACCTTGGGCTTCATCAAGGTCGGGCCGGACAGCGGCAGCGGACCGGTGATGGCTTCCAGGGTCAGCTTTTCAGCGTGGGCAGCGGTTGTGGTGGCAAGCATGAGGGCGAGCGAAGCGAACAGGTGGCGCATGGAGGATCCCGGCAAACGGCAGGTACGCCTCCACGCGGGGCGCGGGACGGTCGTCCCCCCATCCTAACCAAGCCCGTGCGGGAAGGCAGCATGACCTTCTGCCCATAAGGCGTGCGGACGAGTGCCGACCAAGGGTCGGCACCCACCATCCGTAGATCCACGTCACGCGTGAATGACGCCGTCCTGGTTCAACGCTGGCCGAACAGGTGCTTGCGCTCTTCGTCGCTGAGCGGCTTGCCGGCGTTGGGGTTCACCTGCTGGCGCAGGGCATAGGCGCGCTGGGTGGCCGGGCGTGCGGCAATCGCTTCATGCCAGCGCTTGAGGTTCGGGAACGCGGCGAAGTCCACCGGCAGCGTGTCGTAGGCGCCGACCCACGGGTAGCTGGCCATGTCGGCGATGGTGTACTCATCGCCGGCCAGGAAGGCGTGCTGGGCCAGGCGCTTGTCCATCACCCCGTGCAGGCGGCGCACCTCGTTGTCGTAGCGCTCGATGGCATAGGGAATCTTCTCCGGCGCGTACACGTTGAAGTGGCCCATCTGGCCACTCATCGGGCCCAGGCCCGCCATCTGCCAGAACAGCCATTCCAGGGTGGTCACGCGGCCACGCGCGTCGCTGGGCAGGAAGCGGCCGGTCTTCTCGGCCAGGTACAGCAGGATCGCGCCGGACTCGAACACACTCTGGGGAGCACCGCCATCGGCCGGGGCATGGTCGACGATGGCCGGCATCTTGTTGTTCGGCGAGATGGCCAGGAATTCCGGCTTGAACTGGTCGCCCGAACCGATGTTGACCGGGTGGATGCGGTACTCCAGGCCGGCTTCCTCCAACAGCAGGGTCACTTTGTGGCCGTTCGGGGTGGGCCAGTAATACAGGTCGATCATGGCGGCGGCTCGGGGTGCGGAAAGGAACCTGAAGTCTAGTGCGTGAGTTGGGTTGGCACCGTCATGGCGGGCCGGTAACCTCGCGGCTCCCCCGAAACGCACTGTCCTGCATGAGCCACAGTCCTCGTCCCTTGTCCCCGTTGTCCTCGCTGATCTTCGCCTCGCGCTGGCTGCAGCTGCCGCTGTACCTGGGCCTGATCCTTGCCCAGTGCGTCTACGTGTTCCTGTTCGGCAAGGAACTGTGGCACCTGCTGTCCCACTCGGTGTCGATGGGCGAACAGCAGATCATGCTGATCGTGCTGGGCCTGATCGACGTGGTGATGATCTCCAACCTGCTGGTGATGGTGATCGTCGGCGGCTATGAAACCTTCGTCTCGCGCCTGCGCCTGGAAGGCCACCCGGACCAGCCGGAATGGCTGAGCCACGTCAACGCCAGCGTGCTGAAGGTGAAGCTGGCGATGGCGATCATCGGCATCTCCTCGATCCACCTGCTGAAGACCTTCATCGCCACCAGCGCGTTGAAGGGACTGCCGCTGTGCAAACCGGAACAATGGGCAGCGGCAGTGTCTTCGGCGTCGACCAGTTTCTACAACGCTGGCGTCGATACCTGCACGACCATGACCCAGGAAGGTGTGCTGTGGCAGACCATCATCCACTGCGTGTTCATCCTGTCGGCGATCGGCATCGCCTGGACCGACAAGCTGATGTCCAACGGCCACAGCAAGTCGCACGACAAGGCACACGACCACTGAGGTCGCCGCCGGCCACGACATGATCACTGCGGCCCCACCCGGCCACCACCCCTTGTGCGGGGCGGTGGCCGGGATGCTAGATTGCATCCTCGCCGTTGCCGGCGGTGGCGTCGGGAAACGCCACCCTGCCGCGCCTGGACCACGGGTCCCGGCCATGCATATCAATGATTTACGTCACGTCGTCTTCTAGAGGGGAGCAGGATGTCGCACGTCTCAACGATCACCGCCGCGCGCCGGTGGCTGCCGGTTGCTTTGGCACTGGCGCTGGCCGCCTGCTCGGGCAAGGAAGAATCCGCAGCACCGGCTCCGGCCGCCGCCCCCACCGCCGCTGCACCGGCCGCACCGGTGGTCGCCGCCAAGGTGCAGTCGATGGGCACCGAGCAGCTGCGTGAGTCGGCCAGCCAGGCCCTGCGCGAGAACCGCATGTACGCGCCGGCCGGCGACAATGCCATCGAGTACTACCTCGCCCTGCGCGACAAGACCCCGGACGACGCCTCGGTGAAGAGCGCGCTGACCGACCTGCTGCCCTACACCCTGATCGCCGCCGAGCAGCACCTGGGCCGCGAGGACTACACCGAAGCACAGCGCCTGGTGGCACTGATCGAGAAGGTGGATGCCTCCGCGCCCGCCCTGCCGCGCCTGAAGGACGGTCTGTCCAAGGGCGTGGAAAACGCGGCCAAGCGCACCGAGACCGAAGCGGAGAAGGCAAAGAAGGACGCCGAGGAGCGCAGCAAGCAGCAGATCGAACAGCAGCGCCTGGCCGAACAACGCGCCAAGGAAGCCGACGCGGCCAAGCAGATCGCTGCCCAGCAGGACGCCGCACGCCGCGACAACGAACGCCAGGAAGCCGAGCGCCAGGCCGCCGCACGCCGCGAAGCCGAACAGAAGCAGCAGCAGGCCGCGGCCCAGCAGGCCAGCGCGGCGCGCCAGGCCGCGGCTGCCGCCGCGCCCACCCTGCGCCCGATCAGTACGCCGGCGCCGCGCTATCCGGCCGAGGCACTGCGTTCGGGAACGTCGGGCGAAGTGCTGGTGGAGATCACGGTCGGTACCGACGGCTCGGTGGTCAACGCCCGCGTGCTGCGCGCAACCTCCGGCCGCACCTTCGACCGCGAAGCCCTGAACGCAGTCAAGCGCTGGCGCTTCGAGCCGGTCAGCGCGCCGGTCACCACCCGCCGCACCCTGGTGTTCGCGCCAGGCGGCTGACCGCAGAAAAGGGGACGGAGGGGATTAAGTCGTTTCCGCCCCAAAATGACCACACGGCCCGGCATCTCCGGGCCGTGTCCGCTTCAGGAGAGGCTGTCAATCAGGCGTTGCAGTGCCGGATCGCGCGCGGCCAGCACCTGGAACAGGCCCAGCGCATGCAGGCCCGGCAGCAGCCCACGCAGATCTGCTTCGGCGGTGGCGCGGGTGGCGTCATCGCTGGCGGGGTCCTGCCAGTCACGGACGCTGGCGAGGAAGGCGCCCACGCTGCCCTTGCGCACGATGAGGCCGTTTACCTGCACGTCGTTCTGATGGTCGGGAAGAATGTCCTGGGGCTGCATCGGGGCGGCTCGTGTTGGAATGGGCGCCCAGTGTGGCGCGCGCGGATCGGCGCTTCTGCCGTATAACTGCCAATGGATATGGCAGATCAGACACCGACCGGCTTGATTGATCCGGCATTGGCGGACGCCGACGACGGCCCCATCGTGCTGGCCGGCCAGCTGCGCGTGCCCGGAAGGCGGCGCACCGCGCGCCACCAGCACGTGCGCGGCCAGTTGCTGGGTGCCCACCACGGCCTGCTGCGGATCGAGGCCGGCGACCTGCACTGGCTGCTGCCGGCGGGGCATGTTGCCTGGATACCGCCCTTGCTGCCCCACGCCCTGGTAGGGGCAGACGCATTCGATGGCTGGAGCCTGTACGTCCGCGCCGATGCCGGCCTGGATCTGCCGCCGCTGCCCCGCATTTTCCAACCCGATGTGCTGTTGCAGGCGGCGGTGACGCGGGCACTGCGTTGGCCGCATCAGGCACTGGACGCTGCGCAGGCACGCTTGGCCGGCGTCATCGCCGATGAGATCCGTGCCAGCACTCCCTTGCCACTTGCCCTGCCACAACCGCAGGATCGACGGTTGCGGCGGATCGCGGCGGCGCTGGCACGGTCGCCGGACGACCTTCGCAGCGTCGAAGCGTGGGCAGCCACCAGCGGACTGTCCAGCCGCAGTCTCGCCCGCCGTTGGCAGGCCGAAACTGGCATGACCTTGAGCCAGTGGCGGCAGCGCCTGCGCGTGCTGCTGTCACTGCCACGCCTGCTGGCAGGCGAACCCGTGATCAGCGTTGCGCTGTCAATGGGCTACGACACACCCAGTTCCTTCATCAGCGTGTTCAAGCGCGTGATGGGGGTAACGCCTGCGCGGTACGCAAAAGGGGACGGAGGGGATTAGGTCGCTTCTGACTCCTCCGATACGCCGGCGCGGCATTACCTGATGCCCCACGCCACGGTGCCGATGCCAGGCTGAGGCACCCTTCGACCTGGGAATCCCATGCCCCGACAAGCGCGCCTGATGCTGGCCGGCCAGGCCTATCACGTGATCCAGCGCGGTGTGAACAAGGGTGCGATCTTTGTCGACGACATCGACCGGCAACTGTTCCTGCATCTGCTGCACAGCGCTTTCCTCAAGCACCGCGTCGCACTGCATGCCTACGTACTGATGGACAACCACATCCACCTACTGGCCACGCCATCCACGCAGCGTGGGCTGGCCGATGCAATGCGCATGCAGGGCAACAACTATGTGCAGGCTTTCAACCAGCGGCACGGCCGCACCGGTCCCCTGTGGCAGGGCCGCTTCCATTCCTCGATGATCGACAGCGACGCTTACCTGCTCAGCGTATACCGCTACATCGAACGCAATCCCGTTCGTGCCGGCATTGCGGTCAGTGCTGAAGATCATCCATGGTCCAGCGTGCACGGCAACCTTCAACGACGCGATGACCCCATGCTGACCCCGCATCCCGCATTCAGAGCGTTGGCCGCGACCGCTCGCAACAGGACGGCGGTGTATGCGCGATTCCTGCGCGATGTGAATGCGTCCGCCGATCTGCCCGCAATCCGCAGTCATAGCGCCAAACAGCGTCCGTTGGGGGATGCTGCGTTCCTGCGGATGGTAGAGAAGACGCTCGGGCGGCCGGTGGCAATGCGAAGACAAGGCCGCCCGCGCAAGGAGGGGACGGGAGGGGCAGAAACGACTTAATCCCCTCCGTCCCCTTTTTTGCGGTCAGCCGGAGATGGCCAGGCGCTCGTTGTGGTAGCGGCGCACGGCGGCGAACCACAGCATAGCGGCCAGGCCGAGGCTGGCACCGAGGTAGATCGCCCAGACCGTCGGGGTGATGGTCTCGTGGCGGATCACCTTCAGCAGCATCTGGTTCTGCGACAGGAACGGCACGGCGTACTGCCACATCTCGCTCTTCAGCGGATAGGCCACCAGGGCGTAGCCAGGCAGCATCGGCAGCAGCATCAGCCAGGTCATGTGGCTCTGCGCTTCCTTCATGCTCTTGGCCGCAGCCGACAGGAAGGTCAGCAGCGAGGTGCCGATCAGCAGCATCGGCAACATCACCAGCAGCATCTGCAGCATCGAGCCGACGTTCATGTTGAACTGGCGGCCGATGTTGCCGGGGGCGATCTGCGCGCTCACCTTGAACGCGACCAGGGTCAGCAGCAGCGACACGAAACCGACCACGCAGGCGGCGGCGATCTTGCCGCTGACGATCGCACTGCGCGAGCCCGGCGTGGCCAGCAAGGGTTCCAGTGACTGCCGCTCGCGCTCGCCGGCCGTGGCGTCCATCACCAGGTAGGCGCCACCGATGAACGAGGTCAGCGTCAGCAGTACCGGCAGCAGCATCGACAGGATCATGCCGCGCTTGGCCTCGGCACTGGCCAGGTCCTGGCGCGCCACGTCCAGCGGGCGTGCCACCTGTGCGTCGATGCCGCGTGCCATCAGGCGCAAGGCACCGACCTGGCCGTTGTAGGTGGCCAGCGCCGCCTCCAGGCGTGCACTGGGTACTTCGGCCGCGCGACGCGTGCTGTCCATGATGACCTCCACCAGCGCCGGCTTGCCCTCGGCCCAGTCCTTGCCGAACTCATCGCTGATGCGCAGCGCCACATCGATGTCCTGGGTGCGGATGGCCTCGGCCAGGTCCTTCGGTGCCGGTGCGGTGTTCAGCCCCTGCGCGGCGAGGAAGCGCACCAGGTTCGGCGCGTTGTCCGCACCGATGGTCGGAATCTGCAGCGGTTGTTCGATCTGGGTGCGCACCCGGCTCTCGGCCAGCTTGCCCATGCCCAGCAGCAGCACCGGGTACAGCAGTGGCCCGAACAGCAGGGTCAGAAGCAGCGTGCGGCGGTCACGCGACAGGTCACGCAGCTCCTTGCGCATCACCGTCATCAGGGTCGACATCATGCTCATGCGTGCAGGCCCTCTTCGCTGCCGATCAGTTTCACGAACGCATCTTCCAGGTTGGATTCGCCGGCCTGCGCACGCAGTTCGTCGGCGCTGCCGGCGGCCATCACCGTGCCCTTGGCGATGATCACGATGTGATCGCACAGCGCGGCCACCTCCTGCATGATGTGGCTGGACAGGATCACGCAGCGACCCTCTTCGCGCAGGCCCAGCAGGAAGCGGCGCAGCGCGCGCGTGGTCATCACGTCCAGGCCGTTGGTCGGTTCATCGAGAATGACGTTGCGAGGGTCGTGCACCAGCGCGCGGGCAATCGCGGTCTTGGTGCGCTGGCCCTGCGAGAAGCCATCGGTCTGGCGGTCGAGGATGTCCCCCATGTCCAGCGCGTGCGACAGCACCTCGATGCGTTCGCGGATGCGCTCGGCCGACAGGCCATGCAGTTCGCCGAAGTAGGCGATGTTCTCGCGCGCAGTCAGGCGCTTGTAGACGCCACGCGCATCAGGCAGCACGCCGAGGTGGCGACGCACCTCCACCGGATTGCGCGCCGCATCGATGCCGTCGACAGTGATGCTGCCCTGATCGGGCGTCATCAGCGTGTACAGCATGCGCATGGTGGTGGTCTTGCCGGCACCGTTGGGCCCCAGCAGGCCGGTGATGCGGCCATCCTCGGCGCGGAAGCCGACGTTGGACACTGCCTGGATACGGCCGGTGCGGGTGTCGAAGGCCTTGTGCAGGTTGTCGGCGACGATCATGGTTCCCATCCGTTGAACGAGGTGAACGCCGGCACGTAGCTCAGCGTATCCAGGCAGCCGGCATCCAGCGCCTTGGCATCGGTCGTGTCGATGAACTGGCCGAGCAGGCGCGGCATGCAGCCGGCGGTCAGCGTGCCGTGGCCCTGGCCACGGGCGACCAGCGCGCGTCCATTGGGCAGGCCCTTGAGGACCTGCTCGGCATAGCGCGGCGGGGTCACCGGGTCCAGTTCACCAGACAACAGCAGCGCCGGTACGTCACTGCGCAGCGGCACGGCATTGGCTGCCGGTGCCGGACGGTGCGGCCACACCGGGCAGGCCGCGAAGAACGCACTGGCCACCTCGTTGCCAAACAGCCGCTCGGGATCCTCGGCCGGCGCGTGGTAGCGCGGCGCATCTTCGCTACAGATCACCGACCAATGCATCCCGCGGTTGATCTGGAAATCCATGCTGCGGTTCGCACCGCGTGCCAGCGAGGCGAGCGGCGCGTAGCGGCCGTGCGCGGCTTCATCAAGAACCAGCGGCAGCAATGAGGCGTACTGGGGTACGTAGGAAAACGCAAAAGCCAGGCCCACCACGCTGTCCGGTGTCAGCACATCCTTCCGGGTCCCGTAGGTGCCGGGGTCGCGATACTCGACCGGAACCGGTGCACGGCGCAGGGTCTCGACCACGCTGCGCAGCTGCGCACGGGTATCGGTCGGGAAGCGCTTGCTGCAGGTAACGTCCTTGCGGCACTGCGCCGACTGCAGGGCGATCGCGTCCTCGAATGTCCTGGCGAAATCGCCGCCCACCACCAGCTCATTCGGCACCACGCCATCGATGACGATGCTGCGGGTGTGCTGTGGATAGGTACCCGCATAGCGCTGGGCCACGCGGGTGCCGTAGGACGCACCGATCAGGTTGACCCGGTCCACGCCCAAGGCCTGGCGAACTGCGTCCAGGTCTGCAATGGCTTCGGTGGTGGTGTAGAAACGTGCGTCCGCACGTCCCTGCAGGGAAGCCGCACAGCGCTGGGCGTAGTCGCGCAGCGATGCCTCGGAAGGCGCGGCATCCTCGTCCATCGGCAGCTCCTTCCCGTCCGCGCCCAGGCAGCTGAGCGGGTTGGAACCGCCGGTGCCGCGCTGGTCGATCAGGAACACGTCGCGCTGTTTGCGCACCTGGCGCAGTGCAGTATCGACGATGACCGCCACCTCGCTGGCCGCCTGGCCGGGGCCGCCGGCCAGGAAGAACACCGGATCCGGCTGGCTGGCGCCGCTGCTGCCCGATTCAAGCCAGGCGATACGCAGGCCGATCCGGCGACCGTCAGGCTGGGCCCGGTCCTCCGGCACCTGCAGGGTGGCGCACTGCGCCTCCACGTTGGCGCTGGCACCTACCGTGGACAGCGTGCAGGGCTGGAAATCGATCGTGCCGAAGCGGCGGCCGGGTGCGTCAGTGGCGCCCTCGGCGCCGGGTGACGGCGGCTGGCTGCAACCGGCAAGCATCAGGCTGGCCAACGCTGCGGCCAACGCGAGGTGGAGTCTTTGCATCGTGCTCGTTTCCCCTGGAAGACGTTCCTGGCAACCACGACGGGCTGCCGCGGAAGATGTGACTCAACTTACACGGGCAGCGCGCCGACGGCGATGGGCAATGACGAATCCGCCGCCAACGGCGCGCAGACCGGACGGTCCTGCCCCTCGGCCTTGGTCGGCACAGGGCGGCACCGGCGGCGGCCCGCAGCACCCCACGGGCCAGTGCCCCGGCCTGACGGCGATGCGGGGTCTGAAAACGGCGAGCACGGCCGCCGGCGCACGCGCAGAATCCGCCGCAAACCCAGGAGACACCCATGCACACGTGGTACCTCGGTGGCATCGACCATCGCCCCTTCCTGCACCTGTTCGAGATGAGCGACTGCGCGCTCGCTGCGCTCGGCATCCAGCGTCGCTGGGCCGGCGCGAGCGGCGGACATCCCTGCCGGATCAGCCTGAGCGATCCCGCGCCTGGCAGCGAACTGCTCCTGCTGTCCCACGTCCACCTGCCGCTGCATTCGCCGTACCGCGCCGCCGGCCCGATCTTCGTGCAGCGCGGCGTGACCCGTTGCATCCTGCCGCCGGGCGAGGTGCCCCCGTATGTGCAGCGCCGGGTGATCTCGATGCGTGCCTATGACCACGCCGCGCTGATGTGCGGTGCCCAGGTCTGTGCGGGCACCGAGGTGGCCGACCACCTGGATGCACTGTTTGCCGACCCGTCGGTGGCGTTCGTCCAGCTGCACAACGCCGCGCATGGCTGTTTCTCGTGCCAGGCAGATCGGGTGGGTACCGGGACTGCGTCGCGTGATCTCCATGACGTGATCGATGCCACGCCGGTCACGTGACGTCCAGCGCATCCGTTCAGCCCTGCGTGAAGCCTGCGGGAAGGGCTTCACATGCGCAGTCACGGATCGGCACTGCGATGGTTCCGCCGCCTGCAGTGCGACTCGATACTCGCCCTGGTGCCGCCGAAAGTCCGCCGCCCAGCGCAGCGCCTGCGGTCACCGTTCCCTTTCGACGACCACAAGGATGCGCCATGTCATTCCGATCCACACCGCTGTTGCTGGCCACCTCGTTCGCCGCTGCGGGCCTGTGCCTGGCCGGCAACGCGTTCGCCCACGGCACGATGACCACGCCGGTCAGCCGCGTCTATGCCTGCTTCCAGGGCAATCCCGAGAATCCGACCAACCCGGCCTGTGCCGCTGCAAAAGCGATTGGCGGTTCACAGGCGTTCTACGACTGGAACGGCATCAACCAGGCCAACGCCAACGGCAACCATCAGGCCGTGGTGCCCGACGGCAAGCTGTGCAGCGGCAACAACCCGACCTTCCGCGGCCTGGACGTGAACCGCAGTGACTGGCAGACCACGCCGATCCACGCCGATGCCAATGGCAGGTTCACCTTCGTGTTCAAGGCAACCGCGCCGCACGCCACGCGCGACTGGCGCTTCTTCGTCACCCGCGACGGCTGGCAACCGGGCAGCCCGTTGCGCTGGGCCGACCTGCAGGAGTTCTGCACGCTGGGCAATACACCGCTCTCTGCCGATGGCACCTACAAGCTGCAGTGCACGCTGCCGCAGCGCAGCGGCCAGCATGTGATCTACAACACCTGGCAGCGCTCGGATTCGACCGAGGCGTTCTACACCTGCATGGACGTGCGCTTTGAAGGCGGCGGCGGTGGTACGACGCCGGCACCGCAATGGCAGGATGCCGGCCCGGTCACCGCCCGCGGTGAATTGCCGGTCGGTACGACGCTGGCACTGCGCGTGTTCAATGCCAGCGGCAACGATGTCGAACGTGTGGAAGCGACGCTGGCCAGCGGCCAGACCTCGGCCGCGCAATGGCCCTTGGCGCTGGCCCGCAAGGTCAATGCCAGTGCCCAGCATGCGCGCGTGGGCGTGCTGGCCAATGGTGCAATCACGCCGACGGCCTCGGCCACCGCCAACCGCGTGTACCTGAAGGATGGCAACCGCTTCCAGCTCGACACGAAGGTGCCGGACCCGGGCACGCCGTCGCCGGGCGGTGATTTCGACCATGTGTACCCGGCCGGTATCGGCGGCTATGTGCCGGGCCAGACCGTGGTGAAGGGCACCGACGGCAAGCTGTACGCCTGCCGTCCGTTCCCGGAGGGTGCATGGTGCAACGTCAATGCCGAGGCCTACCGGCCGGGCGTGGGCGCGGCCTGGCGCGATGCGTGGATCGCGTACTGAGGCAGTGATGCGGGAGGCGGTGCACAATGCACCGCCTTTCGCCCGGATGACGGCAAAGTAAGCACCGTGTTGCAGATCGAACACAGCCGCCATCGATTTCAAACTTGTCCGATGTTGCCGGCGCATCTGCATGTGAAGACTCCTTGAGGTTTCCCACACCTCGCAAAGGAGTCTCTGCATGCACCTGTCCCATCGGGCAGTCTTCGCACTGTCCGTCGTCGCCGGCCTGGCCTTGTCCGGCAGCGCCTTCGCCCATGGCACCATGACCAAGCCGCTCAGCCGCGTGAAGCAGTGCCACGAGGGCAATCCGGAAAACCCGACCAACCCGGCCTGTGCCGCAGCCAAGGCCATTGGCGGCGCGCAGCCGTTCTACGACTGGAGCGCGATTGCCCACGGCAATGCCAATGGCAACCATCGCGAACTGGTGCGCGATGGCGAACTGTGCAGTGCCAGCATTCCCAAGTACCGCGGCCTTGACCTGAACCGTACCGACTGGCCGACCACACCAATCCGCGCCGACGCGCGTGGCCGCTACACCTTTGAGTTCTATGCCCCGGCCCCGCATGCCACCCGCGAGTGGAAGTTCTATGTCACCCGTGATGGCTGGCAGCCGGGCAGCCCGCTGCGCTGGGCCGACCTGCAGGAATTCTGCACACTGGGCAACGTGCCGGTGGACGGCAAGACCTACAAGCTGGACTGCCCGCTGCCCAAGCGCAGTGGCCAGCACATCATCTACAACACCTGGCAGCGTTCGGATTCGGGTGAAGCGTTCTACACCTGCATGGATGTCCGCTTCGAAGGCGGCAACGGCGTGATTCCGCCGCCGCAGTGGCAGGATGCCGGCCCGGTCACCGCCCGCGGTGCGTTGGAGGCAGGCACCACGCTGACCCTGCGCGTGTTCAATGCCAACGGCAACGATCTGGAGCGCCCGGAAGTGACCCTGGCCGCCGGCCAGACCGCTCCGGCGCAGTGGCCGATGGCGCTGGCCAGCAAGGTCAATGGCAGCGCCCAGCACGCCCGCGTCGGCGTGATGAAGAACGGCGTGATCACGCCGGTGGCGTCCGCCACCGAGAACCGTGTCTACCTGAAGCCGGGTCATCGCTTTGAACTGGAAACCCAGATTCCGGGTCCGGGCCCGGTCGATCCGCCGGGTGGCGATTTCGACTTCGTGTATCCGGCAGGCCTCGGCAGCTACAAGCCGGGCGAGACCGTGGTGAAGGGCACCGACGGCAAGCTGTACGCCTGCCGCCCGTTCCCGGAAGGTGCGTGGTGCAACATCAACGCCGATGCCTATCGCCCAGGCACCGGCTTTGCCTGGCGTGATGCCTGGATCGCGTACTGAACTCGACGGGGGTGGCACTTCGGTGCCACCCCTCCTGCATGACGTTTCTTGCGATGGCGGTCGCATGGAAAAAGACGACGGGTTCCCAGCCTCGGTTTTTTAGGAACCGTTGAATGGAGGACGCTCTTTGCTGCGTGGAAACTCGGCGGGTCTTCCACGCGTCAAAGGACGTCATCGATGCAAGCCCACCTACTTGCAGCAGTTGCTGCCTCCCTGTGCGCAGCTCTCTTCGCCTCACAGGAGGCCCAGGCCCACGGCACCCTTTCCAAGCCGATCAGCCGCATCTACGCCTGCCGCCAGGCCAACCCCGAGAATCCGACCAATGCGGCCTGTGCGGCAGCCAAGGCCATCGGTGGCGCGCAGCCCTTCTACGACTGGGCCGGCATCAACCAGGCCGAGGCTGACGGCAACCATCGCCAGGTCGTGCCTGATGGCGAACTGTGCAGCGGCGGCACTGCAAAGTACCGCGGCATGAACCTCAATCGCACGGACTGGTCGACCAGCCCGATCCGCGCCGATGCCCGCGGCCGCTACACCTTCGAGTACCTCGCATCGGCTCCGCACAAGACCCGCGACTGGGTCTTCTATGTAACCCGCGAAGGCTGGCAACCGGGCAGCCCGCTGCGTTGGGACGATCTGGAGCAGTTCTGCTCGCTGGGTCACGTGGACGAGGACGCCAACGGCATCTACCGACTCGATTGCCCACTGCCCAAGCGTACTGGCCAGCACATCATCTACAACACCTGGCAACGCTCGGATTCGAAGGAAGCGTTCTATACCTGTGCCGACGTACGTTTCGAAGGCGGTGACATCATTCCGCCACCAGAATGGGAGGACGCTGGGGCGATCACCGCGCGGGGTGACCTGGAGACCGGTACCACCCTGACCCTGCGCGTGTTCAACGCCAACGGCAATGACCTGGAAAGCCCGAAGATCACCCTCGCCACCGGGCAGACCTCCGCCACGCAATGGCCGCTGGCGCTGGGCCACAGGGTCAACGCTTCTGCCCAGCATGTCCGGGTGGGCGTGCTGAAGAATGGAATCATCACACCCATCGCCTCGGCCACCGAGAACCGCGTCTACCTGAAGCCGGGCCATCGCTTCCAGCTCGACACGCAACTGCCGGATCCGGTCGATCCGCCACCGGGCGACTATGACTTCGTGTATCCGGACGGTATCGGCAGCTACACGCCGGGCGAAACCGTGGTCAAGGGCGCCGACGGCAAACTCTACGCCTGCCGCCCGTTCCCGGAGGGCGCGTGGTGCAATGTCAATGCCGAACCCTACCGCCCGGGCACCGGCTCTGCCTGGCGTGACGCCTGGATCGCGTACTGAGGCCGGGCACCGGGGCGGCGTGATGCCGCCTCCGATTTGCGGGATTGCCGGCCAGCGGCCGGCATTACCAGCGTTCGTGGGGTTGCCGGCCAGCGGCCGGCACTACCCTGGCTTACTTGCTGCTGACGTACTTCTCGCGGCGGATCTGCGGGTTGCCCAGGCCGGCGGCCTTCAGCAGTTCGGCGCAGGCATCGACCATGTCCGGGTTGCCGCACAGGTAGGCGATGTCGGTGGCCGGGTCCGGCGTGAAACCGGCCAGCGCCTGCTGCACGTAGCCGTGCTGTACATCCGGGTGCGGTTCGGCCGGCAATTCGCGCGACAGGCACGGAACATAGCGGAAGTTCGCGTGCTTTTCGGCGAAGCTGTAGAAATCTTCGCTGTACAGCAGCTCGCCCGGGCTGCGCGCGCCCTGCAGCAGCACGATCTGCACATCGCGTTCGGCCATGGCCTTTTCCAGCAGCGGCAGCATGGAACGGTACGGGGTAACGCCGGTACCGGTGGCGATCAGCAGGTAACGGGCGTTGTGGTCACCGGGATTCAGGCAGAACCGGCCATAGGGGCCGGACGCACTGATCTGGCCGCCCGGCTCCAGTGCCTCGAACAGGGCCGTGGCAGCACCACCGGGCACGAAACTGACCGCGATATCCACCGCCTCGCCCGGGCCCAGCGCATGGTCGTGGATGGTCGCCAGCGAGTAGCTGCGCTTGGTTTCGGTGCCGTCGGCGTAGCTGAAATGGACCTGGATGAACTGGCCGGGCTGGAAATCCAGTGGCTGTCCATCATCACGCACGAACTGGTAGTGGCCGACGGTCGGGGCCAGCATGCGGCAGCCGACCAGCTTGAGGGGGAATTGAACAGGCACGACTTTTCGGGACAGTGTGTAGCCGGGGCAAGCCCTCGGGGTCTTCTATAATAGCCCCTCCCCGCCCCTCTCCAGCGCCAGCCCATGGGCGCGAAGGCTTCGAGCTTGGCATCCCAGAACGATACGGCGCCCGCCCTGCGCGTGCGCGACCTGCGCAAGACCTACGACAACGGCACCCAGGCCCTGAAGGGCGTTTCCCTGGAAGTGGCCCCGGGCGACTTCTTCGCCCTGCTCGGCCCCAACGGGGCCGGCAAGTCGACCCTGATCGGCATCATCAGCTCCCTGGTCAACCTCAGCGAGGGCCAGGTGGAGGTGTTCGGCAGCGACCTGGTGCGCAACCGCAGCGCGACCATGCGCCTGATCGGGCTGGTGCCTCAGGAAATCAACTTCAACCTGTTCGAGAAGCCCTTCGACATCCTGGTGAACTACGCCGGCTTCTATGGCGTGCCGCGCGAGGAAGCCGAGCAGCGCGCCGAAGAGGAACTGAAGCGCGCGCACCTGTGGGAAAAGGCACAGGTGATGAGCCGCACGCTGTCCGGCGGCATGAAGCGCCGGCTGATGATCGCCCGCGCGATGATGACCCGCCCGCGCCTGCTGATCCTGGACGAACCGACCGCCGGCGTGGACATCGAGATCCGCCGCGACATGTGGCGCGTGCTGAAGGAGATCAACGGTGCCGGCACCACGATCATCCTCACCACGCACTACCTGGAAGAGGCCGAGTACCTGTGCCGCCACCTGGCGATCATCAACCATGGCCAGATCGTCGAACAGGGGCCGATGCGCACCCTGCTGGCCAAGCTGGACGTGGAAGGCTTCCTGCTGGACATCGACGGTGACCTGCCGGCGCAGCTGCCGGTGATCGAGGGCGCGACGCTGACCGCCCCGGACCCGCACACGCTGGACATCGATATGCCACGCGCGATGGACCTCAACCGCGTGTTTGCGACGCTCAACGCGTCCGGTATCCGCGTGCGTTCGATGCGTACCAAGAGCAACCGCCTGGAGGAGCTGTTCGTGCGCCTCACCGGCAACATGGAGAAGCCCGCATGAGCACCACCGAGCTGACCGACGGCCAGCGCAACCGCATCGCGCTGATGACCATCGTGCGCCGCGAAGTCGCCCGCATCATGCGCATCTGGGGCCAGACCCTGGTGCCGCCGGCGATCACCATGACCCTGTACTTCCTCATCTTCGGCAACCTGATCGGGTCGCGCGTGGGTGACATGGGCGGCTACACCTACATGCAGTTCATCGTGCCGGGCCTGGTGATGATGAGCGTGATCCAGAACAGCTACGGCAACATCAGCTCCTCGTTTTTCGGCGCCAAATTCGGCCGCCACGTCGAAGAGCTGCTGGTCAGCCCGATGCCGAACTGGGTGATCCTGTGGGGCTATGTGGCTGGCGCGGTGCTGCGCGGCCTGATGGTGGGCGTGATCGTGCTGATCATCGCGATGTTCTTCACCCCGGTGCGCATCCCGCACCCGCTGGTGATGCTGACCACGGTGATCCTGGGCGCGACGATCTTCTCGCTGGCCGGATTCATCAATGCGGTGTATGCGAAGAAGTTCGATGACGTGGCGATCGTGCCGACCTTCATCCTGACCCCGCTGACCTACCTGGGTGGCGTGTTCTATTCGGTGAAGCTGCTGCCGGGCTGGGCCGAAGCGGCCACGCACGCGAACCCGATCTTCTACATGGTCAACGCGTTCCGCTATGGCCTGCTGGGTAGCAGCGATGTGCCGCTGCCGGTGGCCTACGGCCTGATGATCGGTTTCGTGGTGGTGCTGACGGCGCTGGCGCTGTGGCTGCTGCGCCGTGGCGTGGGCATGCGCAGCTGAGTTTTGCCTGCAGGGCCTGCGGCCCTGCACCCGCTGAATCAACGTCAACTTCAACGGCAAAAGCTGACTATCCGGGGGATGGCGGGGTGGGTCCGGTTGCGGGGGACGCCGTGAATCCGTCCATGGAGGCTCGGTCGCGCCATCCATGGCGCTCACGCCCCCGCAACCGGACCCACCCCGCCTTCGACAAATTCCTGCGATCTGCCGGGGAGCCGTTCTGCGCTGCTGTTGGTAGGTGTCGACCTTGGTCGACACGATGGATCCAAGCCATGCGCGGATGAAGCGATCTCTGTAGAGCCAAGCCGATGCTCGGCTCTTTTTTTGCCCGCAATCTCCGGCACAATCGCAGATCTGATTCCCCCAGAAAGCGGTGAACGTGCAATGCGCATCCTGATCCTCGGCGCCGGCGGTACCGGCGGTTACTTCGGTGGCCGCCTGGCCCAGGCCGGCGTGGACGTGACCTTCCTCGTGCGCCCCGCGCGCGCCGCGCAGCTGGACCATGATGGCCTGGTCATCCGCAGCCCACTGGGTGATGCGCGTTTCCCGGTTCAGCACGTCACTGCTGATGCACTGCCCGCACTGGCCGCGCAGAAGCCCTTCGACCTGGTCATCCTCAGCTGCAAGGCCTACGACCTGGACAGTTCGATCGATGCCATCGCCCCGGCAGTCGGCGCGAACACCACCGTGCTGCCGATCCTCAATGGCCTGCACCACTACAACGCGCTGGACCTGCGCTTCGGCCGCGACGCGGTACTCGGCGGCCTGTGCTTCATCAGCGCCACCAAGGCGCCCGATGGCGCGGTGCTGCATCTGGGCAAGCCGGCCAAGCTCACCTTCGGCGAGCGCGACGGCGGAGCAATCTCCGCACGCGTGCGCGCCTTCGCTGCCGCCTGCGCACAGGCCAATCTTGATCACCTGGCCAGCGAGCGCATCGGCCAGGAGCAATGGATCAAGTACACCTTCCTGACCGCGCTGGCCGCCGCTACCTGCCTGCTGCGTGCGGATATCGGCACCATCGTCGCCACCGATGATGGCGAGGCGATCGTACGTGGCCTTTACGACGAGTGCCTGGCCGTCGCCGAAGCCGCCGGTGAACCGGTTCCGGAGGCAGCGCAGGACACCGCGCGCGGCACGCTGACCCAGGCCGGCTCGGCGTTGAAGGCCTCGATGCTGCGCGATCTGGAGGCCGGCCAGCAGGTGGAAGCGGAACAGATTGTCGGCGACATGCTGGCGCGTGCGCGAAGGGCCGATCAGGAGGCCCTGCTGCTGCAGGTTGCCTACAGCAGCCTGCAGGCCTACCAGGCACTGCGGGTCGCGTGACTCCCGCATTGCAGGCCAGCCCGTTGCCCGCGCGGGTACTGATTCTCGGGCTGGGCTGGAGCGGACGCGTGCTGGCCGCGCAGCTGCAGGCGCGGGGCGTAGCCGTGTCCGGCACGGTGCGCGACCCGTCTGCGGCACCGCACGATGGCCTGCTGCGACACCCGCTTCGAGCTGACACCGCACCGTCACCTGCCCTGCTCGAAGAGATCGCGCAGGCCGATGCCGTGCTGTGCAGCGTGCCGCCGGATGCTGAAGGGGACCCGGCACTGCGCCTGCTGCTGCCCGCGCTGCAGGCCAGCCCGGCATTGCGCTGGGTCGGCTATCTGTCGTCGACCTCGGTGTATGCCGACCGCGCCGGCGGTTGGATCGACGAGCGCAGCGCGGCCGACGCCACTGAAACGGCTGGCGTGCAGCGCCTGCTCGCGGAAGCACAGTGGCGTGCACTGGCCGGACAACGCGGCATCGCCTCGGCGGTGTTCCGCCTGCCCGGCCTGTACGGGCCGGGTCGCAATGCGCTGGTGCAGTTGGCGCAGGGGCGTGCACGCCACGTGGTTCGCCCGGGCCAGGTGTTCAACCGACTGCACGTGGATGACCTGGCAACCGTCATCATCGCCGCAATGCGGCGCCCGGCCCGGCAGGGTCTCTACCTGCCCAGCGACGACGAGCCTGCACCGCCGCAGGATGTGCTGGCCTTCGCCGCGAAGCTGGGCGGGTTTGCGCTGCCGCCCGCCGTGGCCTGGGATGACCCGGCACTGAGCCCGACGCTGCGGCGCTTCTACGAGAGCAACAAGCGCATCGACAGCCGTGGCACGCGTGAAGCGCTGGGGTGGGCGCCACGGTTTCCGACGTATCGGGAAGGGCTGACGGACCTTGCCGCTTCGCTCGCCGGGCATGGCACGGCGCTACCGGACAGCGCTTTGTAGAGCCGAGCCCATGCTCGGCTGCTCTTTGCGTCTTTCGCGCTGCGCGCGATAAGCCGAGCATGGGCTCGGCTCTACGGATCAACCGGCGTCGGGCAGGCGGAAGAACGCGCGCGTCGCCGCAGTCGCATTGGCCGCCGTCACTGCAACGTCCTCGCCACGGTCACGTGCCAGTTCTTCCACGATATGCGAAAGGAACATCGGTTCGTTGCGGCGGTCCTTCGGCATCGGCTTCAGCGTGCGCGGCAGCAGGTACGGTGCGTCGGTCTCGATCATCAGGCGGTTGGCCGGGATGTTCTTCACCAGTTCGCGCAGGTGCGCGCCACGGCGCTCGTCGCACAGCCAACCGGTGATGCCGATGTACCAGTCCTGGTCCAGGTAATCGAACAGTTCATCGCGTTCGCCGGTGAAGCAATGCACCACCGCCGGGCCGATGCGACCTTCGAAGTTCTTCATCTGTGCCATGAAGTCGGCATGCGCATCACGCTGGTGCAGGAACAGCGGCTTGCCATTGTCCGCAGCCAGCTGCAGCTGGCGCTCGAACGCGCGGTGCTGCGCCGGGCGCGGCGAGAAGTCACGGAAGTAGTCCAGCCCGCACTCCCCCACCGCCACCACTTCCGGATGCGCGTGCAGCGCGCGCATCTCGGCATCGCATTCCTCGGTGTATTCCACCGCGTGGTGCGGGTGCACGCCGGCGGTGGCGTATAGGAAACCGGGGTGCTGCTGGGCCAGCTGCACCGCCAACGGCGAGTGCTCGCGGCTGGCGCCGGTGATGACCATCTGCACCACGCCGGCCTGGCGCGCGCGGTCCAGCACGGCATCGCGGTCGCGGTCGAAGGAGTCGTGGGTCAGGTTGGCGCCGATATCGATCAGGTGCATGGTCATCGCGGGGGAAAAGTGCCCGCGCATTGTACCTGCGCCCGCCGTGGCCCCTTATCCTTTGCCCATGAATGCCCCGCTCTTCCCGATTTCCCCGCTGCTGCCGCAGATCCAGCAGCACCTGGCCGTGCAGCCACGGCTGGTGCTGGAAGCCCCGCCCGGCGCCGGCAAGACCACCCAGGTACCACTGGCCCTGCTCGATGCACCGTGGTTGCAGGGCCGGAAAATCATCCTGCTGGAGCCGCGCCGGGTCGCCGCACGCAGCGCCGCGCTGTTCATGGCACGGCAGCTGGGCGAGGAGGTCGGTGGCACGGTCGGCTACCGTATCCGCTTCGAGAACAAGGTTTCGGCGCGTACGCGCATTGAAGTCGTCACCGAAGGCATCCTGACCCGCATGCTGCAGGACGACCCGATGCTGGAAGAGGTCGGTGCGATCCTGTTCGACGAATTCCACGAGCGCCATCTCAGCGGTGACCTCGGCCTGGCGCTGGCGCTGGACGTGCAGGCGCAGCTGCGCGATGGCCTGCGCCTGGTAGTGATGTCGGCCACGCTGGATGGCGAGCGCCTGGCACGCTTCCTCGATGCGCCGCGGCTGAGCAGCGAGGGCCGCAGCTACCCGGTGACGGTCAGCCATTTCCCGGCGCGCCGCGATGAGACGCTGGAACTGCAGGTGCGCCGCGCTGTGCAGCAGGCGCTGGCCGAACACCCCGGTGACCTGCTGGTGTTCCTGCCCGGCCAGCGCGAGATCGCGCGGGTGCAGGCTGGCCTGCAGGAGTCACTCGATGGCAACGTCGAGGTGCTGGCGCTGCATGGCGAGCTGCCGGTGGAACAACAGGCGCGCGTGCTGCAGATGGCCAGCGATGGCCGCCGTCGCGTGGTGCTGGCGACCAACGTGGCCGAGTCGTCGGTGACCCTGCCCGGCGTGCGCGTGGTGATCGACAGCGGCCAGGCGCGCGAACCGCGCTACGACCCCAACAGCGGCTTCACCCGGCTGGACGTGGTGTCCATCGCCCAGGCGTCGGCCGACCAGCGCGCCGGTCGCGCCGGTCGCGTGGCCGAAGGCGTGGCCTGGCGGCTGTGGCCGCAGTCGCAGCGATTGGAGCCGCAGCGCCGTGCCGAGATCGACCAGGTGGAACTGGCCGGACTGGCGCTGGAACTGGCGGCCTGGGGCAGCAGCGATCTGCGCTTCCTCGATCCGCCCCCGGCGGGTCCGATGGGCGCGGCGCGCGAACTGCTGCAGCGGCTCGGCGCCCTGTCCAGCAGTGGCGCGATCACCGAACTGGGCCGGCGTGTGCTGGCGCTGGGCACGCATCCACGGATGGCGGCGATGCTGCTGGCAGCGCCCGATGCCCGCGCCCAGGCGCTGGCTGCCGACCTGGCCGCGCTGCTGGAGGCGCGCGACCCGTTGCGCCAGGGCGGCGACGCGCTGGCGAGCCGCTGGCGCGCACTGGCTGCGTTCCGCAATGGCCGCATACCGGGCGATGCCAACCGCAGCGGGCTGGCTGCCATCGATGCCGCCGCCAGGCAGTGGCGTCGCCGCCTGCGCTGCGAGGCTACGCCGCCGGCCAGCATCGAGGCGCACGAACTGGGTGATCTGCTCGCGCACGCCTTCCCAGACCGGATTGGCGTCCAGCATCCCAGCGATCCATTGCGCTACCTCCTGGCCAATGGCCGCAGCGCGCGCCTGCACGAGCTGAGCGACTTGCGCGGCGAGCCGTGGCTGGTGGCCAGCGAACTGCGCTTCGAAGCGCGCGATGCGTTGTTGCTGCGTGCCGCACCGGTCGATGAAAGTGCTCTGCGCCATGCGTGGCCGGAGCGCTTCGTCACCGAAGACGTGGTGCGCTGGGACAGCGAGCGCCGCGCCCTGGTGGCCCTGCGCGAGACCCGTTTCGACCGGATCGTGTTGGACAGCCGCTCGGCCGGCCGGGTCGATCCGCAGCACGCCGCGCAGGCGCTGACCGATGCGGTGGCCGAGCTCGGCCTGCAGGCGCTGCCGTGGACCGAAGGCCTGCGCCAGTGGCAGGCACGGGTGGAATCGCTGCGCCGCTGGATGCCCGAGCTCGGCCTGCCCGACTGCAGCGACGACGCCCTGCTGGCCAACCGCGCGCAGTGGTTGCAGCCAGCGTTCGCCGGCAAGAGCCGTCTGGATGCGCTGGATGAAGCCAGCTTCGGCGAAGCGCTGAAATCGCCACTGGAGTGGCCACAACGGCAGCTGGTCGAGCGTCATGCGCCGACCCGCATCACCGTGCCGTCCGGACTGGAGCGGCCGATCACCTATGCGCTGGACAGCGAGAGCGGCGACCCGCTGCCGCCGGTGCTGGCGGTGAAGCTGCAGGAACTGTTCGGCCTGGCCGACACGCCGCGCATCGCCGATGGCCGCGTGCCGCTGACCCTGCACCTGCTCTCCCCCGGCGGCCGCCCGCTGCAGGTCACCCAGGACCTGCGCAACTTCTGGGAAAGCACCTACGCCGAGGTGAAAAAGGAAATGAAGGGCCGTTACCCGCGCCATCCGTGGCCGGATGACCCGTGGACGGCCACGGCCACGCATCGGGCCAAGCCGCGCGGGACGTAGCCGGACCCTGCCTGATCCTGAATGGCTGCGGTAAAGTCACACCGCGTGCCACCTCGACTGACATACCGTTTACGGGCAACACGCGACACTGGACTTCGACCCGAGGCAAAGGACCCCCGCATGAGCAAGCTGACCGTAATCACCGACCGCGCTCTGGAGCGCGCCCTGGACCTGGCCCACAGCGCCGGCGACGGCCTGAAGAGTGCCGGTGGCAGCCTGCGCCACCTTGGGCCGCAGGCCAGTGACTGGATCAAGACCGGCGCGGCGCTGGGTGCCGTCAAGACCGGTGGCAAGGTGGCCACCAAGTTCGCCCGGCGCAACCCGGCGGTGACCATTGCCGCCGCTGCGGTGGGTGTCGGCCTGCTCGGCTATGCGCTGTACCGCAAGCAGCAGAAGAAGAAGGCCGCCAACGGCCACGTGGTGAATGGCCAGGCGCAGCGCATCAATGCGCGTGACCGCCGCAACGACACCGTGGTGGACGAGCACAGCGATATCGGCAGCGACGCCTGAGTCTGCCGGGGTCGGCTTCCTTCCGCAGGAACTGAGCCCATCAGCCCGCTATGAGGGCCGGATACCGTAGGGTATCCGGCCCTTCCTGTTTCAGCCGATCTGCCGCCACTGCCCCGGCTGCAGGTCGTCCAGGCGGTAGGGTCCCATCGACACGCGGACCAGCCGCAGCGTCGGCAGGTTCACCGCCGCGGTCATCCGCCGCACCTGGCGGTTGCGGCCCTCGCGGATCGTGATCGCCAGCCAACTGTCGGGCACGGTCTTGCGGAAGCGCACCGGCGGATCGCGTGTCCACAGCGACGGCGCCGGATCGAGGCGCTCGATCTTCGCCGGCAGGGTCGGTCCGTCATTCAGCTCCACCCCATCGCGCAGCCGTTGCAGCTGCTCATCGCTGGGCGTGCCTTCCACCTGCACCCAGTAGGTCTTGTCGGCCTTATGCCTGGGGTCGGTCAGCTTGTGCGCCAGCGTACCGTTATCCGTCAGCAGCAGCAGGCCTTCGCTGTCATGGTCCAGGCGACCGGCGGCATACACGCGCGGCGGCAGGCCGAACCCGGCCAGCGTCGGCCGCGGCGGTACGCTGCGGTCGGTGAACTGGCAGAGCACGTTGAAGGGCTTGTTGAAGGCGATCAGCATTGCGGGCACGGCGGGCGGCAGATGGCGCATTGTCCCACGCCGCGCTGCTCGCTCGCCGGGCACCGCTTTGGCCGAGGCTGCGGCGGGATCAGCCGAAGACCTTCCACTCCAGCAGGAACGAACCCAACACCAGTGCGATGCCGCACGCCGCGATGACATTGGCCCGGCGCCGCAGGCGGACCGGTGGCGGATTCATGGCACGCGCACGTTCCTCCAGCAGCGCACCGGCGAACAGTACGGCAAACCCCACCGTCGCCACCAGGTCGTAGGCATGGCCACCGTAGAACACGAAATCAATCAGCCGCGCCAGCACCAGCACGGCCACGGCGATGTAGAACACTTTCTTCAACAGTCCACTCCATGGATGGTAGCGCCGGGCCATGCCCGGCGGATGCACATTGCGTCGATTGCCACGCCGCTGCGCTCGCCGGGCGTGGCCCGGCCCTGCCGATTTACGGCTTGATGAAGCGCAGGGTCATGCGGTCGCTTTCACCGATCGCCTGGTACTTCGCATCATCGGCCTTGTCGTGCTGGTTGGTCGGCGGCAGCGTCCACACGCCGTTCGGGTGGTCCTTGGTGTCGCGCGGGTTGGCGTTGACCTCGCTGCGTGCATCCAGCTTGAAACCAGCCGCCTCGGCCATCGCGATCACCTGCTGCTGGCCGACATAGCCGGTGTCATCATCGTCGGCTACGTCGGCCTTGGCACGATGCTCGACTACGCCCAGCACGCCGCCCGGCTTGAGCACGTTGAAGAAGCCCTGGAACATGCCCTGCGCCTGGCCGGCCTTGCGCCAGTTGTGCACGTTGCGGAAGGTCAGCACCACATCGGCTGAATTGGCCGGGCCGAACACCGGCTTGGCCGGATCGTAGGCGACCACGGCAGTCTTGCCGAACTGTGCCGGCGCACCGGCGTACTTCTTCTCCAGGCTGTCGCGGCTGCGCTGCTGGTAGTCACGGCCGCGGCCTTCGGGCACCGCCATCGGATCGACCACCGCAGCAACGTAGTGGCCCTTGTCGTGCAACAGCGGCGCCAGGATCTCCGAGTACCAGCCGTTGCCGGGGGTGATCTCGATGACGGTCTTTTCCGGTGCCACCTTGAAGAACGACAGCGTCTGCGCCGGATGACGGAAGCCATCGCGCTTGACGTTGTTGGCATCACGGGTCGACGCCTTCACCGCCGCATCGATGGCCGGTGAGACCTGGATCTTCGCCGGCGCCACCGTGGACGGTGCGGCGAACGCGGGAACGGCGGCAAGCAGGGCCGAAGCAAGCAGCAGGCGGTAACCACGCAGGGACGAAGCAGGCAGCAGGCGGTAACCACGCAGGGACGAAGCAGGCATCATCGGGACGACTCCAGCGGAAGATGCGGCGAGACTAGCAGTCACAGCGTCCCAGGTGTTCACAAAACGTTAGCTGCGTGCGCGCCGCGGAACACTGTTTTGTGGTCGTCGCCGCAGCACGGTCACACATCGCGTTCTATTCTGGAGCACTTCCCCCAAGGAGTCCGTGCCCATGACGGCAACCCGCGAACTGGGCCGTTCCGGCCTGCATGTACGTCCGCTCGCCTTCGGTGGCAACGTGTTCGGCTGGAGCGCCGATGAGAAGGCCAGCTTCGCCCTGCTCGATGCCTTCGTCGACGCCGGCTTCAACCTGGTCGACACCGCCGATGTGTATTCGGCCTGGGTGCCGGGCAACGCCGGCGGCGAATCGGAAACGCTGATCGGCAAGTGGTTCGCGCGCAGCGGCAAGCGCGACAAGGTGGTGCTGGCGACCAAGGTGGCCAAGTGGGCCGAACGCCCCGGCCTGACCCCGGACAACATCAATTCGGCGGTCGAGGATTCGCTGCGCCGCCTGCAGACCGACGTGATCGATCTGTACCAGGCCCACGAGGATGACGAGTCGACGCCGCTGGAAGCGACCCTGGCTGCGTTCGGCCGGTTGATCGAAGCTGGCAAGGTGCGTGCGATCGGTGCTTCCAACTACAGCGCCACGCGCCTGGCCGATGCGCTGAAGGTGTCCACCGACTACAGGCTGCCGCGTTACGAAACGCTGCAGCCGGAGTACAACCTGTATGACCGCGCCGGCTACGAAAAGGAACTGGAACCGCTGGTGCAGCGCGAACAGATCGGCGTGATCGGCTACTACGCGCTGGCCAGCGGCTTCCTCAGCGGCAAGTACCGCACGCCGGCCGATGCAGCCAAGAGCCCGGCGCGTGGCGAAACGGTGGTGAAGCGCTATCTGAATCCGCGCGGCCTGCGCATCCTGCAGGCACTGGATGACGTGGCCAGCAAGCACGGCGCCAGCGCCGCACAGATCGCGCTGGCGTGGCAGATCGCGCGGCCGTCGATCACTGCGCCGATCGTCAGCGCCACCAGCGTCGAACAGCTGCACGATCTGCTGGCAGCGGCCAACCTGTCGTTGAGCGTGCAGGATGTCGCGCAGCTGGATGCCGCCAGCGCGGAAGCCTGAGTTGTAGTGCCGGCCGCTGGCCGGCATTGCACAACAGCGAAGAAAATAATTGAACAAAATGGTTGCGCGCGACTAAATCGTGGTTTATCGTGCGCACCTCGTTTCAACAACCACTGGAAAACTCCCTTGAACGCGCACTCCGTCGCCACCGCCAAACTACTGCCATGCCTGCGCATGGACGTGCTGGCGCGCGCGTTCGGCAAGGAAGACCAGCTGACAACGGCCTGATACCCGCCCTGCGGAGATCGGCCACCCCGATCTCCGAGGCCTGACGACGCCCTCGGAACGCAAGTCCCGGGGGCGTTTTCGTTTGCGTCGGCACAAGGACCCGCGATGCCAGAACTGCACCCCGCGCGGCAACCCGCCGCTCACTGACCCAGGTTTTTCCCGCCCCGCCGAAGGATTTACTTCGCGCGACCGGCAGCGCCTGGACATTATCTGCATCGCACCCAAACATTATCGCTCGCCGATAATGTCGGCGGCCTGCACCCTCGATTCTCCAACGGTCCCGTTTCCACCACGGGCTGGTGCGCGCGGCGTTGCCGTGGCGTATGCCGGAGGTCGCGGACATGCCATCGCCTGGATCGCCTGCTGGAGGCAGGCGCCGGTTCGCCGGTACGCGGTTCGATTCCGCGCGGTCCCCAACTGGATAGCTCAGCTTGGTCAGAGCAACGGATCCTGATTCCGTCTGTCGTGGGTTCGATTCCCACTCCAAACCACATGACCTGTCACGTCATGACTTGAAGCAACACCCGGGGCGCAAGCCCCAGCGGCCATCGTCGCCATCCACGGACATCGCCTTCGGGCAGGAACGTGGAAGGCAACGGAGCGCACGCCGGGCTCCGGCCCGCCGCCACTGCCAGCCACGTTCCGCACCGGTGCTGCCTGCCGGGAACGACGATGGCAGCACTGCCGGTGCACCGAAGGCTCCGCGCGCGGACCGTCCGCCGATGGCCGCCCTCTTCCGCCGCCTGCACGTGGTGTGCAGGCAGCCTCGCCACGACCGAATCGACCCGGGTCATGGCGATTCATCCGCAACGGGTCGAACCACCAGAGCCATACAAGGAGAGACTCCCATGTTCTGGACCATCAAGGTCGTGATCGGCGACGGCGAGCGCGGCCTGGTGTATCGCAACCGTCGTTTCCAGCAGATCCTGCTGCCGGGCGTGCACCGCCTGTCGCCGTTCGGCGGCCGGCCGCACGTGGACCTCCACAACGCATCGAAGGGCGCGGCCTACACCGGCAGCGACCAGGACAGCCTGATCGAAGCGCTGGGCGCACAGCTGGACACGCACTTCGTGCTGGCCAACGTCGGCGCCGGCGAAGTCGGTCTGTTGCTGCGCAACGGCCGCATCGACGAGGTCCTGCCGCCGGGCAGCCGCCGTCTGTACTGGCGCGGTTCGGTCGACACCCAGGTACGCGTGATGGCGCTGGGTGACGAGCCGCGCATCCCGCTGGACGTGCAGCAGCGCCTGGGCCAGCTGGGCGTGCTGCCGCGTGTGGCGGTGATCAGCACCGTGCCGAGCGAGTCGGTGGGCCTGCTGTTCATCGATGGCACGCTGCGGCAGACGCTGGACGCCGGCCTGCACGCGTTCTGGAACTTCAACGGCAACGTGTCGGTGGAGCGTGTGGAACTGCGTGCACGTTCACTGGACGTGTCCGGCCAGGAGCTGCTCAGCCGCGACAAGGTGACCCTGCGGGTGAACCTGGCCGCGACCGTGCAGGTAGTCGACCCGGTGCGTGCACACCGCACGCTGAGCAATGCCGATGAGTTCATCTATCGGCAGCTGCAGTTCGGCCTGCGCCAGGCGATTGCCGCGCGCAGCCTGGACGAGCTGCTGGGCGACAAGGCGGCGCTGGACGGCGAGATCGCCTCACATGTGCAGGCGGCAATCGAGGGCCACGGCGTGCGGTTGCTCGGCGTCGGCATCAAGGACGTGATCCTGCCGGGCGAGATGAAGGAGATCCTCAACGGCGTGGTGCTGGCCGAGAAGCAGGCCCAGGCCAGCGTGATCCGTCGCCGCGAGGAGGCCAACGCCACGCGATCACAGCTCAACACCGCAAAGCTGATCGAGGACAACCCGGTGCTGATGCGCTTGAAGGAGCTGGAGGCACTGGAGAAGGTCACCGAGAAGATCGACACGCTCACCGTGTTCGGCGGCCTGGATGGCGTGCTGAAGCAGCTGGTGACGATCAGGTAGGGGGTAGCGGCGGCGCAGGGACGCGCCGCCGGCCCATCAAGGACATACACGAAGACATGGACACTCAACACAACTATCAATGGCTGCACGTCGAGGGCACCACGCCGATCAAGGGCTGGGTCAACGGTGTGCCGCTGGAAGCGCAGGCGCATGAGCAGCTGCGCAACATCGCCGCGATCCCGTTCGTCGGGCCGTGGGTGGCCGTGATGCCGGACGTGCACCTGGGTAAGGGCGCGACCGTCGGCTCGGTGATCCCGACCCGCGGTGCGATCATCCCGGCCGCGGTCGGCGTTGACATCGGCTGCGGCATGGCGGCGGTGCGCACCACGCTGCGCGCCAACGACCTGCCCGACGACCTGCGGCAGCTGCGCAACAGCATCGAGCGCAGCATTCCGGTCGGCAACGGGCGCGGCGGCGAGCATCACCGCATGCCCGACAGCATCCACACGCGGCTGGTGCAGTCCGGGCTGGCCGACGGCCTGGAGAAGATCAAGGACAAGCACCGCAGGATCCGCACCGATAAGCTGGACCGCCAGCTGGGTACGCTGGGCGGCGGCAACCACTTCATCGAACTGTGCCTGGACGAGACGGATACGGTGTGGGTGATGCTGCACAGCGGCTCGCGCGGCACCGGCAACCTGATCGGTACCTACTTCATCGAGAAGGCGCGCGAGGAACTGGCCCGGCGCGTGCTGGGCTTCCACCTGCCGGACAAGGACCTGGCGTTCTTCATGGAAGGCGAGCCGCTGTTCGATGACTACGTCGAAGCCGTGTCGTGGGCGCAGGACTACGCCCGGCAGAACCGCGAGGCGATGATGTCGCGCGTGCTGGCCGAGATGCGCCACCGGCTGCCGAAGTTCCAGCTGGCGGCAATGGCGGTGAACTGCCACCACAACTATGTACAGAAGGAAACGCACCACGGGCAGGAGCTGCTGGTGACCCGGAAGGGGGCCGTCAGCGCTCGCGAGGGGGAGCTGGGCATCATTCCCGGCAGCATGGGCACGCGCAGCTACATCGTGCGTGGCAAAGGCAACGCGGACAGCTTCCACAGCTGCAGCCACGGTGCCGGCCGGGTGATGAGCCGTGGCGCCGCGCGCCAGCAGATCACGCTGGCCCAGCATCGCGAGGCCACCGCGCACGTGGAATGCCGCAAGGACAGCGGCGTGCTGGACGAGTCACCGGCCGCGTACAAGTCGATCGACGATGTGATGGCCGCGCAGCTGGACCTGGTCGACGTGGTGCACACCCTGCGCCAGGTGTTGTGCGTGAAGGGGTAACGGAGCGGTGCCGGCCAAGGCCGGCACCCACCGCACCCGATTGCAGTAGATCCACGCCATGCGTGGATGGAACAGCGCCGACCAAGATCGGCCTCTACCTGTGCAACGTTCAGCGCGCGATGCTGTCTTCGGCCACCAGCGCGTGGTGCACGCCGATGCCCGCGCGCACGCCTTCGGCCATGGCCAGGGTGATGTTGCCGACCGTCGTCGCATCGCCTGCGGCATACACGTTCGGCACCGAGGTCTGCTTCATCGCATCGACCTCGATCAGCACGCCCAGCGGGCTCTCGACCAACGTGCAGCCCAGCTGCTGCACCAATGGCGTGGCCATCGCCTGGGTGGCCGGCACGAACAACGCACGCTGGGCGATTCGGCGGCCGTCGGCCAGCTCCACTTCCAGCCAGGTCGGCTGGTCGCCCTGCACGCCCAGCACGGGTGACGTCTCGATCTGCACGCCGCGCTGCTGCATGGCGGCGCGTTCCTCATCCGTGATGTCCAGTCCCATGCTGAAGAACGTGACATTGCCCCAGTCGGCGAACAGCGGCGCCTTGCTGGCGGACATCGGATGACCGCCAAGCAGGCCAATGGCACCACCACCCACTTCATAGCCATGGCAGTACGGGCAATGCAGCACGGTGCTGCCCCAGCGCTCGGCCAGGCCCGGCAACGCCGGCAACTGGTCGGCAATACCGCTGGCCAGCAGCAGCTTGCGCGCGGCCAGCACCTGGCCATCGGCGGTACGCACTTCCACGCCTTCGGCGCGGGCGGTGGCCTGCACGGCTTCGGCATGCACCCAACGCACTGTGGGGTAGTCCAGCAGCTGCTGTCGCGCGGTCTTCAGCAGCTCGGCGCCACTGATGCCATCCAGCCCCAGCACCCCGTGCGAATGGCTGGCGGAACGATTGCGCGGCAAACCGGCGTCGATGACGGTGACCGGGCGGCGGGCACGGGCCAGGATCAGGCCCGCAGCAATGCCGGCATAACTGCCGCCGACGATGAGCACATCAGGATTCATGGTGACCTTCCAGGGAGCGGTGATGGGCGAGGTGGCGGGCGAAGTCGGCGCCGAGCTTGTCCAGTGTGGTCGCCCGCAGGCGCTGTTCGAGCAGGCGCTGTGCTTCGCGTGCACCCTCCAGCAAAGCGCTGTTGACCAGCTGCTGGATCGGGCAGCCGCCGCCGGAATCGCGGGCGCCGACCTGCACCAGCGGTGGTGCGCCCACAGCCAGATAGATGTCATGCAGGGTGATCGTTGCAGCATCACGGGCCAGGTGGCTGCCACCGCCATGGCCACGGGCGCTGCGAACCAGGCCCGCCCTGTGCAGCTGCGCCAGCAGACGGCGGATCACCACCGGATGGGTCGGCAGGCAGGACGCCAGCTGCTCGGAGGTGCGCGGGCCGTCCTGGCCGACCAGATGCGCCATCACGTGAAGGGCGTCGGAGAGCGGGTTCGCGGTCTTCATGTAACTACGATAGTTACATTTATATCCCCTGTCCAGGGTCCACATTTGTTCCATACGGACACATTTGTCCTATGAAACAGTTCCTTCACATCACTAAACGAAACGCTAATGTGATTTACGTCGCACTTCAGCGGGAGCTTGGCGGGTCGATACCGCAATGCCCCTTCCCGAGAGTGCTTCCCCATGAATGCGTCTGTCCGTGCTCCGCGCCTGCAGTCCAAGCTGCTCGGCGCGGTGTCTGTTGGCTTGGCCGTGGTCCTGCTGTGCGCGCTGGCTGGCCTGGCCTCCGCCTGGTTCAAGTTGTCCACCGAGGTTCCGCCCGAAGTCACACACAGCCGCGACGCCGAACGCCTGCAGCGTGAGTTCCGCGGCCAGGTGCAGGAATGGAAGAACGTGCTGCTCCGCGGCCACGACGACGCGTTGCGTCAGCGCCACCTGGACGCTTTCGACAACGAAGGCCGCCTGGTCGAACGGCTGGCCAAGGGCCTGGTGACCAGCCCGGACGCGCGCACGCGTGAACTGGCGCAGGCGTTCGTTGGCCTGCACGCGCAGCTGCAGCAGGACTATCACGCGGCGCTGCAGGCATTTGCCGCGGCCGGCTACGACCCGGCCGCCGGCGACAACCTGGTGCGCGGCAAGGATCGCGCGGTGGCGACCGCTCTGGATGCATTGAGTACGCATGCCACGCAGGTGGCCGAAGCGGCGCTGGCGGCACGTTCGCAGCAGGCCCGGCAGACCCTGCTGCTGTGCGCGGCGCTGACCGTGCTGGCCGCCGTGTTGCTGCTGATGGGCCTGGCCTGGTGGCTGCGGCGCGCAGTGGTGCAGCCGGTGCTGGCGGTGGAAGCCGCTGCGCGTGCCGTGGCCGCCGGTGATCTGCAGCACGTGGTGCAGGTGCGCAGCCGCGACGAGATCGGTCGCCTCGCGCAGGCGATGCAGGCGGTGCAGTCCACGCTGCGCGGCGTACTGGACGCACAGGCGACGATGGCGCAGGCGCATGACGCCGGCACCATCAGCCATCGCATGGAGGCCAGTGCGTTCCCGGGCGCGTTCGGCACCATGGTGGCCGACTGCAACACGCTGGTTGACGCGCACATCCAGGTGAAGATGCGCGCGATCTCGATCATGGGCCGCTATGCCGTCGGTGACCTCAGCCAGGACATGGAACGCCTGCCCGGCGAAAAGGCCGTGATCACCAACGCATTGGATACGGCCAAGGCCAATCTCGGCATGATCAACGGCGAGATCCGCCGCCTGGCCGAAGCCGCCGCCGCCGGTGACTTCAGCCAGCGTGGCGACAGCGCGCGCTTCGAGTATGACTTCCGCGTGATGGTCGACGGCCTGAACCGCCTGATGCAGACCACAGAACTGAACCTGGGCGAAGTCTCAACGATGCTGCGCGCGATCGCCGATGGCCGCCTCGGTGCACGCATGCACGGTGATTTCCAGGGTGTGTTCGCGCGTATCGCCGGCGATGCCAATACCACCGCCACGCAGCTGGCGACCATCGTCACCGACATCAAGCACGCCTCCGGCAACATCCACACCGCCGCCGCGGAGATCGCCGCCGGCAACAATGACCTGTCGCGCCGTACCGAGCAGCAGGCCGCCAATCTGGAAGAGACCGCGGCATCCATGGAAGAGCTGACCTCCACCGTGCGCCAGAACGCCGAACACGCGCGCCAGGCCAACCAGCTGGCGATCGGTGCACAGGGTGTCGCCTCACACGGTGGCAGCGTGGTCGGGCAGGTGGTGGCGACCATGGGTGCGATCGAAACGTCGTCACGGCAGATCGCCGAGATCATCAGCGTGATCGATGGCATCGCGTTCCAGACCAACATCCTGGCATTGAACGCTGCGGTGGAAGCCGCGCGTGCCGGCGAGCAGGGCCGTGGCTTCGCGGTGGTCGCCAGCGAGGTCCGCACGCTGGCGCAGCGTTCGGCGGCGGCGGCGAAGGAGATCAAGTCGCTGATCGAAGCCTCGGTGGAACAGGTGGGGCACGGTGCACAGCGCGTGCGTGAGGCCGGTGACACCATGGCCGAGATCGTGGCCTCGGTGCAGCGCGTGACCGACATCATGGCCGAGATTTCCGCCGCCTCGCAGGAACAGAGCGCGGGCATCGAGCAGGTCAGCCAGACCGTGATCCAGATGGACGGCACCACCCAGCAGAACGCTGCGCTGGTGGAGGAAGCCAGCGCCGCCGCACGCAGCCTGGAACAGCAGGCGAACCGGTTGATCGACGCGGTGGATGTGTTCGACCTGTCGACCACCGCCGCAGCGAAGGACGCGCTGATGCGCGCGGCCTGATTGATCCGGTTGCCGGCCGGCGGCCGGCACTACCGTGGAGCGCAGACAGGGGGAGTGCCGGCCGCTGGCCGGCAGCTCCCAACGCTGCATGGGTGGCGGCATGAACAGTGCGGACCAACGGTCCGCACCCACCATCACCTGCCGTCGTACACGTCGATGCAATGCACCGTTGCCGGCATGCACACGGCCGCTGGCCTACCCTTTCGTGGATATTCCCGCCTCTCTCCCCCTCTGCTGGAGCCCCCATGACTGTCCCCGCCTTCGGTCTCGGTACCTTCCGCCTGAAAGACCAGACCGTGATCGACTCGGTGCGCAACGCGCTGGATGTCGGCTACCGCGCCATCGATACCGCGCAGATCTACGGCAATGAAGCCGAGGTCGGCCAGGCCATCGCCGATTCCGGCGTGCCGCGCGAAGAGATCTACCTGACCACCAAGGTCTGGATCACCGCGTTCAAGCGGGAAGCGCTGCTGGCCAGCCTGCATACCAGTCTGGAAAAGCTGCGTACCGATCATGTGGACCTGACGCTGATCCACTGGCCGTCGCCGAACGACAAGGTCGACGTGCCGATGGAGGAGTACCTGCCGGCGCTGGCCGAGGCCAAGGCACAGGGCCTGACGAAGGCGATCGGCATCTCCAACTTCACCATCGCCCAGACCCGCAAGGCCATCGAGATCCTTGGCGCCGATGCCATCGCCACCAACCAGATCGAGATCCATCCCTACCTGCAGAACCGCCTGCTGGTGAAGTTCCTGCAGGACAACGGCATCCACGTCACCGCCTACATGAGCCTGGCCTATGGCGAGGTGATCAAGGACCCGGCGATCCAGGCCATTGCCGGCCGTCACCAGGCCACTCCGGCGCAGATCGCGCTGGCCTGGGCGCTGCAGCAGGGCTTCTCGGTGATCCCGTCGTCGACCAAGCGCGAGAACCTGTCGAGCAACCTCGAAGCGGCAGCGATCCGGCTGACCGACGAAGACATGGCGCAGATCGCCAAGCTGGATCGTGGCCATCGCCTGGCGAATCCGGAAGGCATTGCGCCGGCCTGGGATTGAAGAGCGGCCGCCGGGCATGGCCCGGCGCTACCGGATACGCGTGGGTAGCGCCGGGCCATGCCCGGCGGATCCATCAGGCCTGCAACAACCAGCCTCGCATTGCCGCACTGACCTCATCCGGCTTTTCCATCGGTGCCAGGTGCCCGCAGTCCGGCACCACCACCAGCTGCGAGTGCGGCACCAGGGCGTGCATTTCCTCGCTGACCGCGAGTGGCGTAATGCGGTCGTTGGCGCCACATACGATCAGCAGCGGATCGCGGTAGCCAGCCAGCACGTCATGGCCGTCACGGCGTTCCAGCGCGCTCTGGCGCAGGAACACGTCCGCGCCCAGGCGGGCGGTCATGTCACGCACACGTTGCACCAGCACGTAATCATCCAGCCGCGAGGCATCGATGTAGCTGCGCATCAGCACATCGCCGAAGCCATGGAACTTGCCGGGCAGGCGCACGCTGGCCCGTTGGCTGCGGCGCTGTTCGGCACGTTCCGGTGAATCGGCGTGGATCGAGGTATCGATCAACGCCAGCTGCAGCACGCGTTCCGGCGCGATGCGCAGGATCTGCTGGGCGACGAAACCGCCCAGCGAGAACCCGGCCAACGCAAAGCGCTCCGGCGCCTGTGCCAGCACGTCCTCGGCCACCGCCTGCAGGGTTTCGCCACGGGTCTGGTCGCCTACCGTGCAATCGGCGATGTCGGCAAGATCAGCCAACTGTGAGCGCCACAGCTCAGCGTCGTTGAGCAGGCCAGGCAGCAACAGCAGGGGGATACGGTCGGTCATGGGGGTATTGTCGCGCCAGCACGGTGACGGAACCATGCCGCAACAGGGGGCGGATTGTAGCGTCGAGCCACGTTCGACGGCTGCATAGCCAGTGGCGCATGGCTCGACGCTACAGAAGACAGCGGCGGAGCCGCTCTTTGGCGACACCATCACCATCACCATCTACACCGCGCTGTGGGGACAGGCCGCGAGTAAACCTGGCGCAGCAGAGACAAGCAAGCACGGCAGCTGGCTGCCAACCCGATCATCGGCATGCGCTACGACGCCATCTATGTGATGACCGGGCTGACCGTGCGGCTGTGCTATGGCACGGCGGTGGCGGTGGAACCGCAGCGGTGAGGTGATCGCCGGGCATGGCCCGGCGCTACCGATGGGCGGCGATCACGCCACCGGGGGGACATCGGGCACTTCGACCTGCTGCACCGGCAAGGTCACCATCATCACCGTCGGGTCATCCGGGTCCAGCTTCGTCTTGAAGCCCAGGCTCTGGCACATCGCCAGCATGGTGCTGTTCTCGCGCAGCACCTGGCCTTCGACCACGTCCAGGCCCAGCCACTTGGCGTACTCGATCATGATCGCCATCAGCCGCCAGCCGAGACCGTGGCCCTTCAGGTCCGAGCGGATCAGGATGCCGTACTCACCGCGGTGGTAATCCGCATCGGCGTGCAGGCGCACCGCGCCAAGCATTTCGCCACTGCGCGGTTCGATCGCCACCAGTGCGATCGAGCGTGCGTAGTCGAGCTGGGTCAGGCGCGCGATGAACTCGTGGCTGAAGTGCTTCACCGACTGGAAAAAGCGCAGGCGCAGGTCCTCGTCGCTGACGCGGGCGAAGAACGCACGGAACAGCGCGTCGTCCTCCGGCCGCACCGGACGCACGAAGGCACGGCCGCCATCGGACAGTTCGATGGTGCGCTCCCACTCCTTCGGGTACGGGAACACCGAGAAGCGCGGATGGCCACGGCCCTTGTGCAGGATGCGCGACGGCGCCACCGCCACGCGTGCGTCGAGGGCGAGGATGCCCTTGCCGTCGACCAGCAACGGATTGATGTCCAGCGTACGCACTTCGGGGATGTCGGCGGCCAGCTGTGCCAGCTTGACCAGCGCCAATGCCAGTGCGCGCTCGTCGGCGGCAGGCACATCGCCATAGGCCTTGAGGATGCGCGAGGCGCGGGTCTGGCCGATCAGCTCGTGGGCCAGGCGCAGGTCCAGCGGCGGCAGCGCCAACGCCTTGTCATTGATGACTTCAACCGCGGTACCGCCACGGCCGACCACGATCACCGGGCCGAACGTCGCGTCATCGGCAATACCGACGATCAACTCGCGCGCCTTCGGGCGAACGATGGTCGGCTGCACCAGCAGACCATCGATGCGCGCATCCGGCCGCAGCTGGCGTGCACGCGACAGGATCGCGTTGGCCGCGCTCTGCACCGCCGGCAGGGTGGACAGGTTCAGGCGCACGCCGTCCACTTCCGACTTGTGCGGAATATCCGGCGAGAGAATCTTCAGCGCCACGCTGGCGCCACGCTCCAGCAATGGCTGCGCCAGGTCCATTGCCTCGTGCGCATCGCGCGCGTGCATCACCGGCGCGGAGGGAATGCCGTAGGCCTTGAGCAGTTCGTGGGTGGCCAACGGGTCCAGCCATTGCTGGCCGTTGGCCAATGCCGCATCGACCAGCGCGCGTGCGGCCGCCGCGTCGACACTAAAGTCCTGCGGCAGGCTGGGCGGTGTTTCCATCAGCGCGTTCTGCGCTTCGCGGTAACGCACCAGATGCTGGAAGCCGCGCACCGCTTCGGCCTCGGTCGGATAGGTCGGCACCCGCGCCGCGTTGAGCGTGGCGGTGGCCTGGTCATCGTTGCCCAGCCACACCGCGAACACCGGCTTGTCGCGATGATGGCGCGGGCGCAGGCCGAGCGTGCGGGTGAGTGCCTGCGCGGCGTCCGCCGATGAGGTGAACGCGGTCGGCACGTTGACCACCATCACCGCGTCGTTCTCGTTGTCGGCCAGCAGCGCTTCGATGGCCGCGGCATAGCGGTCACCATCGGCGTCGACCACGATGTCGACCGGATTGCTGCGCGACCAGCCCTGTGGCAATACCGCATCGAGCTTCTGCACCGTGCTGTCGGACAGGGTGGCCAGCGTGCCACGCAGTGCAATGAGCTGGTCCACGGCAAGGCGACCGACGCCGCCACCATTGCTGAGAATGGCCAGGCGGCGGCCAGGGAAGGTGCCCAGCCGCCCCAGTGTTTCGGCGGCGGTGAACAGCTCGTCCAGCGCACCGACGCGCAGCAGGCCGGCGCGGTTGAAGGCGGCACCGTACACATCATCGGCACGGGCCAGGGCCTGCACATGGGTATCGCGGCTGCCCGGCTGCACGCGCTCGGCGCGCCCCGACTTCACCACCACCACCGGCTTGGCGCGGGCGGCGGCACGCGCAGCCGACATGAACTTGCGCGCGTCCTTGATCTGCTCGACGTAGAGCAGGATGGCGCGCGTACGGTAATCGGTGGCGAAGTAGTCGAGCAGATCGCCGAAGTCGACGTCCAGCGTGTCGCCCAGCGAGACCACGGCAGAGAACCCGACCGAGCGCGCCACGCCCCACTCCACCAGTGCGGCGGCGATGGCCGAGGATTCGGAGATCAACGCAAGATCACCGGCCTGCGGGAAGTGCGCGGCGATGCTGGCATTGAGCCGTGCGTGCGGCGCGATCACGCCCAGGCAATGCGGCCCGAGGATGCGCAGGCCATGCTTGCGCGCCACCGCCTCCACCTGTGCAGACAACGAACCGGGGCCTTCGCCCAGGTGCGCGGTGAGGATGATCGCCGCCTGCACGCCACGTTCGGCGGCAGTGCGCACCACCTGCGGCACGATGGCCGCTGGTGCGGTGATAACCGCCAGGTCGGGGACCCAGTCCAGGTCCTTCAGCCGCTTGACCGTGCGGATGCCATCGATCTCGGCATGCCGCGGATTGATCCACGCCACCTTGCCGGGGAAGCCGGTGCCGCGCAGGTTGCGCATCACCGCGCGGCCGGCCGAACGCTCACGCGGACTGCCGCCGATCACCGCGACCGACTGCGGACGGAACACGGACTGCAGGTGGTAGGTACTCATGCGCCTACGGTACACGGACTGGCGCGGCAACGGCATGATCGTGCGCAAGGTCCTGATACCGCACCCACGCATGGCGTGGATCTACCGCCGGGACCAGTAGATCCACGTCATGTGTGGATGACGCTCCCGTTACAACAGCGTGCCGTGCAGGATCATCGCGGCGATGCTGAAATAGATCACCAGGCCGGTCACGTCCACCAGGGTGGCCACGAACGGGGCCGAGGCGCTGGCCGGGTCGAAACCGAGCCGCTTGAGGATGAAGGGCAGCATCGAGCCGGACAGCGAGCCGAACGTGACGATGCCGACCAGCGCCGCGCCGATGGTGATCGCCAGCAGGATCCAGTGCTCGCCGTAGTCGTGCAGGCCACCCAGCTGCCAGATCACGATGCGCACGATGGCCAGGCAGCCGAGGATCGCGCCCAGCACCATGCCGGTGGGCACTTCGCGCAGGGCCACCTTCCACCAGTCGCGCAGGCGCAGCTCGCGCAGCGCCAGGCTGCGGATCAGCAGCGAGGTGGCCTGCGAACCGGAGTTGCCGCCCGAACTCATGATGAGCGGAATGAACAGGGTCAGCACCACCGCGCGCGCCAGTTCGTCCTCATAGTGCTGCATCGCGCTGGCGGTCAGCATCTCGCCCAGGAACAGCACGCTCAGCCAGCCGGCGCGCTTGCGCAGCATCTCCAGGAAGCCGATCTGCATGTAGGGCTTGTCCAGTGCCTCCATGCCGCCGAACTTGTGCGCGTCCTCGGTCGATTCCTCGATCAGCGCGTCGAGCACGTCGTCCACGGTGACGATGCCGAGCATGTGCTGCTGCGCATCGACCACCGGGATCGCCAGCAAGTCGTGGCGACGGATCAGCCGTGCCACTTCTTCCTGGTCCATCAGTGCGTCCACCGTCACCGGTGGATTGACCTGGGCCACGTCCAGGATCGACTCCTCCGGCAGGCCGGTGATCAGCCGGCGCATGGTCACCACCTGCTGCAGCTGCTGGCTGGACGGCTCCAGCACGTAGATCGCGTACACCGTTTCACGGGTGCGCTCGACCTGGCGGATGTGCTGCAGGGTCTGCGCCACGGTCCAGCTGGCGGGTACCGCCACGTACTCGGTGGTCATCAGCGCACCGGCGGTGTTCGGCGGGTAGCTGAGCAGCTTCTGGATGGCCTGGCGGGCGTCGGTGCCCAGCAGCGGGATCAACCGCGCGCGTTCTTCCTCATCCAGCTCATGGACGATGTCGGTGGCGCGGTCGTCGGCCATCAAGCCGAGCAGGGCGGCAGCGCGCGCCGGGGGCAGCGCTGCCACCAGCTCGCCACTGCGGTGCAGTTCCGGCGCTTCCAGCATTTTCACTGCACGCGGCAACGGAAGGGCAGCCAGCGTTTCCGCGGCGCGGGTCAGCTCCAGCGTGTTGAGGAATTCCACCGCATCGGCGGTGTTGAAGTTCGCCAGCGGCGCGGCCAGTGCGGCGGCATCGGCCACCGGGCGCAGCAATTGCTTCTGGTTCATCGGGTTTGCCTTGTGGGGGTGCGACCTCGCGCAACGCCAACGCAGGCAAACCGTCCCGATGTCAGGCGGTGGCCATCGCTGGCGTCGAACGAGGTCGACTTCTACTGTCGCTGGACATGGGTTGGGGACTCCGGGATGCGTGTGCCGACGGACGCGCCGCCAGCGGCGGGCAGTCTGGACCCGTGGACCATGCAGGTCAACCCGGTCCCGCCGCGGCAGCACCCTGCCCGCAGGTTGTTCTCGTGCATGCACAGGCCGGCGCGCATAATGGCGCGGTGGTGTTCGCCACGCTTTTCCCAACCCGAACGGACGCACAGCGGCTCCCCCGATGACCAGGTATTCCCATGCATAGCGGTGGTCTGGAACTGGCGCTGGTGCTGCTGCTGGCGGCGGTCATCGCCGTGCCGGTGTTCAAGAAGTTCGGCTTCGGCGCGGTGCTGGGCTACTTGGCGGCCGGTGTGGTGCTGGGCCCGGACGGGCTGGGCTTCGTGCAGGACGCCGACCGCATCCTCGGTGCCGCCGAGATCGGCGTGGTGATGCTGCTGTTCGTGATCGGCCTGGAGCTGTCACCGGCACGCCTGAAGGTGATGCGGCGCTCGGTGTTCGGCGCCGGTGCGGCACAGGTGGCGCTGTCCGGGCTGGTGCTGGGCGGCCTGCTGCTGCTCGACCACTTCCAGTGGAAGAGCGCGCTGGTGGTAGGTGTGGCGCTGGCGCTGTCATCCACGGCGGTGGGCCTGCAGCTGCTGTCCGAGCACAAGGCGATCAACAGCGACCATGGCCGGCTCGGGTTCGCCATCCTGCTGTTCCAGGACCTGATCGCGATTCCGCTGCTGGCGGCCATCCCGCTGCTGGGCGGGGTGAAGAACGAGACCCTGCGCTGGGAAGACGCCGCCGTGGCCCTCGGTGCGCTGGCCGTGGTGATCCTGTGCGGGCGACCGGTGCTGCGCAAGGTGTTCAGCATCATCGCCCGCACCCGCAGCCCGGAAGTGTTCACCGCCACCGCACTGCTGGTGGTGCTGGGCACCGCCTGGTTCATGCAGGAAGCCGGCCTCAGCCCCAGCCTCGGCGCGTTCCTGGCCGGCGTGCTGCTGTCCGATTCGGAGTTCCGGCATGAGCTGGAAGCGCAGATCGAGCCGTTCAAGGGCCTGCTGCTGGGCCTGTTCTTCATCGCGGTGGGCATGGGCATCGACCTGGACCGCATTGCCGCCGAACCGTGGATGATCGCGGCTGGCGTCGGCATCCTGCTGGTGGTCAAGTTCAGCCTGCTGTACGCGATCGGCCGCATCGCCCGGCTCAGTCCGCGGCAGTCGCTGCTGCTGGGCAGCGTGTTGTGGCTGGGCGGCGAGTTCGCTTTCGTGGTGTTCAACGAAGCGCAGCGCGCGCACCTGCTCGGCAATGCCAACCACGACCGGCTGGTGGCGATCGTGGGCCTGTCGATGGCGATCACGCCGCTGCTGATGATCGCGCTGCTCAAGCTGCTCGGCCAGGAGAAGGCCGCACCGCGCGAGGCAGCCGAGGCCGACAAGGTGGCGCCGGACAACCGCCCCAAGGTGCTGATCGCCGGAATGGGCCGCTTCGGCCAGGTCATCGCACGCCTGCTGACGGCACAGAAGGTGCCGTTCGTGGCACTGGAGGCGAACCCGGACACCGTGGCCGACCTGCGCCGTTTCGGCAACCAGCTGTATTACGGCGACCCGACCCGGCCGGAGATGCTGCGTGCGGCGGGCGGCGAGCACATCGATGTGTTCGTGATCACCGTGGACGACCCGGAGACCAACCTGCGCGCGGTGCGCATGGTGCGCCGGCTGTACCCGGACGCGAAGGTGCTGGCGCGTGCGCGCAACCGCCAGCATGCCTGGCGCCTGATGGACATGTCGGCCGAGCCGTTCCGCGAAGTGTTTGGCACCAGCCTGGAGATGAGCGGCCGCGTGCTGACCGCATTGGGCGTGGCGCCGGACGTGGCCGAACGCCATGTGCAGCGCTTCCGCGAACATGATGAGCAGCTGCTGCGTGACCAGTATCTGGTGTACGACGACGAAGCGGCCGTGATCCAGACCTCGCGCGATGCACGCAACGACCTGATGCATCTTTTCGAGGCCGACGCGGAAAGGGACGGCGAGTAGGTGTGCCGACCAACGGTCGGCACCCACCCGATCAATGGCGGACCCGGTAGTGCCGGCCGCTGGCCGGCAATCCCGTGTTCCCGGAGATGTCATGAAGTAGCCGGCCAGCGGCCGGCACTACCGTTTTCCAGCGATCAGCCGTTGTCGCGCAGGAACCGCGCCATCGACGAAACGCCCGGCACGCGCGGTTCGAACTCACCGGCCACGTCGATGAAGCCGCGCATCACGGCGATCTCGCGCGGGCTGCGGTTGAGGCTGTCGCGTGCTTCCGGATCCGCCCCCGCGCGCAGCAGGCGCTGCACCAGCAGCGGCAGGCCATGCAGCGCGGCCAAATGCAACGGGCCGAAGCCGCGCGGATCACGCACGTCCAGGCTCACGTCCTCATCCAGCAGGCGCTCTACCGCCGCCATCACCACCTGCTCGTCGCAGGCGGTACCCGGCTCGGCGCGAGCGCCCAGCAGCAGCAGCAGGGGCGTGACCGAACCGGCGGCGGCCTGGTCCGGCTCGGCGCCCGCCAACAGCAGGGTGTCGAGCAGGGCCAGCAGGCGCGAGCGGTCGCGGGCACTGAAACCGTACAGCGCGGCACAGTGCAGCGGGCCCAGCTGCTGCGCGTCACCGGCGTGCACGTCGGCACCTGCGGTGAGCAGGCGCGCGACGATGTCCGGCAGGCCCAGCGCCGAGGCCAGCATCAGCACGGTCACCCCACCCGGCAGGCGATGTTCCAGCTTGGCGCCGGCGTCGAGCAGGGCCGAGACGATATCCACCTGGCGCATGCTGACCGCTGCCGACAGCGGCGTCGCGCCACTGGCCGCGGCGTGCTGCGGATCGGCGCCACGCGCCAGCAGCAGGTCGGTCACCGCCAGATGGCCACCACCGGCGGCGCGCAGCAGCGCGGTGCAGCCCTGCGCATCGACCGCGTCGACGGCGAAGCCCAGATCGATCAGGCGGCGCACGGCGTCTACATCACCGGCCATCGCAGCGGCCGGCAGATCGGCCTCGCGCAGGGTACGGCGCGGCAACGGCCACACCCGCCAGTCCAGCCAGTCGGCCAGGTCACGGCGACCGATCGACAGCGCCACGCCCAACGGCGTCTGGCCGTCGGCGGCGCGGGCTTCCGGCGAGGCACCGTGCTGCACCAGCAGCTTCAGTGCGCCTTCGCGGGCCAACGCGGTGGCCAGGTGCAATGCGGTCATGCCGTGGCTGTCGCGCGCTTCACGATCAACACCGGCCTTGAGCAGGGCCTGCTGCAGGCGCAGCCAGCCCAGGCGCACCGCGAGCGACAGCGGCGGATCGCCTGCCGGCGAGGCGGCGAACGGATCGGCGCCACGTTCCAGCAGTTCCAGTGCCAGCTGTTCCAGGCCACGGGCGGCCTGGTCGTGCTGCGCACACGCTGCGAGGAAGCGTGCCAGGCCACCGCGTCCGGCCGGCGACAGGCCACGCTGCAGCATGACCTGCAGCGCCGGCACCGCGTCGATGCCGCGCGATAGTAGAGCGAACATCGGCGTGTCGGAACAGGCGTCACGCACGTAGGGATCGGCACCGTGGGCCAGCAGCCAGTCGACCGCACGCGGCTCCAGCGCCAGCTCCGGATCGAGCAGCAGGCCACCCAGCTCTTCCGGCTGGCACAGCTTGGCCAGCGCGGCCATGCCTTCGGTGTTGCCGAAGCCCAGCGCTTCGCGCAGCAGGGTCAGCGGCGGGCGGTCCGGCAGCAGGCCACTTGCGCCGACGGCTTCGCCACGCTCGGCCAGTCCATCGCTGACCGCAGCCGGCAATGGATAGGACGGGTCCAGCAGAGCCACGATCGCCCAGCGGCCGGCTTCGGCGGCATAGTCCACCGCACGGCGGCCGACCGGATCGGTGGCATCGGCGGCGATGCCGAGTTCGACCAGGCGCTTGATCAGCAGCGGCGAGACATCCTCGGCCATCGCCGCCAGCTGCACCGCATTTCGGCCTTCGCCGTCCACCGCGACCAGGTCCGGCTTGTGCGGCAGCAGATGCTCGATCACGGCGGCGCGACCGGCACGGGCCGCTTCCAGCCACGGCGTACGGCCCAGCGCATCGCGCGCTTCCAGATTGGCGCCGGCAGCCAGCAGCACGCCGATGATCTCGACGTGACCGGCCAGCGCCGCTTCATGCAGCGCGCTGCGACGCTGGCGATCACGCGCGTCGGCCCGCGCCTTGTGCTTGAGCAGCAGCTGCACGCCCGCCGGATCGTCGTCCTCGGTGGCGGCGGCGGCCAGCAGCACCGGGGTGCCATCGGCCGGTTCGCAGCGTGCACCGCGTTCGAGCAGGAAACGGGCCAGGCGCCAGTTGCCGACCTGGCAGGCCACGGCCAGCGGCGACCAGCCCTCGTTGTTCAACGCATCGACTTCGGCGGCGGCATCGCGCAGCAGCGCCGCCACACCCGGGTCGGAACTGCGCGCGGCATGGTGCAGCGGCGTGTTGCCATCGCTGTCGGTGGCACGCGAGTCGGCACCGTTGGCGAGCAGGGTCATCACCGCCTCGGGGCGGCCATGCCAGCTGTCACGGGTGGCGGCCAGCAGCGGGGTCATGCCCCGGTGCGGTGCGTTCACATCGACGCCGCGGGCGATCAGCTCGCGCAGCAGGCGCAGGTCCGGCAGCACCGCTGCCAGCACCGCCAGGCTGCGCTGGTCGCGCCAGTTCGGGTCCGGCAGCGCATACGGATCGGCACCGGCCTGCAGCAGTTGCAGGCCCCGGTCGATGCGGCCATGGCGGGCGGCTTCATACAGCGCCGGGGTCAGCTCCTGCGGCGCCATCGCCTCCAGCGGCGTGGTTTCGACCGCAGCGGAGAACATCGGTTCGCGCTCGTCGCTGGCCGTGGCCAGTGGGCCTGCGCGCAGCGACACCAGCGGTGCCGGCGCCACCCGCTGCAGCAGCAGGTGCAGCACGGGAGACAGCAGCACCACCGCCAGCGCGGCGGGCCAGTGTGCGCTTTCCGGCAGCAGTCCCGGCCAGGCCGGCAGCACCACCAGCGCGGCCAGCGCGATCACCAGCGCGGCCACACCGAGGCCGCGCCAGGCGCCCAGGTCACGCCCCGCCAGCGCCTGCCAGTGCTGGGCCAGGCTGCCGTCGAGGCGTTCGACATCGTTCCACAACGGCCAGGTGCGCCAGGCGGCGAGCAGGCCGGCGCTGACCAGCACGCTCAGGCCCAGCACCGCCGCAAGGCTGCCGCTGTCGCGCAGCGCCGCCAGCGGCCAGGCCAGCAACAGCGCCAGCAGCAGCGGCGCGGCCGTCCACAACGCCAGCAGCGCCGGCAGGTCCTGGCGAGCGACCACCTTCAGTGGCAGCAGCGCGCGGCTGCGACGCCACCATGAGATCGCCAGCGCGAACGCTGGCTGCGCCAGTGCGGCCAGGACGGCACCCGGGAAGCCGCCCACGGCGGCGCCCAGCGCCAGCACCGCGCCCGCGGCGAAGGCAATTGACACAAGGCGCGGACGGGAGGCGTCAGTCATAGTGGCGCGGCATCAGGCTGGCCACCGACGGCGGCACCTGCAGGTAGAACCCGCGCTCGCTCATTTCGCTGCGGACCTTTTCCGGGTCAGCCTGCGCCAGGCGGCGCTGGGCATCCAGGGCCACCTCCAGGACGAAGGCGAGCGTCCCCAGCGAGGTGAGCAGCGGCGCGGGCAGCGCGCTGAAATCATCGCGACGGGGAACGTAGACGTAGGTGTCCGGCTTGAGTTGGCTTTTATAGACGTAGGCGTGCATGTCCGCGGGACGATAACCCGGGAAGAGCCATGATTGTGTCGGAAAGCCGACACCGGGGAAAGCCGTCAGCCGACGTTGGCGGCGTGATCGACGGCGTTTCCCCGGCGAGGTTCAGCAATGTGGCGGCGTCGTTCAGCCACGGCTGCCACCACACGGGCGCTTACTTGACCTTGGCGTAGGTGCCCTTCAGCGCGACACCCGCGAGGATGGCACCGGCGTAGCACTCGTAGTTGGTGCTGCTCTTGAACTCGTTCTTCTTGTAATAGCTGACGATGTCGACCACGGCGTTGGCGCCGCGCGACTTGGCACCGTCCTGCAGCGCGCGCAGTGCCGACAACGCAACCCAGCGGCAGGCCTCGGCATCGCTCTTGTTGGCGGCGTTGGTCTTCTTGTTGGTCACGTCTTCGCCCAGGCGCTGCTGCACGCTGACCGGCTGGCCGGCCAGATAGAAGCGCACGCTGCCGTCGATGCCAGCGTCCTTGGCGGCCTGCGAATTGACCAGTTCCTGCAGGGACTGTTCGACACGCGTGTCGCGGGCAGAGGCGGTGGAGGTCAGGGCCAGCAGCGCGGTGGCAGTGGCGATCATGAGAGTGCGGCGCATCGAAACTTCTCCTTGTCAGGGGTGCGGGTGGGTAGCGGAAACAGTGCGGTGGGACGGTGGTTCACTCGCGCCAGCGGCGGAACACCAGCGAGGTGTTGATGCCGCCGAAGGCGAAGTTGTTGCTCATCACGTACTCGGCCTGCAGTTCGCGGCCCTGCCCGGTGATGAAGTCGAGCTGGCCACAGCGCGGATCGACCTCGGCCAGGTTCAGGGTCGGCGCGAACCAGCCGGTGCGCATCATCTCGATGCTCAGCCAGGCCTCGAACGCGCCACAGGCACCCAGCATGTGGCCGACGTAGCTCTTCAGCGAGCTGATCGGCACGCGGCTGCCGAACACCTGTGCGGTGGCCTGGGTCTCGGCGATGTCGCCGTGGTCGGTGGCGGTGCCATGGGCGTTGACGTAGTCGATCTGCGCCGGGTCCAGGCCGGCGTCCTCCAATGCCAGGCGCATGGCCTGGGCCATGGTGTCGGCGCTGGGCTGGGTGACGTGCTGGCCATCGCTGTTGGTGCCGTAGCCGACCACCTCGGCCAGGATGGTGGCGCCACGCGCCTGCGCGTGTTCCAGGTCCTCCAGGATCAGCGTGCAGGCGCCCTCGCCCAGTACCAGGCCATCACGGCCGGCATCGAACGGGCGCGGCGTGGTCTGCGGCGCGTCGTTGCGCACGCTGGTGGCGAACAGGGTGTCGAACACCGCCGCTGCGGTGGCATCGAGCTGCTCGGCACCGCCGGCCACCATCACCGTCTGCTTGCCGCTGCGGATGGCTTCATAGGCCGCACCCACGCCCTGGCTGCCCGAGGTACAGGCACTGGACGTGGTGTACACGCGCCCGGACAGGCCGAAGAACACGCCGATGTTGACCGGCGCGGTGTGGCTCATCATCTTCAGGTAGGTGGTGGCACTGATGCCATCGGTGGTGAACTCGTTGAGCATGCGCCCGAATTCACCGGTGGCCTCATGGCTACCCGACGAGGAACCATAGGCCACGCCGGTGCGGCCGCTGCGCAGCACCGGGTGCTCGTGCAGGCCTGCCTCGCGCAGCGCCACCTCGGTGGCGCGCACCGACATGATCGCGACCTTGCCCATCGAGCGGGTGGTCTTGCGGTTGTAGTTGGGCGGCAGCGCGAAATCCTGCGCCGGCGCCGCCAGCTTGGTGTTCAGCCCGGCATACACATCCCACTCGGGCATCGCACGCACCGCATTGCGGCAGCTGCGCAGGTGTGCCTCGATGGTCGGCCAATCGTGGCCGAGCGGACTGATGGCGGCGGCACCGGTGACCACCACGCGACGATTGGCGGCCATCAGAGCATGCCTCCGTTCACCGAGATCACCTGGCGGGTGATGTAGCCGGCCGGCTCGGACAGCAGGAACGCGACCGTCGCCGCCACTTCGTCGGGACGGCCGACGCGGCCGGCGGGAATCAGCTTGAGCGCGTGTTCAACCACTTCATCGTTGAGCATTTCGGTTTCGATCAGGCCCGGAGCCACGCAGTTGACGGTGATCTGGCGGCTGGCCAGTTCCAGCGCCAGCGCCTTGGTGGCACCGATGATGCCGGCCTTGGCAGCACTGTAGTTGACCTGGCCGCGGTTGCCGGCCAACCCGGATACCGACGACAGGGTGACGATGCGGCCCGGCTTGCGCCGCCGTACCATCGGCATGATCAGCGGATGCAGCACGTTGTAGAAGCCATCCAGGTTGGTGTGGATGACCTGGTCCCAATCGTCCTCCGACAGCGCCGGGAAGGCGCCGTCACGGGCGATGCCGGCATTGCAGACCACGCCGTAATACGCGCCATGTGCCTCGACATCGGCTTCCAGCGCGGCCCTCGCGGCCTCGCGGTCGGCCACATCGAACACCAGCACGCGGGCCTGCTGGCCCAGTGCCTGGATCTCAGCCTCCACGGCCTGTGCCTCTTCCAGGCGGCTGCGGCAATGCACCACCACGTCGAAGCCATCGCGCGCGATGCGCAGCGCAATGGCCCGGCCGATGCCCCGGCTGGCGCCGGTCACCAGCACGCTTCGATTCCCTGTCATGCCTGTCCACTCTCCAGATAGGCCATCGCGTCGGCCGGTTCGTACACCGACACGTTGGCTGTCGCCCATTCGTCCTCACCTGCCAGGATGCGGCAGGCGAACATCCCCAATCCATTGTCACCCAACAGCTCGCAGCGCGCCTGTACGCGCAGTCGCGAACCGCTGGGGAAGCTGCTGCGCGCGCTGCTGTAGCGGCGGCTGCCGAGCAGGAAGCCCAGCTGCGGCGGCTTGCCGGCTGCACGCGCACGGCAGCCGGCCCAGGCCGCAATGGCCTGCGCCATGTATTCGATGCCGACCCACGCCGGCACTTCGCCGTTCTCCACGAACAGGCCGGCCTCGGGCACCACCAGTTCGGCCTCGAGGGTGTCCTGGTCCCAATGCGTGATGCGCTGCAGCAGGCACATGTCCTGGCGGTGCGGCACCACCTCTTCGATTGCATACAGCGTGTTCATCGACGCTCCAGTGCCAGCACGGCGTTGCTGCCGCCGAAAGCGAACGAATTGCTCAGCACCCGTCGCGGCGGCTGCGCCAGGCGGGTGGCCGGTGCGACCAGCGGCAACACCGGCAGCGCTGGGTCGGCCACGCCGTCCCACCAGTGCGGCGGCAGCTGCTGCTGCGGGTTCTCGGCCAGCACGATCCAGCACAGCGCCGCCTCGATGGCGCCCGAGGCACCCAGCGTGTGGCCGGTCAACGGCTTGGTCGAACTGGCCGGCACGTGGCTGCCCAGTACCTGCGACACGGCCAGGCTTTCCATCGCATCGTTGTGGCCGGTAGCTGTCCCATGCAGGTTCACATAGTCCACTTCGCCGGCGGCCCAGCCAGCACGCTGCAGCGCCTGCTGCAGGGCGTCGATGGCGCCCAGGCCCTGCGGGTCAGGCGCGGACATGTGGTGGGCATCGGCCGACTCGCCCCACCCCGCCAGGCATACCGGGCCGGGTTCGCGGGTGAGCAGGAACAGCGCGGCACCCTCGCCGATGTTGATGCCGGCGCGGTGCTGCGAGAACGGGTTGCAGCGTGCCGCCGACACCGATTCCAGCGCGCTGAAGCCAGCCACGGTGAAGCGGCACAGCGAATCGGCGCCACCGGCGATCACCGCATCGACGATGCCGGCGCGCAGCATGCGCGCGGCTGACATCAGTGCCTTGGCACTGGACGAACACGCGGTGGACAGGGTCCACGCCGGTCCCTGTGCGCCGCTGCGCTGGCGCACGAACTGCGCGGCGGTGCCCATTTCCTGCTGGGCGTAATCGAAGCCCTGCGGCCACTGGCCCTGTTCAGCGTGGCTGCGCAGGGCCTGCTCGGATTCACCGATGCCCGAGGTGCTGGTGCCCAGCACCACCGCCACGCGCTCGGCACCATGGCGGGCAATCGCCGCGGCCACCGCCGGTGCGATCTGCGCCAGCGCCACGTCCAGCAGGGCGTTGTTGCGCCCACGCAGGGCCACCGGCAGGTCTTCCAGCGCCGGCAGCGGCGTGCGTACTTCTCCCAGCGCCAGGGTGCGCCCCGGCATCAGGCTGTCGTTGGTGCTGAGCCCGCCCGGTACATCGGCGAACAGCGCCGACGCCACTGTGGCACGGTCCTCGCCAAGCGCGCAGACCATGCCCAGGTCGTTCAGGTAGATCGGTGCACTCATCGGTCCTGCCCGGCCATGTCGATTGATTCGATGCGCAGCGCATAGCCTTCGGCGCGGTTGTCCAGCTGCATGCTGCCATCGTCCAGGCGCTGCAGCAGCAGCCACACCGTGCCGTCGCGCGACAAGCTGCGCTGGTGGCCGTCGTCGATGACCTCCCAGCCGGCCGGCAGCGCTGCGGCGATGGCCGCGGTCGGCCACAGCGCGAACTGCAGGTCATCCAGCACACGCTCGGCACGCACCTGCGGCGGCAACCACGGCGCACGCTGCTGGGTCAGCTGCTGGCCGTCCCACTGCAGGCGCACGCCGGTCTGGCCCATCGCCTGCACCGCCAGCTGCACCCGCTGTGCATCGGCTTCCAGCAGCGCATCGAGGTCGCGCTCATGGCTGCCGAAACGGAAGTGCAGCTGCTGCTGCAGCGCCAGCGGCGCCGGCAGGCTGGCCGGCGACAGGCGCAGCGGCGGCAGTTCCACCTGTGGCTTGGGCATGCGCCCGGCACAGGCGGCCAGCAGCAGGCACAGCAGCAGGGCCGCAGTACGGAAGATCAGGCGCTGCACAGCTGCTCCAGCACGCGCATGCGACGGCCGCTGTCGTCGGCCACATACGGGTTGTTGGTGTCCCAGGCGTAGCCGGCCAGGATGGAGCTGATCATGTCGCGCACTTCGGGCTGCTGCTGCGGGTGGTAGATGATCTTCTGGAAACCGCCGTCGTACCAGCTTTCGACGAAGCGCCGGAAGGTCTTCACGCCGGCACGCAGCGGAATGGAGAACTCAGCCTCCCAGTCCACGGCCTGGCCGGCATAGCGGCGCTTGAGGCATTCACTGGCCAGCTGCGCGGACTTGAAGGCAATGGTCACGCCCGAGGAGAACACCGGATCGAGGAACTCGCCGGCGTTGCCCAGCAACGCATAGCCGGGCCCCCACAGCGAGCTGACGTTGGCCGAGTAGCCGGTGATGCGGCGCACCGGCAGCACCGCCCATTCGGCGTTGGCCAGTAGGCGGGTCAGGTTGGGGTCCTCGCCGACGATGGCCTGCAGCTTCTGCAGGTCGTCGCCCTCGTAGCGCTCGAAGAACGACGGCTCGGCGACCACGCCCAGCGAACAGCAGCCGTTGGAGAACGGGATCGTCCAGTACCAGACGTCGATGTGCTCGGGATGGGTGGTGATCAGGATCTTGTTGCGGTCGAAGTCCGCTTCGGCCGGAATGTTGTCGCGCACGTGGCAGAAGATCGCGCCGCGCACCGGGAAGTTGGACGGCGACTCCAGCTGCAGCAGCCGCGGCAGCAGGCGCGCGAAGCCGGAGGCATCGAGGATGAAATCGGCCTCGATGCGGTATTCACTGCCGTCCGGGCGGCGCGCCGTCACCGCCGGTTGCTCGCCCGGCTCGACAGCAAGCACTTCGTCGCCGAAGCGCAGCGTGGTGCCCATGCGCTCGGCACCGCGTGCCAGCACATTGTCGAAGTCGGCGCGCTGCACCTGGTAGGTGGTGCCCCAACCCGGCGAGAACTTCTTCCTGAAGTCGAATGCAGTGCGCGCTTCGCCGTGCACGAAGGCGGCACCGTTCTTGTACTGGAAGCCCGCCTCGACCACATCCTGCAGCAGGCCGGCCGCCTCGATGTACTCCATGCTCTGCGGCAGCAGGCTTTCGCCGATGGAGAAGCGTGGAAACTGCTGGCGTTCCAGCATCAGCACCTGGCGGCCCTGCTGGCGCAGCATCGCAGCAGCCACCGAACCGGCCGGGCCCGCGCCGATGATCAGGATTTCAGTACGTTCGACAGCATCCACAGCAGTGTTCATCGGTGCGTCCTTGTTGCTCGATCAAGTGGAAAGAAGGAAGTCGGAAAACAGGCTCAGGCCGGCGGCAGATCGTGCGGCGGCGGACGGAACAGCGGCGAGATCAGCCAGACCAGGCCGATGCCGAACAGCAGGGTCAGGCCGAACGCGCGCAACGCCGGGGTCTGCGACAGGCCCAGCAGGCCGAACGACAGCCAGGTGCTGGCCGCGCCCACGCACACCGCCAGCCAGGCGCTGGCATCGCCGCGGTGCTCGATCAGGAAAATGCCGTAGTCGATGCCCATGCCCAGCAGCAGCATCAGTGCCAGCACGTTGAACAGCTGCAGCGGCTGGCCGAACAGGCCAAGCAGGCCCAGGGTCAATGCGCCGGCAATCAGGGTCGGCGCGAACACGCGCCAGGCCTGGCGGCGGTAGCGCAGCCACAGCGCGCCGAACACCAGTACGATGCCGACCAGCAGCAGCCCGCCCATCAGCTTGCGGTAGTGGCCCAGCAGCTGCGAGAAGTCGGCGGTGCGATCCACCCAGCGCACGCCGGGCAGGCCCTCGGCGGCACCTTCCAGCGTGGCCAGGGCATCGGCGCGCGACAGGTCGTCGACCATCACCACGCTGATCATCTGCCCACCGACTTCACCCACCCACAGGTGGCTGAACGGCTGCGAGGCCGGCGAGGCCAGGAAGGCTTCGGCGGTGAGCGGCGCTGCGGCGAACTGCGGACGCTGCAGCGGCTCTCCCACCGCCTCGGACACGGCCGACAGCACGCCAGGTTCCACCTTCGCGGTCAGCGCGGCATCGGCCTGCTGGCGTGCCGGCGACGGCAGCCAATCGCTGATCGCGCGATAGCCACCAATGCGCTTGTCGTTGGCCAGTACACGCAGGCGCTCGGTCAGTGCTTCCTCGCGCTGCAGCAGCTGCGCAGCATCCGCGCCCTGCACCAGGTAGAACTGCGCCGGGCTGGGCATGCCCAGCAGCTGGCTCAGGCGGATCTGCTGCGCCATCAACGCTGGCGGTGATGACTGCAGGCTGCGCAGGTCGTCGTTGCTGTGCAGGCGTGCGATGCCGATTGCAGACAGTGCCAGCGTGATCACCACGAACATCGTCACCGCGCGACGGCCATGCAGGCGCGGGAAACGTTCCAGCGTATTGCCCAGCCACTGCGAGAACCGGGTCTGGCGGATCTCGCCGCCATCGAGCCACGGGAACCAGAAGATCACCGTGAGGAAAGCAGCCGCCAGGCCGACCACCGAGAACAGCGCCATCTGGCGCAGGCCCGGGAACGGGGCCAGGCCCAGTGCCAGGTAGGCCAGCGCGCTGGTCAGCAGGGCCAGCCACAGGCCGGGCAGCAGGTGCCGCAGCAGCTTCCAGCGACGATCGGCCGGCTCGGCCTGGCGCGAGGCGAACCAGTGGATACCGTAATCCTCGGCCACACCCACCAGCGATGCACCGAACACCAGGGTCAGCACGTGCACCTTGCCAAACACCAGCACGGTCACCGCCAGTGCCACGCCGCAGCCGATCAGCAATGACGCGGCGACCAGCAGGATCGGGCGCAGCGAACGGAACGCCAGCCACACCAGCAGCAGCACCGCGGCCAGCGAGCCCCAGCCGATCGTGTTGATCTCACGGTTGGCCTGCACTGCGGCTGCCTCCGCATGCAGCGGCACGCCGGCGTGCAGGATCTCCAGCTCCGGTGCTACGGCCTTGGCCGCCTTTCCGGCGCGTTCCAGCAGGCCATCAAGGTGGCGCTCGCCATCCAGCTGGAATGCCGAACCAGGTGTATCGAACTGCAGCACGGCCCAATGCCTGCCCTCGGCTTCGAGCAGGCCGTCATCGCCCAGCCGCAACCCCGAGCCCTGCGCCTGCTGCTGCCACCATTGCGGCCACAGCGACAGCGGGTCCTGGCGCCAATCGGTCAGGCGTGGGGCGCCCATCGGACCATACAGCGCAGCCAACGCCTGCTCCGCCAGCGCGCCCGGCTCGCTGCCCTTCAACTGCTCGCGCTGGGCCGGCGTCAGCAGCCGGTCACGGTACGGCGCATAGAACGCGCGCGCCTCATCGAACCAGCCCTCGATGGAACCACTGGGCACCAGCAACGCGTGATCGGCGTCCTTGGCCATGGCCGCAGCGAACGCGGACTGCGCGCGCTTGGCGGCGGCACCGTCCTGGCTGCCGAGCAGTACCACCACCTGCCGCGAACTGCCATCGGCGATGCGCCGGGTGACATCGCTCAACAGGCGGTCATGTGCATCCTGCGGCAGCAGCGCAAGGATGTCGGTGTCGATCCGCGACTGCTGGCTCCACAGCTGCCACTGCTGTGCGCCCAGCGCCAGCAGCAACACCAGCCAGGCGATGCCCAGCCAGTGCCACCAGCGCCGCAGGCGGTCCGGTGCGTTCGATGCCACGGCCTCACTCAAAACGGCGGGCCTCGTCGGAGTTGAGCGTAGCTGGGGCCTCGCTCAACGCGCTGAACTGGATCTGCGTGCGGTCCTTGTTGGCCTCGACGATCTCGACCTGGCGCACGTAGCGGTCGCCCTGCAGGGTCAGCGACTGGAAGGCCTTGGCCAGCATCGCCGACTTCGGCGTCAGCCGCAGCCGCCAGCCCTGCCCTTCACGGCTGGCCGCCACGTTGAACTGGCCGGACAGCGCCTGCACGTCGCCACTCATCAGCGCGAACATGATCGCGTTCACCGAACGCATCGCCGGCTGCTGCCGTGCATCGAGCTCGACACGGGTGCTGCCATCGCGCTGGCGGCTGAGGATGCGGTCGGCGGTGACCACCACTTCGGAGGGGAACGGCTTGAGCGTGGTCCAGATCACGCCATGCTGGCGCGCGACCACGAACTGGCCCTGCGAGCGCAGCGGGTTCCTGAAGCCGCTGACCTGCTTTTCCTGGCTGAACTGGCCACGCAGCACGTCCGGCCGCGCCACCGCCTGGGTGATCGCATCAATGGCGGGGTCGGCCGCCTGCACCTGCGGTGCGGCAACGAAGATCAGCGCGCACAGCAGCGCGCTGGAAAGACGGACAAGGGTGTTCACGGTGCAGGCACTCCCAGGCGTTCCCACAGTACCGGCGGGCACTGGTACAGCATTTCCTTGCTGGCCGCGTCCACCGCGACCTGGATGGTCATCGCGCGGGTCAGCACCTGGCCGCTTTCCGCATCGAGGATTTCATACTCGATCTTCAGCCGGTTCTCCCATTCCACGATGCGCGCGACCACGCGCAGGGCCTGGTTGAACAGCAGCGGCCGCACGTACTTCACCCGCGCATCGACCACCGGCCACAGGTAGCCCGATTCCAGCATCTGCGGATAGTCGTAGTTGTAGCGCCCGAGCAGCGCGCAGCGCGCGATCTCGAAGTACTTGAAGTAGTTGCCATGCCAGACCACGTTCATCGGATCGCAGTCATGGAAGGCAGGGGTCAACGCGATTTCGCCAACCCGTTCGATGGCCTCATTCACCGGCGTACAGCTCCCAACGTTGCGCGCGGATCTCCACCAGCAGTTCCCGCAGTTCGCGATCCAGCGCGCGGTCTTCTTCGACCAGGGCGATGCGCTGCCCCAGGTCGGCGTACATGTCGGCCAGACTGCCATGCAGCTGCGCATTCAGGCCAACCCGTTCGCGCAGCGCCAGGCCCTGGCGGGCAGCGATCAGCATCGCGGCCACCACCTGCTCGGTCAGCTCGATCACGCGCAGGCAGTCGCGCGCGGCAATGGTGCCCATGCTGACCTTGTCCTGGTTGTGGCACTCGGTGGAGCGCGAGAACACGCTGGCCGGCATGGTCTGCTTCAGCGCTTCGGCGGTCCAGGCCGAAACGCTGATCTGCAGCGCCTTCAGGCCATGGTTGATGGCCGCGCGCGGGCCGGTGGCCGCCGACAGGTTGGCCGGAAGGCCATGGTTGTAGCGGGCATCGACCACCAGCGCCAGCTGCCGGTCGAGCAGATCGGCAACGTTGGCCACGGTGTTCTTCAGGGTGTCCATCGCCAGCGCGATGTGGCCGCCGTAGAAGTGGCCGCCGTGCAGGATCCGCTCGCCATCGGCATCGATCAGCGGGTTGTCGTTGGCGCTGTTCAGCTCGGTTTCGATCAGCTGGCGCAGGAACGGCAGGCTGTCTTCCAGCACGCCGATGACGTGCGGCGCGCAGCGCAATGAGTAACGGTCCTGCAGGCGCTGTTCATTGCGCGGCGGGCGTTCGCTGTGCAGGTCGCTGCGCAGGCGCGCGGCGATGCGGCCCTGGCCCGGGTGCGGCTTGGCCGCGAACAGGGTTTCGTCGAAGTGGTGCGCGTTGCCGTCGCTGGCCAGCACGTTGAACGCGGTCAGGCGCGTGGCCATGCGGGCCAGGTAATCGGCGCGCTGCCAGGCCAGGCAGGCCAGGCCGGTCATCACCGCGGTGCCGTTCATGATCGCCAGGCCTTCCTTCGGCCGCAGTTTCAGCGGGGTCATGCCGATCTTCGCCAGCACCTCGGCCGCCGGCTGCACGCGGCGCTCGTGCAGCACCTCGCGTTCGCCGCACAGCACTGCCGCCACGTACGACAGCGGGGTCAGGTCGCCACTGGCACCGACCGAGCCTTCGGCCGGAATCATCGGCAGCACGTCGTGCTGCAGCAGCGTGGCCAGGCCTTCCAGCAGCGGCAGGCTGACACCGGACATGCCGCGCACCAGCGACGCCAGGCGCGCGGCCAGCACCGCACGCGTCTCGACCGGGTCCAGGTAACGGCCCAGGCCGCAGCCATGGTAGGTGTACAGGTGGTGCGGCAGTTCAGCCACCAGTGCCGGCGGGATGTTCACCGTGCACGAGTCGCCATAGCCGGTGGTTACACCGTAGATCACGCCGTCCTCGCGCAGCAGGCGGTCGAGGAAGTCGGCGCCGCGCTGGATGTGCGCGCGGAATGCCGGCGCGTCGCTCAGTGCGGCCTCACACTGGCGCTGGGCCAGGGCAACCACGTCTTCGATGGTCAACGGTGCATCGCCAAAGCGGCACACGGGTACGGCGTCAGTCGTCATGCGGAGCCTGATCCCAGAAGGGGAAGAAATTGAACCAGTCCAACGGGGACTGGATGACCTGCAGTTCCAGCCAGCGCGCGAAGCGCTGTGCCTGTTCGGCCAGCGCGGCGTCGCGCGAGCCACGCGGCAGCACGATGCGTTCGGCGAACTGTTCGAATGCCACCCGATAGCCGTCGCCCTGGTGCAGGCAGGCCATGGTGTAGACCGGGCAGCCCAGCGCGGCGGCGAGCACATAGGCGCCGATCGGGAACGGCGCGCGGTGGCCCAGGAAATCGGCGGTGACGCTGCGGCCACCCTGTACCGGCGTGCGGTCGCCGACGATGGCAACGAAGCCCCCCGCCGCAACGCGCTCGGCCAGCATCACCGCCGTGGCCGGCCCCATTTCGGTCACCTGCACCAGTTCCACCGCCGCCAGCGGGTCCAGCCGCTGCAGCAGACGGTTGAAGCGCTGCGCGTGTGCGGTATGCACCAGCACGGTGATGCGGAATCCCGGCACCTGCTCGGCCAGCACCTGGCACAGCTCCAGGCAGCCGATGTGCGCGGTGAGGATCAGCCCGCCCTCGCGGCGCGCGATCTTCTGCAGCACCAGGTCGCGGTGCAGGTGGATGCGTTCGGCCGGGTAGCGCCCGCCCAGGCCGAGGATCTTGTCCAGCATCGTGTCGGCGAAGGTAAAGAAGTGGCGCAGGCTGTCACGCCGTTTCGGCGCGTGGCCGAGCACGCCGCTGTGCGCCTGCAGCCGCTGCAGGTACTGCATCGAGGCCTGTCGCCCCACACGGTTGCCCAGCCAATGGCAGGCCACCACCGGCCACACGCACAGGCGGAACGGCCAGCGCCCGAACCAGCGGTGCACCCAGCACAGGAACAGCACGCCGGCCACCGAGGTGGATTCGCCGATGTCGGCCCAGTGTGGGGCGCCCTGCGCGGCCGTCATCTCAGCGCTGCCCCCGCAGGCGGCGCCACAGCAGGCGCGGCGCGCGCCAGAGCATGCCGAAGAACAGACGGGTATGCATGCGGCTGATGCGCACGTTGTCGCGCCACACATCGAAGTGCGACACGCCATCGGCAGGATAGGTCACGCGCGTGGCCAGGTGCTCGACCGGCAGCCCGCGCCAGTACAGGCGCACCATTATTTCGGTATCGAAATCCATGCGCCGGCCGATGGTCTCTTCACCGATCAGGCGCAGCACCGGCGGCAGTGGATACACGCGTAAGCCGCACATGGTGTCGCGCAGGTGCAGCGACAGCGTGTTGATCCAGACCCAGATGTGGGTGGCGTAGCGACCGTACAGGCGCGCCTTGGGAACACTGGCGTCGTAGGCCGGAATGCCACAGATCACTGCACCCGGGTGCAGGCGCGCGGCTTCGATGAAGCGTGGCAGGTCAGCCGTATCATGCTGGCCGTCGGCATCGATCTGCAGCACGTGGCTGTAGCCTCGCGCGCCGGCCTCGGCGAAACCGGCCAGCATTGCCCCGCCCTTGCCCTGGTTCACGTCCAGGCGCAGCAGGTCGACACCCTGGCGTTGTGCCAGCGCGCGCAGCACCGCCGCGCACCCATCGTGCGAACCATCGTCGACCAGCAGGCAGGGCAGTCCCGCGGCCTGCACGCCGTCGAGCACCGCCGCGATGGCGTGCTCGTGGTCGTAGACGGGAATCACCACCAGTGGCGCGAATGCGGCACCGGCAACGGCCGGATCAGTCCGCATCGGCGAAGACCACTTTGCCGCTGGCATGCACACCATGGCTGGAGGTGTAACGGAAGGCCAGCGCGCTGCGTGCGGCATCCCAGTCCAGCTGCAGGGTCAGCTCATCGCCGGGGCGGGCCACATGCTGGAACTTCACCGCATCCATGCGCAGAAACGCTGCCGGCATTGCGAACACCTGGCGGCCGAAACGCACCGCCCAATCCAGCTGCGCCACGCCGGGCAGGATCGCTGCCTGGGGGAAGTGGCCCTGGAACGGCCGCAGCGTCGGGTCCAGGGTCATGCGCAGGGTGGCGCTGGCGGCGTCGCGGCGGTCCCAGACCGGCACCGGCATCAGTGGCTGGAACAGCGCTGCCAGCGCCGCCTGGGTTACCTTGCCCTGCGCATTGATCGGCAGCGCCTGCACCAGGCGCCAACGGCGCGGCCGGGTCACTGCGTCATGCGCGTGCGCCAGGCGCGCGCCAAGGCGCTGGCCCAGGGCGCGGCGCGCGGTGTCACCACCCGCCAGCAGCGCCCGGTCAGCCGGTACCACCACGGCCGCCAGCTGCTCGCGCTGGCCGGGCAGGACCAGCACGCGCGCGTCGTCCACTTCGGCGTCTTCGCGCAGCGCGCGCTCCAGTGCATCCAGCGAGACGCGGCGTTCTTCGATCTTGACGATGCGATCGGCCCGGCCCAGCAGGCGGAACCGGCCATCGGCCAACGCTTCCACGCGGTCCTGGGTACGCCACCAGTCGAGGGTTTCCAGATGCGCCGAGGCGACGGCCAGGCAGCCATCCTCGATGCGCCACTGCACGCCCGGCAACGGTTGCCACGGTGGCAGCTCGGTGTCCCAGCGGCGCCAGGCGATGCCACCGGTTTCGCTGCTGCCGTAAACCTCGGTCGGCGCCACACCCAGCCACTGCCGCACCTGGCGTGCGGCTTCTTCCGGCAGCGGGCCGCCGGAGGAGAACACCGCGCGCAGGCGGCCATGCAGGCTGGCCCAGTCCAGCTGCTCGGGCAGGCGCTTGAGGTGGGCTGGCGTCGCCACCAGCACCGTGTCGGTACCGGCCAGCGCACCCACCAGGTCTTCATGGAAGAACCGGCGTGGATGGATCAGGCGGCCGGCGGCCAACGGCCACAGCACGCGGAACAGCAGGCCGTAGATGTGCTGGTGGGATACCGTGCCATGGACCTGCACGCTCTCCATCTGCGCGCCGAACGCGGCCTGCAGCGCCTCCACCTCGCGCGCCAGCTGGTCCAGGCGCTTGCCGATCGCACTGGGCTGGCCGGTGCTGCCGGAGGTGAACACGCACAGCTCGCAGGCGCGCTCGTCCAGCGCCTGCAGTTCATCGTCCACCGTGGTGTCCAGTGCCGCCAGCGGGTGGTAGTCGGCGCTGACATCACCCGCGAAACCGCTCACCTGCGGCTGCAGTGCCTGCAGCGTGGCCGGCAGGTTGTCGGCCGCCAGGAACACCCGCTTGCCGGCATGCCAGGCACCGAACAGCGCCGCCGCGAAGGCCACGGCGTCATCGAAGTACAGGGCCCAGTCGCGGCCTTCGGCCGCCGCAAAGGCGGCGCGCCAGCCCAGCACGCGCTGGCGGAAGCGGGCGTGGTCGATCACCTCGCCATCGCAGACGCCAACATTGCGCTGCGGCCGCGCCTCCAGCAGCAGCCGGTCCAGGGCAATCCACTCAGCCATGCGCGTGCGCCGCCTTCACCCGCCGCCGCACCAGCCACTCACCTGCGAACAACACGCCCATCATGACGTACGCCAACAATCCGTTGTAGAGCATCCAGGCCCGGTCCGACGCGTACAGCGCGGTCAGCAGGGCCAGGCTGCCGTTGAGAACGAAAAACCCGCACCACACCTGGGTGACGCGTCGGGTATAGGCCACCGCGAACGGGGGCAGGTCCGGCTCCTGCAGCCGCGCCAGGCGCTCCACCAGCGGTGGCCCGAAGCGCAGGCTGGTGCCGAACACTGCCAGCATCACCGCATTGACCAGCGCCGGGTACAGCTTCAGTGGCAGGGCCTGGTTGAGCACGGTAGCCAGTACCGCCAGCAGGCCGGTGCCCGCCGCTGCGGCCCACCACAGCGGCTGGCGCGAACTCAGCGCGCGCAGCAGGGCCAGGGTGAACAGCAGCAGCGACAGCCAGCGTGGCTCGAAACGACCCATCGCCAGGTACACCAGTACCGGGTAGGCCAGCGAGATCGCAGCCACCACGACCGTGCGTGCGCGTGCCATGGTGGAGCCGTCGGCGCTGCGGTCAGGCGGCTGCCTGGTCCGGCAGCAGCCTGTGCACCACATCGACGATGTCCTGCACGGTACGCACGGCCTTGAACGCTTCCGGCTGCAGGTTGCGGCCGAGCAGCGGCTTGAGCTGCACGATCAGGTCCACCGCATCGATGCTGTCGATGTCCAGGTCGTCGTACAGGCGGGCTTCCGGGGTGATCCGGGCCGTTTCGATCTCGAAGCTGTCGGTCAGGATGCTGACGATGCGTTCGAACAGTTCATTCTTGGTCATGGCAATTCCTGGCGCCGTTACGACTGGCGGGCGGCGACGAACTCGCCGAGCGCGCGCACGCTGGAGAAATGGCGACGGGTTTCTTCCGAATCGGCCGAGAGGCTGACACCGTACTTCTTCTGCAGCGCCAGTCCCAGCTCCAGCGCGTCGATCGAATCCAGGCCGAGGCCCTCGACGAACAGCGGCGCGGTCGGATCGATGTCCTCCGGCGTGATGTCCTCCAGCGAAAGGGAGGAAATGATCAATTCCTTGATCTCGTGCTCAAGTGCTTGCACGGTTCGGATCTCCAGACAGGTCGAAATAACGAGAAAGGTGCTCGGTGACGCGACGGGCCGCCAAGGCATCCCCCCTTGGCGAGTCGTCTTCGGCCAGAAATGGCGCGATCGGGATATCTTCGCCGATCTGCAGCCGAACGTGAAAGCGACGTGAGGGGACACGATACCACTTCTGCCCCTTGGTCAGCGTTGGCGGGCTGCAGGTGATCCGCACCGGGGTGACGTCGATGCGGCCCCGTACGGCGATGTTGGCGGCCCCGCGCTGCAGCCGCGGTGGCTGCCCCGGCACGCTGCGGGTGCCTTCCGGGAAGATGACCAGGGTGCCTCCAGCGCGCACTGCGGCCACACAGTCATCGACCAGGCCGGCGCCATCGTCATTGGAGATGTAGCCGGCAGCCCGCACCGGGCCGCGCATGAACGGGTTGCAGGCCACCGCCCGCTTGACCACGCAGTCGGCGTTGGGAAGCAGCGAGATCAGGCAAACCACGTCGATCAGGGTCGGGTGGTTGGCCAGCACCAGCAGGCCGTCGCGCTGCAGGCGTTCGCCGCCCTCGATCTCGTAGGTCATCACCCCCAGCCCGCGCATCAGCCGCAGATGGCTGGCGAACGCGACCTGGACCACGCGCCGGGCACGGCGGCGCCGCGCCACCGGATCACGCATCAGCAGCAACACCGGCATCACCAGAACGCCGAGCAGCAGCCCGCCCAGGCCAAACGCGACGAAGCTGAGGCCAGTGCCAAACACACGCCAGGCATGGTCGAGGCGGCGCAGCAGCTCAGCCACGGCGGCTCCAGCACCAGCGCTGGCCGTGGGCCACGTGTTCCAGTGCCAGCGCGCCGGACAACAGGAACCGGTGCAGGTCCAGCGCATGCGGCAGCAGGCCGGGCGCAGTGCTGGCCTGGCCGTCGGCCGGCTGCCACTGCAGCGACAGCGTCGGCCGGCCCTCTGCCGGAGCGGTCAAACGCCAGCACCATGCAAAGAACGGGTCAGGTTCGTCGGCAAACGTCGCGTAAATTTCAGGAAGCGGCGACTCATAGACCACCACCCGCACTTCGCGGGCGCCATCGGCGAGCAGACCGGCCGCTTCCAGGCAGGCGGTCTCGACCGTGGCCTGGCCGGCGGCCAGCGCCAGGTAGTTGCCGCGGTGACCGCGCGCGATCGAGTACAACGCAGCGATCGCGTTGTGCACCGACAGGCCGAACCCCGTCGGTGACAGGGGCTGATCGCTGGCGAGCGCCCCCAGCAGCTCCATCGAACGGGCCACGTCGCCGTGGCGGCTGGCGAACACCAGCGGCACCTGGCTGTCAGCGCCCTGCCCGTCCTCGCACCAGCAGGCAGCCTGGATCGCCATCCGGCCCAGCCGCTCGATTCGGCGGCGCTGCATTGCCGGGATTTCGGCGAGCGGCGGCGTGTCTTCGCCAACCGGCGGATACGGCGCATCGGCCCAGCCCAGCCACTGGCTACGCTCGCTCAGGCCGGGCGCCCAGGCAGCCCAGTCGACGATGGAGAATTCGATCATTAGCGAAGGTGCTTCAACGGGAGAACGATAGGCACGAGCCATTACGGCGACGCGCGGCGGCCCCCCGTTCCTGCAGCCGTGCGTCCGTCCAGGACGTCGCCGGCTGCCCCCCTGGCTGCCGGAAAGGAGCGCACGCTAGCACGTCCCGCCCGGGGTGTGCAGATTTCACATTCCACAACAGGGGGCCCGGCACCAGCGGGCCCCGCTTCAATCGATCAGTGGTAACCGCTATCGGCGCGCACTTTGCCGCGGAACACCCGGTACGACCACGCCGTATAGCCGAGGATGACCGGCAGCAGAATGACCAGGCCGACCAGGCTGAAGCCCAGCGAGGAGGCCGGCGCGGCGGCCTGCCACAGGGTCATCGACGGCGGCAGCAGATAGGGCCACATGCCCAGCACCAGGCCGAGGAAGCCAAGCACGAACAAGGCCAGGCTGAGCAGGAACGGCGGCAGGTCGCGGCGCGGATGGGTCGCGCTGCGCCACAGCGCGGCGGCCACCGCCAGCGTCAACAGCGGCACCGGCGACAGCCACCAGAAGTTGCCGTCGCTGAACCAGCGCGCCATCAACCGCGAATCGAGGAACGGCAGCCAGCTGCTGACCAGGCCCATCGCCGCGATCACCGCCACCACCAGCGGCCGGGTCATCTGCCGGGCCAGCGCCTGCACGCGCCCTTCGGTCTTCAGGATCAGCCAGGTGCTGCCCAACAACGCATAGCCAGCCACCAACGCAGCACCGGTCAGCATCGCGAACGGGCTGAACCAGGTGAATGCGCCGCCCTGGTAGACGCCGTCCACCAGCGGGATGCCCTGCACCAGGGTGCCGAGGATCACGCCCTGGGCAAAGGTCGCCAGCAGCGAACCGAGGCCGAACGCCACGCTCCACAGCCGGCGCGATCGATGCGCCTTGAAGCGGAACTCGAAGGCCACGCCGCGGAACACCAGCGCCACCACCAGCAACAGCACCGGCAGGTACAGCGCCGACAACAGCACCGCATAGGCCTTCGGGAACGCCGCCAGCAGCCCGGCGCCGCCCAGTACCAGCCAGGTCTCGTTGCCGTCCCAGATCGGCGCGGCGGTGTTCATCATCAGGTCCAACTGCTCCTCGTCCTCGGCAAACGGGGCGAGGATGCCGATGCCGAGCACGAAGCCATCCAGCATCACGTACATCAGCACGCCGAAGCCGATCACCGCAAACCACGCCACCGGCAGCCAGGTCATCAGGTCCATGTCAGCGCTCCTCCAGCGGTTCGTCGGCCGCCGACAGCGGGCGTGCCGGGGTGTGGCTGCCGTGGTCCAGCGATGGCCCATCATCGTGCGGACGCGGTCCGTGGCGCAGGATCTTCACCAGGTACCAGATGCCCCAGCCGAACACGAAGGCGTAGCCGACCACGTAGACGCCCAGCGACAGCGCGGTCATCCACGCGCTCTGCGGGCCCACCGCATCAGCGGTGCGCAGCACGCCATACACCACCCACGGCTGGCGCCCCATCTCGGTAACGAACCAACCCGACAGCAGCGCGATGAAACCGCTGGGCAGCATCCAGTTCCAGCCGCGCAGCAGCCACGGCGAATCCAGCAGCTTCTTCCGCCACAACTGGAACGCTGACACCCAGGCCAGCAGCAGCATCAGCGTGCCCAGCCCGACCATGATCCGGAAGGCGAAGAACACCGGCGTCACCGGCGGCCGCTCGCTGGCGGGTACCGAGGTGAGAGGATCGAAGGTGCCGTCCAGGCTGTGGGTGAGGATCACGCTGCCCAGCTTCGGGATGGCAACTTCGAAATCATTGCGCTCTTCCTTCTCGTTCGGCAGCGCGAACACCACCAGCGGTACGCCCTCGCCCTCCTTGGTTTCATGCCAGTGCGCTTCCATCGCCGCGATCTTCATCGGCTGGTGCTTGAGCGTGTTCAGGCCATGCATGTCGCCGACGAAAATCTGCACCGGCACGGTCAGTGCCGCGAACGCCACCGCTGCCACCAGCATGCGCCGGCCCGCTTCCACATGCGTGCCCTTGCGCAGGTACCACGCACCGACACCACCGATCACGAAACAGGTGGTGATGAACGAACCCAGCGCCATGTGCGCCAGGCGATAGGGGAACGAGGGGTTGAACACCACCTGCCACCAGTCCACCGGATGCACGATGCCGTTGACCATCTCGTAGCCGGCCGGCGTATGCAGCCAGCTGTTGGACGACAGGATCCAGAACGTGGAGAACAGCGTGCCCAGCGCCACCATGCAGGTGGACAGGAAATGCAGGCGCGGCGAAACCCGGCCCCAGCCGAACATCATCACGCCGAGGAAGCTGGCTTCCAGGAAGAACGCGGTCAGCACTTCGTAGGTCAGCAGCGGGCCGATGACCGTGCCGGCCACCTCGCTCAGCCGTGGCCAGTTGGTTCCGAACTGGAAGGCCATGACGATGCCGCTGACCACGCCCATGCCGAACGACACCGCGAAGATCTTCTGCCAGAAGAAATACAGCTCGCGCCACACGGGCAACTTCGTGCGCAGCCAGCGCCATTCGATGAAGGCCAGCCAGCTGGCCGTGCCAATGGTGAAGGCGGGGAACAGCACATGGAAACTGATGACGAATCCGAACTGGATCCGGGACAACAACAACGCGTCCAAGGGACGCCTCCTGCCTGTGAGGTGGGATACCGGACCACTTTAGGAGGATTTCGTTAAGGTGGGATGCGACCGGGTGACGCGCTGCTTCACTTTGTCGCAGGTGGACCGGCTCAGGGAAGGGTCCAATTTCAGATGGGCCGGACCAATTGCAACTCGTTGCATATCTGCGGGTCCTTTGACGTGAGAGCTTCTTGCCGTCTTGGGTTGCTGACTGCAGTCGGCCGAGTTCGGCAGGCAGCACTGCAACTTTCGCCGGTTCCTCACGAAACATCGCCAAAATCAGCCAAATCATTTAGAGAACCAATGATCACAACTTCCCAACGCCGTGAGCTTCTGCGCGCGCTTTACTCCACCGAAAGGCTCTACCTTGGCTTCTCAGCCTCATCGATTTTCCAAGAGCAGCCAGCGCGCAACTTTCTGGATTCGTTGTGGAACTTGGTTGCGACTGGCGACATGCCTTCACAACGTCTAATGAGCGAGACCCATCTCTATCTCGAGAACGCCGTTCCACTCGACCAGTACGGTGTTTCAGCCGCTGACAATAAAGGCGAGGCGTTCGTTCTGGCCTTGGATTCACTGGTGCTTTTCCTGACCGATGAATCTTCAGAATCGCTTGACTTCATCCCTGAGGAGTTCGAAAGATTCGTCGTCGAGGAAGTGGTGACCGATGAGATGATCGATCAGCAGGGTCCAACACGACAAACGCTGCTGGTCACGACGGAGGTCCGAGCAGAGATTGATAATCATCCGCTGATCAGGGCGTTCCTCAGCCAGATTCAGCTGGATGAATGGAAGTCGAGGAGCATCGATCTGAATCCTGAAGATATCGAAAAATCGAAGGGATGATCCAAGTGGTCCCCGTGGACGGGTTGCAGAAGGTTTCGATCGGGCTTGAGGCACGGCGGCTCCATAAAGGGCCCCGGGTTTGATCTTCAATCAGTGCCAGAAGTACCAGGCCGCCGCAGCCAACAGCGCGCCAAACAACAGCACCTGCACCACCACATAGCCCACGCCGCTGTCGCGCGACTCAGCGGCAATGCGCTTCTGCAGCGCCTCGCTCACATTCGGTGTCTGTTCCTGCTGAGCCTGCTCACGCAACGCCTGCGCCAGCGCGCGCTCTTCCGCATCGCGAGGGTCGGTGGGTGGGTTCACAGCAGCTCTCCGGCAGTGGCATGCCGCGTCAGTTCCTGCTTCAGGACCTGGCGCGCGCGGTGCAGGTGGCTCTTGATGGTACCGCGTGCCAGTCCGGTCACCTGCTCGATCTCGGCCAGATCGAAATCCTCCAGGTAATGCAGGCCGACGATCAGCCGCTGCGGTGCACTCAGCCGTTCCAGCGCCTCGCCAAGATGGCGACCAGCCTGCAGCGCCTCGCTCAGTTCAGCCGGCCCCGGCCCTTCATCGCCGATCCCCAGTTCCTCCGGCACCTCCACCGCCACCATCCATTGCGCCTCCAGCCGCCGCCGGCGCAGGTGCTGCAGCGCGGTGGTGTAGGCCACCCGCGAAACCCAGGTACGCAACGAAGATTCAAAGCGGAACCGGTGCAGTTGGCGGAACACGGCCAGGAAGGTTTCCTGCAGCAGGTCGGCCACCTGATCACGGTCGCCCACCATGCGCCCGATCACATGCGCGCAGGTGCGTTGATGGGTCTCGACCAGCTGCGAAAACGCCGCCTGCGAGCCATCGATGATGGCCCGCACCAAGGCTTGGTCCGCATCCAGCGGTGCAGCGGGTGCCGCCGTCGCCGCTGCATCGTGGCGGCGACGGCCCCGAAGTGCCGACAGCGCTTCGCCGAGCAGGCTCATGCGCGGGGCGCCCCCTGTGCCCGTGGCATGTCCTGGCTCAGCCCTTGCGCGCGGCAGGGCGGGTGAAGTGCCAGGCCAGCAGCTGGCCAAGGCCGGCGCTGCCGACCATCGCAGCGGCGGCGCCGAAGGTCAGCTCGCGTGCACCGATCGCCTCCAGCAGGCCCATCGCCACGGCCAAGCTGACCAAGCTGATGCCCCAGCGCAGCGCGCCCTGGCGGCGGCGCTCTTCTTCCAGCACGGCCAGCGAGCGGATCACTTCCTCCGGCACGTGCGGGGCCACCAGCTTGCTACGCGCGCGGGCATCGGCAATGGCGTGGATCGCGTAGGCGATGCAGATGAAGAGGGTGATCGGGATCAATTCCTGCATGGTCGGGCTCCTGTTCGGTGGATGATGCGGGTTCAGGAGAATGGATGCGCGACCACGGCAACCGGTTGCGCCACTTTGCCAATGCCGCTGCCATGACCTGTGGCCCCTGCCCCCGGCCCGGACGGCTGCTACCCTTGGCCGGTTTCCTCTTCTGGTGCCGTCCGCCCATGTCCCGAGTGCTGCCCCTGTCCCTCCTGCTGTCGGCCGTGCTGGCCGCACCGGCCGCGCATGCCGCGCCGACGCCGATCACCATCGAACAGGCGATGGCCGACCCGGACTGGATCGGTCCGCCGGTCGAGAAGGCTTGGTGGTCGTGGAACAGCCAGCAGGTGGAGTACCAGCTCAAGCGCAACGGCAGCCCGGTGCGCGATACCTTCCGCCAGCCGGTGGCCGGTGGCGTGGCCGCGCAGGTGGCCGATGACCAGCGCGGCACCCTGGACGTGGCCGAGCCGGTCTATGACCGCAGCCGCAGCCGCAGCGCCTTCGTGCGCAATGGCGACGTGTTCGTGCGCGACCTGCGCAGTGGCGCGCTGACCCAGCTCACCCGCAGCAACGAACGCGCGGGCAACGTGAACTTCGCCGCCGACAATGGCGTGATCTGGCGCGTCGGCCAGAACTGGTTCCACTGGACCGCCGCCAGCGGCGTGCAGCAGGTGGCCGGCCTGAAGGCCGAAAAGGATCCGCGTACGCCGCCGAAGGCCGATGTGCTGCGCGACCAGCAGCTGCGCACGCTGGAAACCCTGCGCCGCGACCGCGAGCAGCGCGAGGCATTGAAGGACCAGGACCAGCGCTGGCGCCAGGCCGACCCGACGCGTGCGCCGGGCCCGGTGTACCTGGGCGCCGACGTGGAGATCGCCGACAGCGTGCTGTCGCCGGACCTCACCCACCTGATCGTGGTGACCAAGCCGAAGGACTTCGACGACGGCCGCACCAGCAAGATGCCGCTGTACGTGACCGAATCGGGCTACGAGGAAACCGAGGACACCCGCACCCGCGTCGGCCGCAACGGCTTCGAGCCGCACACGCTGTGGTACGTGGACGTGCGCACCGGCAAGGCCGAAAAGGTCTCGCTGGCCAGCCTGCCGGGCATCAGCACCGACCCGCTGGCCGAACTGCGCCGCAAGGCCGGCAAGGACGCGCTGAAGGGTGAGCGCAGCGTGCAGGTGATGAGCGACTTCATGGGCGGCGGCATCCGCTGGAGCGCCGATGGCCAGCAGGCCGCGGTGATGCTGCGTGCCAACGACAACAAGGACCGCTGGATCATCAGCGTCAACGCTGCCGACGGCCGTGTGCAGAACCGCCACCGCCTGACCGACAACGCCTGGATCAACTGGGGCTTCAACGATTTCGGCTGGATGGCCGATGGCCGCACGCTGTGGCTGTTGTCCGAGGAATCGGGCTTCTCGCACCTGTATACCCAGGCCGGCACGGCCAAGCCGCAGGCGCTGACCAGCGGCAAGTGGGAAACCTCGGCGCCGGTGCCGTCGGCCGATGGCAAGGGCTTCTACTTCCTGTGCAACCAGCAGGCGCCGCATGACTACGAAGTCTGCGCGGTCGACACCGGCAGCCGCCAGGTGCGCGAGCTGACCAGCCTCAACGGCGTGGAGGATTTCTCGCTGTCGCCGGACGGCCAGCAGCTGCTGGTGCGCTACTCCGGCGCCTACCTGCCGCCGCAGCTGGCCGTGCTGCCCAGTGCCGGTGGCCAGGCACGCGTGCTGACCGACACCCGCACCGCCGACTATAAGGCGCGCCAGTGGATCCAGCCGAAGCTGGTGGCAGTGCCGTCCAAGCATGGTGCTGGCGTGGTCTGGGCCAAGTACTACGAACCGGAAAACAAGGAACCGGGGAAGAAGTACCCGATCGTGATGTTCGTGCACGGCGCCGGCTACCTGCAGAACGTGCACCAGCGCTACCCGGCCTACTTCCGCGAGCAGATGTTCCACAACCTGCTGGTGCAGAAGGGCTACATCGTGCTGGACATGGATTACCGCGGCAGCGAGGGCTACGGCCGCGACTGGCGCACGGCGATCTACCGCAACATGGGCCACCCGGAACTGGAAGACTACAAGGACGGCCTGGACTGGCTGGTCGACACCCAGCAGGGTGACCGCGACCACGCCGGCATCTACGGCGGTTCCTATGGCGGCTTCATGACCTTCATGGCGCTGTTCCGTGCGCCGGGCACCTTCAAGGCCGGCGCCGCGCTGCGCCCGGTGGTGGACTGGCACAACTACAACCACGGCTACACCAGCAACATCCTCAACACCCCGGACATCGACCCGGAGGCGTACCGCGTTTCCTCGCCGATCGAGTATGCACAGAACCTGCAGGACAACCTGCTGATCGCCCACGGCATGATGGATGACAACGTGTTCTTCCAGGATTCGGTGAACCTGACCCAGCGCCTGATCGAACTGCACAAGGACAACTGGTCGATCGCCCCGTACCCACTGGAACGTCACGGCTACGTGCGTGCCGATTCCTGGCTGGACCAGTACAAGCGCATCCTCAAGCTGTTCGAGCAGAACCTGAAGTGAGCAACGCCGCAGCCACGATCCGGATCGTGGCTGCGGTCATCCTGGATGACCGCGGCCAGGCGCTGGTGGTGCGCAAGCACGGTGCGCGCCGCTTCATCCAGCCAGGTGGCAAGCCCGAACCCGGCGAAGCGCCCCTGCAGGCGCTGGCCCGCGAGCTGGACGAGGAACTGGGGGTACAGCTGTGCGCCGATGCCGCCATCGCGCTGGGCACGTTCGAGGACTGGGCGGTGAACGAACCCGGCCACCGCGTGCAGGCACAGGCCTGGTGGGTGCAGGTGGACGGTGCGCCGCAGGCGCGCGCCGAGATCGCCGAGCTGGCCTGGGTGCCGCTGCAACCGCCGCATGGCCTGCCCTTGGCACCCTTGAGCGAACACCATATCCTGCCGGCGGTCGCCACCCGGGTGACGGTCCGCTGAGCAGGCGGGCGCCGACTGCAAGGACATCGGATGTCAATGTCGATCCCGTCGATCCCCTCGCCGCCGTCCCCGGCCTATCACGCCTGGGTGCGCCCGGTGGCACAGGCCTCGTTCTGGCTGTCACTGCTGCTGACGATCTACTTCGTGCTGCAGGGACTGGTGCTGTGGCCGCTGAACCACCTTGCGCTGTGGCACCTGGTGGAAAGCGAAGTGCAGCACCAGCAGCTGCACAGTCTGGTCTGGCTGCTGGCGCACCCGGTGGCCGCGTCAATGATCGTCGCGCTGTTGTGCCTGGCCTCGACCGTGTCCAGCTGGGGCCTGCTGCGTGAACGTCGCTGGGGCCTGTGGAGCTTCGTGGTGCTGCTGCTGTTGAGCGGCTTGAGCAACTTCGCAGTCGCCTGGTGGCTGGACGTGTTCATGCGCGACCTCATCCCATTGCTGGCCGATGACCCGGCCCTGCTGCAGGAGCTGCAGCTGAAACGCTGGCTGATCACGCTGACCATGGTCGGCATGTCGTTCGTGCTTCTCGGCCTGCAGGGCTGGCTGGCCTGGCGCCTGCTGCGCCCCGACGTGCGCGCGCGCTTCCGCTGAGCTCTCGCTCCCGGCATTTTTGACGCGAACGACCTGCCCGGCACAGACGCCGTGACCGCAGCACAGGCGTTCCAGCGGGTTTGATTGCGGATCGGTGGCGGTTGGCTATCGTGGCCCGCGTCTTTCTGCCCTGGCTCCAAGATGCCTCCTTTAGCCCCACGCCACCTGATTCCGGCCTTCATTGCCTTGTTGCTGCTGACCTGGGCGCAGCAGGCGGCCGCAACCGGTCTGCCACGCTGTGGCCTATTCGCGGCCGAAGGCGGTGGCAACCAGCTGCGCGTGGATGGGCCTGACCGCGGGGTGGCGAAGAACACGCACATCTCTGATCGGCCCTTCGTTGTCCAAGAGATCGATGGCGAGCTGAGCCTCGTCAACCTCACCTTCGGAGTTGCATCTGGACTGAACGTCCAGCGTGGCGGTCGCGTCCTGCAGCAGGGCAACACGCGCTACCGCCTGATCCAGCCAGCGGCGTGCCTGCCCCCGGTCGAGCACGCGCCAGGCAGCTGCCTGGCAGATGCCCAGCGCTGCCTTGACAGGCATCATCATGAGCTGAGCCTGACGGCGCTGGAATCGGCCTGTGCCGAAGGGGTTCCATTTCTGTGCCAGCGCCTGCCCGATCGCTATCGCGAGGCTGACCAGGCCCCCGGCAGCGATACACCGACCGAAGCACAGATCGCGGTGATACAGGCCACGATGGAAAAGGAGATGGCCGAGATGGACTTCCCCCGCCAGTGTCGCAAGGATGACCCTGCGGCCGACACCGAGGCCTGCATGGCCATCCTGGAAGAGCGGCCAGAGCTGGTCGAGGCCGTCGCCACTGCCATCCGCACGGCCTCGATGGCGGCCAAGATGGTTGAAGTGTTCTCGCCTGCAGCCAAGCCTGCGCTGTCCGACGCGCGATTGCAGCGCCTGCAGGACCTATGCACGCAGGTGGGTGAAAGTGACTTCTGCATGGAGGTTGCCACCCTGCAGTGGACCGCCGGCAATCTGCAGGACGGCAGGGCGGCGTTGCAGATGGCCTGCGAAGGCGGCAACGAGACGTCCTGCCGGCAGGCGGCTGCACTGCGGGCGCTGGATGGGGAGCTGTTGCCGCAGGCCGCCAGCGCCGTGCCCTGTGGCCACTACGTGGCCTCCGGCGGGCTGTTGGACGAACTGACGTTCGGCGATGGTGGACTGGTGGAGGTGGGCTACGGTTCGCGGGTGCGTGCACGCGTGCAGGACGGCCAGATCCGCATGCGCCACGAGCTGGGGGGTGACTACGTGCTGCAACCGTTGGCCAACGGTGACCTGCTGGGGCTGGACGATTCGATGCGTTTTGAGCGCTTCCAGCGACAGCCGGGAAGTGCCCAGTGCAGCGCACCGCTGGTGTTCGACGAAATCCCATTCCCGCAGGATTGCCCACGCGCGTCGGTCGACGGCGAAGCAGAAGCCTGCTGCGCGGCCGGCAGGATGCAGGGCTGCAATGTGCTGGGCAGCCGCGCCGCGCTGGGCGGGAAGTGGGTCGAGGCCAGCCAGCACTACCAGAAGGTGTGCCAGGCCGGCATCCGCGAAGGCTGTGAAAACCTGGCCAGCGTGATGGAGAACAGCAGCAGTGTGGACGTCCGCCCCATGCTTGAGGCCGTCTGCGAGGCCGAGGGCAGTGGCCGCCACGTGGCATGTGACGTGCTGGCGACGCGCAACTGGAGCTTGCTGGGTTTCGGCCAGGCCTTGCAGCGTGCTGTCCAGGAGCAGTCGGCGGACGAGGATCAGACCGGACCGGCGCCACGCACCCCCAACCACAAGCAGTAAGGGGCTTGCCTCCCCGGGCCCTGCGGTAAAGTACGCGCCATGAATGAATTCGAGCGCGTGCGCACCTACCTCACCGACCTGCAGGACCGCATCTGTGCGGCGATCGAGGCCGTCGATGGCCGGGCCCGCTTCCAGGAAGACCTGTGGCAGCGTGCAGAGGGCGGTGGCGGGCGTACCCGCGTGCTGCGCGACGGTGCGGTGTTCGAGCAGGCCGGCATCGGCTTCTCCGACGTTGCTGGCAGCCGCCTGCCGCCGTCGGCCTCGGCCAACCGCCCGGAACTGGCGGGCGCCTCCTGGCGCGCCACCGGCGTGTCGCTGGTGTTCCACCCGCTCAACCCGTACGTGCCGACCACCCATGCCAACGTGCGCTTTTTCCAGGCGCAGCGCGACGGTGAAGTGGTGGCCAGCTGGTTCGGCGGCGGCTTCGACCTGACCCCGTTCTACCCGTTCGACGAGGACGTGCAGCACTGGCACCGGGTCGCACGCGATCTGTGTGCACCGTTCGGCGACGAACGCTACGCCGCGCACAAGCGCTGGTGTGATGAGTACTTCTTCCTGCGCCACCGCAACGAAACGCGCGGCGTCGGCGGTCTGTTCTTCGACGACCTGCACGGCGACTTCGAGCGCGATTTCGATTATCTGCGCGCGGTCGGCGATGGCTTCCTCGACGCCTACCTGCCGATCGTGCAGCAGCGCAAGGACGCCATCTATGGCGAGCGCGAACGCGAGTTCCAGCTGTACCGCCGCGGCCGCTACGTGGAATTCAACCTGGTCTACGACCGCGGCACCCTGTTCGGGCTGCAGAGCGGTGGCCGCAGCGAAAGCATCCTGATGAGCCTGCCGCCGCGGGTGCGCTGGGAATACGGCTTCTCGCCCGAACCCGGCAGCCCCGAATCGCGCCTGGCCGATTACCTGGTGCCGCGCGACTGGCTCTGAGGGGTGTCGTCGCGCGGGGCGTGGGCTCGGCGCTGGTCAGCTGCCCTTCCGCGCGATGATGGTGATGTGCCCTGTCGTCTCCAGCAGGGCAATCTGCACATCTTCAATCTGCAGCCCGCCCTGCTGGCGCAGCGCGGCATCGAAGTCGGCGCGGCTGATCAGCTCGCGCCGAAGTACCGCCTCGAACAGGCGACCATCGCGCGCGATTACGGTGGGTTCTCCTTCGATCAACCGCTCCATGCGCCGATTCCGGGTGGTGAGCCAGCCCACCCCGTAGTTCAGCAGGATCAGGGTCGCCGCCAGCAGCAGGCCGCCGCCCAGCGAGGTATCCGTGCCCAGCAGCGCGTTCTGCACCGCGTTGCCCAGCAGCACGATCAGCAGCACGTCGAACGGCGTGATCTGCCCCAGAGCCCGCTTGCCGCCCAGCCGGACCATGCCCAGCACCACGACGTAGACCACCACCGCGCGCAGGATGAATTCCCACCACGGCATGGCCAGGGCGAACAGGTCGGGCATGGTCTTCCCCTGCGGAACGGTGGCCCAGCCTAGCACCTGGGGTCAGATCCCTCTGCCCCATCAGCGCCCGGGGTATGCCATCGGCACAAATAAAAAGCCCCGCTGACCAGGGGGAGGTCAACGGGGCCGGGGAACGGGCACTTGGGGAGGAGTCCCCGTTCCGAGATCTGCTCCAGGGGATGGGAGAGATCCACAACAGGCATTGCGCCTGTCGGGAGTTATAGAAGCACTCCGAACACTAACGGTTCGTGAAGGGGCCCCATTTAATGAAATTCAATCGGGGCAACATTCATGGTCGAGTCAGAAACCCCCGACTCATGAACAAATTCACGTCGTTTTCGGCCCGGAATGCGGTCAGTGCGCTTCATCCCAGTTGCTGCCGACGCCCGTATCGACCACCAGCGGCACCCGCAGTTTGGCCGCTTGCGACATGCGTTCCACCACCTGCAAGCGCAAGTCTTCGACGAAACTGCTTTCGGTTTCGAACACCAGTTCATCGTGCACCTGCAGGATCATCCGTGCCGGTGCCCCGCTGTCGCGCAGCCACTGGTCCACATCCACCATCGCGCGCTTGATGATGTCGGCGGCTGTGCCCTGCATCGGCGCGTTGATCGCGGCGCGCTCGGCCCCGGCACGCAGGCCCTGGTTGCGGGCGTGGATGTCGTTCAGGTACAGGCGGCGGCCGAACAGGGTTTCCACATAGCCCTGGTCGCGGGCCTGCTGGCGCATCCGCTCCATGAAGTCGCGCACGCCCGGGTAGCGGCTGAAGTACAGCGCCACATAGTCCTGCGCCTGGCCGCGGTCGATGCCCAGGTTGCGGGCCAGGCCGAAGGCGCTCATGCCGTACATCAGGCCGAAGTTGATCGCCTTGGCGGCGCGGCGCTCGTTCGGGGTCACCTCCTCCAGCGTGCGCCCGAACACCTCGGCGGCGGTGGCACGGTGCACGTCGGCACCCTGCTCGAAGGCGCGCACCAGGCCCGGGTCCTCGGACAGGTGCGCCATGATCCGCAGCTCGATCTGCGAATAGTCGGCGGCCAGCAGCTGGCAGCCTTCCGGGGCGATGAACGCGCGGCGGATGCGACGACCGTCCTCGGTGCGGATCGGGATGTTCTGCAGGTTCGGGTCCGACGAGGACAGGCGGCCGGTAGCGGCGCCGGACTGGTGGTAGCTGGTGTGCACCCGGCCGGTGTCCGGATTGACCATCTCCGGCAGCTTGTCGGTGTAGGTGCTGCGCAGCTTGGCCAATCCGCGGTAGTCGAGGATCACCCGCGGCAGTTCATGCTGGTCGGCAATCGCCTCCAGCGCCTCTTCATTGGTGCTGGGCTGGCCCTTCGGGGTCTTCACCACCGCCGGCAGCTTCAACTCGTCGAACAGCACCGCCTGCAACTGCTTGGGCGAATCCAGGTTGAAGCTGCGGCCGGCCAGCTCGGTGGCCTTCTGCTGCGCGGCCAGCATGCGCGAGGACAGGTCCTGGCTCTGCCGGCGCAGCTCGTCGGTGTCGATCCGCACGCCGTTGGCTTCGATGCTGGCCAGCACCGGCACCAGCGGCATCTCGATGTCGCGGTACACGCTGTCCAGCGCCGGCTCGGCCAGCAGCTGCGGCTGCAGCGCGCGATGCAGACGCAGGGTGATGTCGGCGTCTTCGGCCGCATAGCGGCTGGCTTCGTCGATGCCCACCTGCGAGAACGGAATCTGCTTGGCGCCCTTGCCGGCCACGTCCTCGAACTTGACGGTGCTGTAGCCCAGGTAACGCAGGGCCAGCGAATCCATGTCGTGACGGGTGGCGGTGGAGTTGAGCACGAAGCTCTCGAGCATGGTGTCGTCGTGGTAGCCCTGCACGTCCACGCCGTGGCGGCGCAGCACATGCAGGTCGTACTTGCCATGCTGGCCCAGCTTCTTCTTCGCCGGGTCCTGCAGCGCCGGGCGCAGTGCGTCCAGCACCTGCTGCGCTGGCAGCTGGACCGGAGCCCCCGGGTAATCATGGCCCACCGGAATGTAGGCCGCCCTGCCCGGCTCGACCGCCAGGCTGATGCCGACCAGGCGCGCGCGCATAGCGTCCAGCGCATCGGTTTCAGTGTCGAAGCTGATCAGGTCGGCCTGCTGCAGGCGCTCGACCCAGGCCTGCAGCTGCTCGGCGGTCAGAACGGTCTCGTATTCACCCGGCGCGGACAGTGCCGGATCCAGCGTGCCGGCGGCGGGCGCCTCGGCGCTGCCCCGCGCGAAGCCGGCCGCGGTACCGCGCAGGCTCGGGGTGGCCTCGCTGGCCGCTGCCGGCGCCGGCACAGGCGCACCCAGTTCCTTCAGGGCCTGGGTGAAGCCGTAGCGCGTATACAGTTCGGTCAGCTCCGGCACGTCCTGCTCGCGCAGCGCCAGGCTGGTCGGGCTGGCCTCGAGCGCCAGGTCGGTGCGGATGGTCACCAGCTCGCGGTTCAGCGGCAGGCGCTCCAGCGCGGCGCGCAGGTTCTCGCCGATCTTGCCCTTCATGGTCGGCGCGGCCGCCATCACCCCGTCCAGGTGCTGGTACTCGGCCAGCCACTTGGCAGCGGTCTTCGGCCCGCACTTCTCCACGCCCGGCACGTTGTCGACCGCGTCGCCCATCAGCGCCAGCAGGTCGACGATCTGATCGGCGCGCACGCCGAACTTGTCCATCACCGCCGCGTCGGAATCCATGCGGCTGCCGGTCATGGTATTGACCAGCTCGATACCCGGGCGCACCAGCTGGGCGAAGTCCTTGTCGCCGGTGGAGATGGTCACCTTCAGGTCCTGCGCCAGGCCCTGCAGCGCAAGCGTGCCGATCACATCGTCGGCTTCCACGCCGGGGATGCGCAGGATGCTGATGCCCAGCGCTTCGACGATGCGGCACATCGGCTCGACCTGGCTGCGCAGCTCATCGGGCATCGGCGGGCGGTTGGCCTTGTACTGGTCGTACAGGTCATCACGGAAGGTCTTGCCGGGCGCATCGACCACGAACGCGACGTAGGCCGGGCGCTCCTTCAGCGTCGAACGCAGCATGTTGACCACGCCGAACAGCGCGCCGGTGGGCTCACCCTGTGCATTGGACAGGGGCGGCAGCGCGTGGAACGCGCGGTACAGGTAACTGGACCCGTCGATCAGGACTAATCTGCTCATGCGCCGATTCTACGCGCCCGTGCCTGCACCGCGACGACACGGCACGCACCTGGCGATGGGGCATAATCAGGGCTCTCTCCAGGCAAAGGCCCCTGCCGATGAAGACCCTGATGCTGGCTTCCCTGCTCCTGCTCGCTGGCTGCGCCAGCATGGGTGGCGCAGGTGCTCCCCCGGTGGACGTCAAGGGCGCCGATGTCTCCAAGCGCACTATGGACAACGGCGATGTCATCGAGGAATACCGTGTGTCCGGCCAGCTGCGCATGGTCAAGGTGACGCCGTCGCGCGGTGCCCCGTTCTACATGTACGACAAGAACGGCGATGGCCGATTCGACAACGACAAGGATGGCGTGTCGCCGGTGTACTGGAAGCTGTACAGCTGGTGATGTGACCGGGGTCGGATCCCTGCAACTCAGTAGACCTGCAACTCAGTAGATCCACGCCATGCGTGGATCCACCCCGGCCCCCACAAAAAACAACGCCGGCGCGCATCCTGCGGCCGGCGTCAGGTCCCCTCCCCGGGAACACTTGAATCAGCGAATGACCAGCACCGGCAGCGTGCTGCGCGCCAGCACCTCGGCGGTCTGGCTGCCCAGCAGCACGCGGGTCACGCCCCGGCGGCCATGCGAGGTCATCACGATCAGGTCGCTGTTGCGCTCGGCCGCCGTCTCGATGATGCCGTCGGCCGCGTAGCGGTCCAGCACGTGCACCGGGTTGGCGGTGATGCCCTGCTCGGCGGCCTTGGCCAGCGCCGGCTGCAGCACCTTCTGCGCGCCTTCCTCGCGGTCGGCCTTGTACTCCGGGCTGTTCATGTAGCCCACGCTCCAGCCCATGGCGTCGTACATGCCGACGGCCCACGGCTCGGACACAGTCACGATATCGACCTCGGCATTGAGGTCCTTGGCCAGCTCCAGGCCCTTGGCCAAGCCCTTGTCGGCCAGCTCGGACCCGTCGGTGGCAATCAGGATGCGCTTGTACATGGTAGGGCTCCGTGGCGATCTGCCAGATGGGAACGACACCATTACACACCGGATGTGCAGGCTGCGCCTTGAGCAGGATCAATCCGGCGCTGTGCAGGGGCCCGTGCGCGCCACCCGCTTGCCCGCCCCCCTTCTGTAGAGCCGAGCCCATGCTCGGCTGCTTCTGGCGGGAAAAGCAGCCGAGCCTGGCTATGCCGGTCGTCCTGACCGGCACCCTTCGGGCCGTCGCAAGCGACGTTGGCAGCGGCTCCTGCCGCTACCTTCGGCTCTACATCAGGCCCGCCTTCAGGCGATCTGCACGATCCGCGCGTTCTGGCACAGCGGGTAGCTGGCCACGAACCCGTCAATCGCATCGCGCATCGCCTCGAACGATTGGCCGTACATGTACAGCGCGGTCTCGCTCGGGCCCTGCCACCAGCTGCAGATCTCGCCCAGGCCGTCGATGTTCTCCGACAGCTGCTCGAACACGTGGTTGGAATCGCACTGTTCGTAGACCTCGTCCGGCAGGTTCAGGCCATCCAGGTAGATGCCCAGGCCCTCGGTCACGCCGAAGCTGCGATCGGCTTCACCCGCGCCCTGGATCTTCGAGCCCTTCGGTGCACCCAGCTGCTCCAGCAGGTCGATCAGCTTGGGCACGCCATCGGCATCGACCAGCGCCACTTCGATATCGCCGTATTCGACCTCACCCAGGTCGGACATCGCCGTGCCGCCGCCGGTGATCTCGCCGACATTGGCCGCCTGCAGCAGCGCATCGAGTGGGTCCTCGAACAGTTCGTGGCGATGTTCGGGCTGCAGCCGGGCATTCAACGTCACGGTGACGTGCAGCGCGGGTTCGGTCATGGGAGCGGTCCTGAAAGAAGTGCCGCCTATTGTAGAGCCGAGCCCATGCTCGGCTGCTTTTCGCGCCAGAAGCAGCCGAGCATGGGCTCGGCTCTACAACAGCCCGTCAGCGCAGGAACGGGGTCACCTTGCGCTTGAGCAGCTCCACCAGCACCGGGTCCATGTACTCGTAGTCATCCGGGATATCCAGGCAGATCACGCGCTTCTCCTTCAGCCACGGCTTGTAGCGGCTGGACAGCCGGTTGCGGTGGGCCTTCTCCATCACGAACACCAGGTCGGCCCACTGCAGCAGCTCGGGGCTGAGCACCTCCTCGGCGTCGGCCAGCAGCCCGGCCGAGGCGGTCTCGATGCCCGGCCAATCGGCAAATACCCGCTCGGCGGTGGGGCTGCGCAGGCGGTTCTGGCTGCAGAGGAAGAGCACGTTGCGGGTCATGGCCGCAGCCTAATCGGGGTCGGATCCCTTTTCCAACGGAAAAGGGCTCTGACACCAACAGGGTGCTTTCAGACAAGTTGCATCGTCGGATGACCGTTCAAGGGGCCACCATGTGCTTCTGCCACCGTCCAGATGCCCATGATCACCAAGGATGACCTGTTAACGACGTTCGGAGAGGTGGCCGAAATCCACGGCTGCTACTTCTGCAAGTACGTAGTCGCGACGTACGTACTCTATTGCTGCGTGAGGAACGCCAAGGGACATGACCTCGCGATCGCGTCCAAGAATGTCGATGATCCGGAATTCGCCACCAGCGTCGTGCTGAACGCACCGCACCATCTTTCACATGATGGGCCAACGATCTTCGAGATTCCTTCCAACGCCTATGGGTTCACTCATGCGATGGCGGTTCCCAGCACCTATCACGGGCTTCTGAATCGGATCGAGAAGCGCACGGGGCTGTTCCTATGCCTGCCAATCTTCCGGTGTGAGTTCAACGGCAACGAATCAGCAGAGGATTTCAGATGGTCCACACATCACATCGTTGACGTCAACAACTGGCATAGGACCAGGCAGCCGAAGATAAGCGTGTACTTCGACAATCCCCGCACTGGCGGCGGAACGGACAAGGACGGCGCCATCGTGAGCCTGGAGACGTTAATGGCCGAGATCGACAACCTCAACGGAGTGAGCAGCGGCTTCATCGAGATCACCAACTATCGCGATGAGGTGATCGAGGTGTTGTCGCCGGAGGATGGCCGCTACGTATTGATCCGCAACCGTCAGGACGAAGAAGCGATGGACCGAGCGCGGTTGGTGGCAGCCGTAGAGACGTTCACCACCGGCTGACGACCGACCGCGTTTGTAGAGCCGAGCCCATGCTCGGCTGGGTTTTCCCGGTACAAGCAGCCGAGCATAGGCTCGGCTCTACAGGTATCCCGCCTCCCGACGGTGATCAGATCACCGTCAGGTTGGCGTAGGCCATCACCAGCCACTTGCTGCCGGCGTCGGCGAATTCGACCTGCACGCGGGCGTGTGCGCCGCTGCCTTCGTAGTCGGTCACCATGCCTTCGCCAAACTTGGGATGGGTAACCAGCGCGCCGAGCTTGACCGGCGGTGCCTCGATCGAGGCGTGGCCCATCACCCGGCTGGCGCCCATCGATGCCGGCCGCGAGACCTGCACCTTCGGGCGCACTTCGTGCAGCAGCTCGCGCGGAATCTCGCGCAGGAAGCGTGACGGCAGGCTGTAGTTGTCCTGGCCGTGGATGCGGCGCGATTCGGCGTAGCTCAGCACCAGCTTCTGGCGCGCGCGGGTGATGCCGACGTAGGCCAGGCGACGCTCTTCCTCCAGCCGCCCGCTTTCTTCCAGCGAACGTGCGCTGGGGAACAGGCCGTCTTCCATGCCTGCCAGGAACACCAGCGGGAATTCCAGGCCCTTGGCCGAGTGCAGGGTCATCAACTGCACACCGTCCTCGCCGGCCTGCGCCTGGCCTTCACCGGCCTCCAGCGCGGCATAGGCCAGGAACGCGACCAGCTCGTCCATGTCCTCGCCCACTTCCTCGACGTCGTCGGCGCGGCGCACGAAGCGCGAGGCGACCGAGACCAGTTCGTCGAGGTTGTCGGTGCGCGATTCCGAGTCCAGCGAATTGCGGCTTTCCTTGCTCCAGTGCTCGCGCAGCTGCGAGCGGGCCAGCACGTGGTCCACGCGCTCGGCCAGGGTCATGTGCACGGTCTGCGCCTGCAGCTCGTTGACCAGCCCCAGGAAGCCGGCCAGTGCATTGCGCGCACGTGCGGCCAGCGCGCTGCCCTGGGTGACCAGCATCGTCGCTTCCCACAACGAAATGCCCTGCGCACGCGCCTCGCGGCGCACTTCGTCCAGCGTGCGGTCGCCGATGCCCCGGGTGGGCGTGTTGACCGCGCGCTCGAAGGCGGCGTCATCGTTGCGGTTGGACAGCAGGCGCAGGTAGGCCAGTGCATCCTTGATTTCGGCACGCTCGAAGAAGCGCATGCCGCCATACACGCGGTACGGCACCTGCTCGCTCAGCAGCGCTTCTTCCAGCGCGCGCGACTGCGCGTTGCTGCGGTAGAGCACGGCCACTTCGGTGTAGCTGCCACCGTCGCGCACCCACTGGCGGGCGCGCTCGACGATGTAGCGCGCCTCGTCCATCTCGTTGTACGCGGCGTACAGGTCGATCGGCTCGCCGTCGCCGCTGTCGGTCCACAGCTGCTTGCCGATGCGGTCCGGGTTGTGCGCGATCACTGCGTTGGCAGCGCCGAGGATGTTGGCGGTGGAGCGGTAGTTCTGCTCCAGGCGGATGGTCTGCGCGCCCGGGAAATCGCGCAGGAAGCCCTGCACGTTCTCGACCTTGGCACCGCGCCAGCCGTAGATGGCCTGGTCATCGTCGCCGACCACGAACACGTGGCCGGAATCGCCGGCCAGCACGCGCACGAAGGCGTACTGGATGGCGTTGGTGTCCTGGAACTCGTCCACCAGGATTTCGCGGAAGCGCGCGCGGTAATGCGCCAGCAGGGCCGGGTTGTCGCGCAGCAGTTCATGCGCGCGCAGCAGCAGCTCGGCGAAGTCGACCAGGCCGGCGCGGTCGCAGCGTGCCTGGTATTCGATGTAGGCCTGGCGCATGGTTTCCAGCCACGCGTCGTGCGGTTCGGGCTGGATGTGCTGCGGGCGGCGGCCCTCGTCCTTCTGCGCGTTGATCCACCACGCGATCTGCTTGGGCGGGTACTTGCCGTCGTCCAGCTCCAGCGCCTGCACCACGCGCTTGACCAGCCGCAGCTGGTCGTCCGAATCCATCACCTGGAAGCCTTCGGGCAGCTTGGCGTCCTGCCAGTGCAGGCGCAGCAGGCGGTTGGCCAGGCCGTGGAAGGTACCGATCCACATGCCACGGCTGCCATGGGGCAGCTGGGCGTCGATGCGGTGGCGCATTTCGCCGGCCGCCTTGTTGGTGAAGGTCACCGCGAAAATGCCGTGGGTCGGCACGCCATCGACTTCATGCAGCCAGGCGATGCGGTGGGTGAGTACGCGGGTCTTGCCGGAACCGGCACCGGCCAGCACCAGGTGGTGGCCGGGGGGAGCGGAGACGGCTTCGCGCTGGGCCGGGTTCAGGCCATCAAGCAGGTGGGAGACATCCATGCCCCCATTTTACGGCATCGCCGTCGCGGCTCCTGCGACCACTTCGGTGGCCAGCGCCTGCGCCTGCTGACGCAGTTCAGGCACCGCCAGGCTTTCCCACAGGCTGCCGATGCGCAGGCTGCCGAGCACGCCCAGCCGCGCCTGCGGCTGGCCACCGGCGGCGCGCAGGCGGTCGCCCGGCACCGTGCTGTCCAGGCCCAGCCCATGCGGGCCGGGGCGTGCCAGGCCCTCGGCCTGCAGCTGCTGCAGCAACGGATTGCGCAATGCGTTGGCGCGGGTTTCCACGCCGGTGGCGTTGACCACACCGCCGATCGTCCAGTGCTGTTCATTGCCGTTGGCATCGCGACCCGACAGCCGCAGGGCATCGCCTTCGCGGCCGACGGATTGCAGGCGGGACCGGTGAATGCGCAGTTGGCCGCTTTCGGTCAGCGCCTGCAGCTGTGCGTCGACCTCTTCGGCGATGCGGTGGCGATGCACGTCCCAGTAGCGCACCACATGGCGCAGGAAACGACGCTGGTCGGCCTCGTCGAGGCTGCACCACAGCGCCTGCCCGTGCGGACGGATGCGGTCCATCACGCCCTGCCACGGCAGGCCATCGGCCTGCGCTTGACGGGCGAAGCCACGCAGCGCACGCAGGCGCTGGCGCAGGTTCATCGGCAGCAGCACCGCCGGATCGAAGCTGGGCAGGCCGCCGTGCGCGTGCGGCAACGGCAGCAGGCCATGGCGCGAGATCACATGCAGCGGGCCGGTATGACCGGCGGCGACCAGCGCCAGCACGGTGTCGGCCATGCTCAGGCCGGAGCCGACAATGGCCACGGCCTGGTCGCCGGCCAGGGTACGCACACCGTCGTAGTCCCAGGCCTCGATCACGTCATCGGCGGGCAGTGCGTCGGCACCGGCCACCGGCAGCGGCCGCATGCTGTTGCCGGTGGCGAGCACCGCCTGCGCGGCATGCAGCGTGCTGCCATCGCCGAGTGTCAGCTGGTAGCCGTGGTCATCCGGCTGCAGGCCCAGTACCGGCTGCGCGATCACCTGCAGCTGCGCCGGGCTCGCCGCGGCGGCCTCCTGCAGGCGCTGCTGCAGGTAGGCAGCAAAGTAATGGCGACACACGTAACGCTCGCCCAGCACCTCGCGCGCCTCGCCCGGGTAGGCGTTGGCGGCCATCAGGTAGTCGAGGAAATCGCCAGGCTGGTCGGCAAACGCACTCATCTTCGCCGCCGGCACGTTCAGCAGGTGCTCCGGCCACGGCGTGGCATAGGCGATGCCCTGCGCCAGCTGCGAAGCCGGTTCGAAGATGGCCAGCGCCAGCGGCGCCTGGGCCTGGCGCAACACCTGGATCGCCACCAGCACCCCGGCCGCACCACCACCGATGATTGCCAGGTCCAGTTCGCCATTACGCGGTGAATCAGTCATGCGCCGATTGTAGGCCATCGGCGATGACGGGCCGGGTTGCCGAAGCGGGCGGTTGCCGCCACCTCACATCAACGCATCGGCCAGCCGTGCGATGCCTTCGCGGCTGCGCCGCCACGTGGGGCGACTGCGCCACTGCTGCAGGTCCAGCTGCCGCGACTCGCGCAGGTAGCCATCCTCGATCGCGCACAGCTGCTGCACCAGCGCGCGGTCGTAGCAGACCAGGCCGATCTCGGCATTCAGCGCGAACGAGCGGATGTCCATGTTGATCGAGCCGAGTACGGCGATGTCCTCGTCCACGCTCATGTGCTTGGCGTGCAGGAACTGCGGTTCGTACAGCGCGATGCGCACGCCACAACGCAGCAGCTCGTCGTAGTAGGCCTCCTGCGCCCACGAGGTCAGCCGCTGGTTATTGCTGGCCGACAGGATCAGCTGCACCTGCACGCCGGACAATGCGGCGATACGCAGCGCGCTCAACGTGGCCTCGTCGGGCACGAAATATGGGGTCACCATCACCAGCCGGCGCCGCGCCAGATGAATCAGCGCCGCAACCGCATCGCGCGCGTTGCTGTACGGGTAGGCCGGGCCGCTGGGCAGCAGCTGGGTGGCGATGTCGTCGCCGCATTCGGGAACATCGGTGATCACATCCAGGCGCTGGCCGGTTTCCATGTACCAGTCGCTGGCGAACACCGCTTCCAGATGCGCCACCGCCGGGCCGCGCACGCGCGCCACCAGCTCGCGGTTCGGGTGGCCAGGCACGAACTGCGGGCCGGCCAGATTCTGCGAACCGACATAGGCCACTTCGTTGTCGATCACCGCGATCTTGCGGTGGTTGCGCAGGTCCATGCGGCCGCTGCGGCGCCAGCGCAGGCCACCGGGCAGCATCGCACGCACTTCGATATCGCGAGCTTCCAGGCGTTTGCGATAGGCGCGCAGGCCACGCTTGGCACCCACCGCGTCGAGCAGCACGCGGCACTGCACGCCCCGTGCAGCCGCACGCTGCAGTGCCTCGACAATAGCCTCGCCCACCGCGTCGTCGAACATCAGGTAGTACAGCAGGTGCACCCGGTCTTCGGCCTGGTCGATATCGGCAATCAGCGTGTGCAGCGATTCGTCGTAGTCGGTCAGCAGATCGACGGCGTTGCCGTGCACCGGCATGAAGTCGCCCTGGCGCTGCACCAGCGGCACGATCTCGGCGCTGGCGGTGTCCGGCTGCGGTGTCCAGCGCAGGCGATGCTGCAGCGCCTGTTCCTCGCGGATGACCTGCGAGGCCTCGGCCTGGCGGCGGATGCGCTCGCGCGACAGCCATGGGTGGCCGAACAGCAGGTACAGCGGCAGGCCCAGCAGCGGCACGAAGCCCACCAGCAGCAGCCAGCTGCGCGCCGCCCCCGGCGTGGTGCGGGTGGGAATCCAGCACAGCGCGACCAGCCGGATCAGCCAGTCGATCAGCAGCAGATACGAACCCAGCAACCACTCGAACAGCATCGCGTCGCCCGTCGGGAGGTGATGGGCCATTCTGCCCAGCAGGATTTGTAGAGTCGAGCCATGCTCGACTGCCTTTCGAACCGACGGCAGAGAGCCAGCGTGTCGACCAGGGTCGACAGCTACCGGGTGCGGGGAGAGCGTGCCGACCAACGGTCGGCACCCACCACCTGGATGCCAGGCATGAAAAAACCCGCCACAAGGGCGGGTTTCTTCGCGGGGATCAGCAATCCGTGCGGATTACTTGATCTTGCCTTCCTTGTACAGGACGTGCTTGCGCACGACCGGATCGTACTTCAGGAATTCCATCTTCCCCGGGGTGTTCTTCTTGTTCTTGTCGGTCGTGTAGAAGTGGCCGGTACCGGCCGAGGAAATCATACGGACCTTATCGCGCTTGCCTGCCATGATGCTTTACTCCTCAGACCTTTTCGCCGCGCGCACGCAGCTCAGCCAGAACGGAATCAATGCCGTTCTTGTCGATGGTGCGCAGTGCATGCGCGGAAACACGAAGCTTGACCCAGCGGTTCTCGCTGGCCACCCAGAAACGGCGCTCGTGCAGATTCGGCAGGAAACGACGACGGGTCTTGTTGTTGGCGTGCGAGACGTTGTTACCCGTCTGCACTCGCTTGCCGGAAACCTGGCATACGCGGGACATTGCGCACCTCGATAGTAGTAGTTGTCAGCCCGTAGCCCGGGAGACGGCGGCCTCGATGGTTGCCCACCACACGTCAAGAGAATCAAAGGGTTACGCTGGCGTTGGGCGGCCGGGGACGTGCTCCCGGGGGCGCCGCCCGGTAGAAAACCGGACACAGCGAGCCGCGCATTATGCACGGGTTCAAGCACTTGCGCAAGTTACCCACAGGCTGCGGCTGAACCGGCAGGGCCGGGAGCCCGCCAACCGGCATACTGGCCCGGATCACTGCGGAGCTTTCCATGCGGCTGCTGGCCCTGACCTACGGAACCGAAGGCGATACGCGCCCGCTGGCCATGCTCTGCCATGGGCTGATCGGCGCAGGCCACGCGGTGACACTGCTGGCCGATGGCGGCACCCTGGGCAGCGCGCAGGCCCTGGATGTGCCCCACGTGGCCCTTGAGGGCGACATCCATGACGAAGTGGTCGCCCTGGTGTCGCGTGGCAACGGTGTTGCCGCCGCCAGTTCCGGTCTGGCACGGATGGCGCTGCAGCATGTCAGCGGCTGGATGCGCCAGGCCGATGCGGCCGCAGAAGGCTGCGATGCGATTCTGACCGGTGGCCTGGCGGCCTTTGTCGGCATGAGCGTGGGCGAACGCCGCGGAATGCCGGTCATCGGCACCGGCATGATCCCGCTGACCCCGACGCGGGCCTTCCGCTCTCCGTTCCTGCCACCGGGACGCTCGCCGGGCTGGTTGAACCGCGCCAGCTATGGGCTGGTCAACGGCCTGATCTGGCGCCAGTTCCGCCGGCCGATCAACGCGGCACGCCAGCAACTGGGGCAATCGCCGCGCCGCGCGTTGTGGTCCGGCCTGCCGATGCTCTATGGCATCTCGCCGCAGCTGCTGCCGCCACCGGCGGACTGGCCGGCCAACCACATCGTCTGTGGCCAGTGGCGGCTACCTGATGCGCCCTGGACGCCCCCGGTCGATCTGCAGGCCTTCCTCGATGCCGGGCCGCCGCCGGTGTACCTGGGCTTTGGCAGCATGACCGGATTCGATCACGAGCGCGTGCTGCCGGCCCTGCTGCAGGCGCTGGCACCGCGCCGGGTGCTGCTGTTTCCAGGGTGGGCCGGATTGCCGACGGGTGCGCTGCCAGCAGATGTGTTCGTGCTCGGCCCGACGCCACACGAAGCACTGTTCCCGCATTGCGCACTCGCCATCCACCATGGTGGCAGCGGCACCACGCATTCGGCCTGCCGCGCCGGCATTCCCTCGCTGGTGATGCCGTTCGCCGCGGATCAGTTCTTCTGGGCCGATCGCCTGCATCGGTTGGGCGTGGCACCGGCACCGTTGTCACCGAAGCGACTGGATGCAGCAACGCTGGCGGCAGCCATCACCTTCGCTGAAACCGACGCAACACGCGCACGCGCGGCAGCCCTGGGCGCGGCGATGAACCATGAGGACGGGGTGGCACGTGGCGTGGCAATGATCGAGCGCTGGTTGCGGCCGGTGTAACAGCGGCCAGGCCTCAGCGCAGGTGCGGAATCACCTGCGCCAGCAGATGGGCATCCTTGAGCGCGCCGTGCAGGCCGCGCTGGCTGGGAATGCGCAGGCGCTGCAGCACATCATCCAGCTTGTTGCCTTGGCCCGGCCAGCGCCCGCGCGCCAGCTTCAGGCTGCAGGTGATGCGACAGTGCTGGGCCAGCGTGCCGGGTATGCCGGCCAGGCGCAGCTCGTTGTCGAGGAAACCCACATCGAAGGTGGCGTTGTGCGCGACCATCTCGCTGCCGCGCAGGAAGTCCAGCAGTTCGGCGGCCTTGCTGGAAAACAGCGGCTTGCCCACCAGCATCGCATCGCTGATGCCATGCACGCGCTGTGCGCCCCAATCGACCCTGCGCTGCGGCTGCAGGTAGGTGTGGAACTGGCGACCGGTGAGCTGGCCATCGATCAGCTCGACGGCACCGATTTCGATCACCCGATGCCCCAGGCGGTGGGAGATGCCGGTGGTTTCGGTATCCAGTGCGACGATGCGACTCATGCGTGGCGATGGTTCCTGTTGCGTGCCGCGATGATTTTCGCATGCCTGCAGCAGGAAGCCCTCCCTGTACCCGAACCCGTGCTCGGCTCACGCGCGAAGCGCGGGCCTTGAGCGCTGGAGCGAGAAGCAGCCGAGCGTGGGCTCGGCTCTACAGGTGCGTGTGCATCACCCCAACGCTTGCACCACCCAATCGATGAACACCCGCAGCCGCTGGCTCATGTGCCGGTTCGGCGGGAACATCACGTGCATCGGCATCGGTGGCAGCTGCCAGTCCTGCAGCAGCGGCAGCAGTTCGCCACGCGCCACGTGCGGCGCGGCCATGTAGCTGGGCAGCGCGACCACGCCAAGCCCCGCCAACGCAGCGGCCAGATAGGCATTGCCGTCATCGAAGCCAACCGTATAGCGGCTCTGCACTTCTACGCGCTCCTCGCCGCGCTGCGCGCTGAACACTCTCGCCCGGCCACTACGCGGGCTGAGGAAGCCGACCATGTGATGATCAGGCCCTTCCAGCGCGCGCGGGTCGGTCGGCAGGCCGAAGCGCTGCACATAGCCTGGACTGGCGTGGAAGCCGATCGGCAGTGCAGTCAGCGGCCGCGCCACCAGCGCCGGGTCGGCCGGGGTGCCGCCACGGATCACGCAATCGACGTTGTCGGCGATGACATCGACCTCGCGATCACTCACGCCGACGTCGAGCTGGATCTCCGGGTAGCGCGCCTGGAAATCCGGCAGCACCGGTACCAGCCGCAGCCGCGCGTAGGGCCCTGGCACATCCACGCGCAGGCGGCCACGCGGCTGGGCGGCCGCGTCGCCCAGCCCGCCTTCGACCTCGTCCAGTTCGGCCAGCAGGCGGGCGATGCGCGGGTAATAGGCCGCGCCGTCGGCGGTGACGCTGACCCGCCGGGTGGTGCGGTTGAGCAGGCGCAGCCGCAGGTGCGCCTCCAGCTGCTGCACCAGCTGGGTAACCGTGGTGCGGCTGATCTGCAGGGTGTGCGCGGCGCGGGTGAAGCTGCCGGTTTCCACCACGCGGGCAAAGGCCCGCATCGCCTCGAAACGGTCCATGGCCGGCCGTGATTATTTGGGATTGGCAATCAATCTAGGCCGATCATCGCGGTTTATCCAGACAGCGCTCGCGAGGAGGATGGCGTTCTCTCCCACGGGATCTTCCCCATGTCACAGCGTGATGTCGTTTTCCCCGCCGGGCGCCAGGCCCTGTACGAGCGCAACCGCTACTCGCCGGCGATCCGGTCCGACGGCTTCCTGTTCGTTTCCGGCCAGGTCGGCAGCCGCGAGGACGGTTCGCCCGAGCCGGACTTCGAGACGCAGGTGCGCCGCGCCTTCGAGAATCTCAATGCGGTGTTGGCTGCCGCCGGCTGCACCTTCGATGACGTGATCGACGTGACCGTGTTCCTGGTCGATCCGGAGAAGAACTTCGAGAAGGCCTGGGCGATCGTGCCCGAGTACTGGGGCGAGGCCCCGCACCCGACCCTGACCGGTATCGGTGTGACCTGGCTGTATGGGTTCCAGTTCGAGATCAAGGTGATCGCGAAGCTGCCGTGACCTTCGTTGTAGAGCCGAGCCCACGCTCGGCTGATCGTGCGACAGCAGCCGAGCATGGGCTCGGCTCTACAGACGCGCAGCCCGGTGTCCGACCCCACGGGCCAAAAGGCGTGCCGGCCAAGGTCGGCACCCGCCAGGGCAGAAGGCCCCAGGCCGCCCACCTGAACGGGAGATTCGGACGTATTCCCGAAGCGGCCATTGATATTGTATCCGGCGAAAATCGCTTGCTAGCCTCCCTTCCATGCGCCGGATCACCCGCCAACTGCGTACGTACCTGATGATGCTGCTGATGGCGGCGTTCGTGGTCGTGCCGGTGGCCGACGTGCTGGCCTGCGCGGTCGAACCGCACGACACCACTGCGGTGCACGTGGAAAGCAACGCCAACGATGCCGAGGGTGACAGTGACAGCAAGCACGCCGGTGCCTGCAGCCACAACCACTGCCACCACTCCAACCTGAGCCTGCCGGCGCACACGATCGCCGCCTTCGGGGCGCCACTGCCGGCGCGCTGGATGAGTGCGGGCGATGCGGCGGCCTATACGGTCGCCCAGGATGAATTGACGCGTCCACCCCGGGCGTGAGTTGAGCGCGTCCCGCGATTGCGGGCTCCCGTTTCACTCACAACCGGAATCCCCCTATGTCGATCCTGACACCTCGGTCGCCGCGTGCGGCCGGGCTGGTCGTCGCCGTGTTGCTGGGCCTGGCCCCGGCGGCATCGGTGATGGCGCAAGCTGCCCCCTCCTACGACACCCTGCTTGAACGCCTGGACCAGCTGCCCGGCACTCGTGTGGGCACGGCACTGGCCGAGGCCGCCGATGCGCGCGCCGACCAGGCCCGCGCACTGCCCAACCCTTCCCTGTCCTGGTCGGCCGAGAACGCCTGGGGCACCGGCTCCTATGGCGGCATGGGCAAGGCCGATACCGTGCTTACCCTGTCCCAGCCATTGGAGGTCTGGGGCCAGCGTGGCGCGCGCGTTCGTGCCGCCCGGGCCGAGGCACAAGCCGCTGCCCTGCGTGGTTCGCAGAGCCGCAGCGATGTCGCCAGCCAACTGGCGGCGGTCTACGCACAGGCGGAAAGTGCACTGCGCCGCTACACCCTGGCCGAGGAAGCACTGTCACTGACCCGCGATGACGCCAACGCCGTCAACGCCATGGTCAAGCAGGGCCGCGAACCACAGCTGCGCGCGGTGCAAGCGCAGAGCGAAGTAGCCAATGCCATGGCGTCGCTGGATGAAGCACAGGCGTTCCGCGATGCCGCGCTGGCCCGCCTGGCCGGCACCGCGCTGCTGGATGCGCCGGTGCAGTCGATCGACAACAGCCTGCTCGACCGCGCACCACCGCTGCCGCGCGGTGCCACCGATACCGCACTGGCAGTGCGCATTGCCGAAGCCGAAGCCGATGCGGCGAGCAAGCTGGTCGACGTGGAGCGCAAGCGCGCCCTGCCCGACCTCAGCGTCACCGCCGCACAGACCCGCTTCCGCGAAGGCGGCGAGCGTGCCTACAACCTCGGGCTCAGCCTCAGCATCCCGCTGTTCGACCGTAACCGCGGTGGCATCCGCGCCGCCAATGCCGACCAGCGCGCGGCCGAGGCACGCCTGGACCAGCAGCGCCGCGACAGCGAGGCCGCACGCCTGTCCGCCGTGGCCGGGCTGAAGGCGGCCGGCAGCCGCACCCGTGCCGCCGATGAAAGCGTGGTCGCCGCCGAAGAGGCCTACCGCCTTGCACGCATCGGCTTCGACGCCGGACGCATCTCGCAGCTGGAACTGCGCAGCACGCGCAGCGCCCTTATCGCCGCCCGCGGCGCCGCCGTGGATGCGCGCCTGTCGCGCGTCGGCGCGGAAATCGATCTTGCCCGCCTTGAAGGGCGCGCACCTTTTGTGGAGGCACCATGACTCTCTCCCGTACCTTCCCGCTGATCGGCGGCGTGCTGCTGACCGTGCTGCTGGCCGGCTGCGCTGGCAACGCGCAGACACCTGCAAATGAAGACCCCGCCGCGGCCAAGGCGGGCACCGACGATGGCCATGGCCACGCGACCGACAGCAAGGAAGCCAAGGCGGAAGCCGCCAAGGCGCCGGCTGACGCCGATGAAGGCGTGGTGCCGCTGACCCCGGAGCAGATCAAGGCGTCCGGTATCGAGGTGGTCGCCATCGGCCGCGGTGGCGGTGGCTCGACGCGCCTGTCCGGCCGCGTCGAGCCGTCGGTGGGCGCACGTGCCTCGGTGGCGTCGACCGTGACCGGCCGTGTCGAACGCGTGCTGGTCGCACCGGGCACCGCAGTGAAGCAGAACCAGGCCCTGGCCATCGTGGTCAGTGGCGAAGCGGCGGTGTTCCGTGCCAATGCGCTGGCCGCCTCGGCCGAAGCCGAGGCCGCGCGCCTGGCCTATGGCCGCGACAAGGCGCTGGTCGACCAGGGCGTGGTCGCGCGCCAGGAGATGGAAGCCTCGCGCGCACGTTCGCTGGCGGCACAGGCCCAGGCCGCTGCCGCGCAGGCCCAGGCCGCCGCCAACGGCGCGCCCGATGCCAGTGGCCGCGTGCGCATCACCAGCCCGGTGGCCGGCATCGTCGGTAACGTGCAGGTCACTCCGGGCGGTGTGGTCGCCGCCGGCAGTGCAGTCGCCGATGTCGCCGACCCGTCGATGAACGAGCTGGTGTTCACCGCACCGCCGGCGCTGGCTGCACAGGTCACGCCGGGCATGAAGCTGGAAGTGAGTGTGCCGGGGGGCAGCTTCACCGCCACCGTCACCGGCTCGGCCGCCGATGTCCGCCAGCAGGGCGGCGTCGCGGTGATCCGCGCCACGCCGGTGGATGCTTCGCTGCCGCCAGCCGGTTCGCCGGTATCGGCCGTGGTGGTCACCGAAGGCCAGGACGGCTCGCTCAGCGTGCCCGCCGATGCGGTGCAGAACGTTGATGGCAGCAGCGCGGTGTTCGTCGCCGTCGAAGGCGGCTTCAAGGCGCAGCCGGTACTGGCCGGGCGTCGCGCCGGCGACCGTATCGAGATCCTCGGTGGGCTGACCGGCAACGAGCGCATCGTCGGTGCCAACGCCTTCCTGCTCAAGGCCGAACTGGCCAAGGGCGAAGCCGAGCACGGCCACTGAGGAGGCGACCATGTTCAAGCTGATCATTGAAACAGCGGTGCGCCACCGCTGGCTGGTGGTGTTCATGGCCGCGCTGATCGCGGCCGTGGGCCTGTTCCAGCTCGGCAAGCTGCCGATCGACGCGGTGCCGGACATCACCAACCGCCAGGTGCAGATCAACACGGTGGCCCCGGCGCTGACCCCGGAGCAGATCGAACGGCAGGTGACCTATCCGCTGGAAACCGCGCTGGCCGGCATTCCCGGCCTGACCACCACCCGTTCGCTGTCGCGCAATGGCTTCTCGCAGGTCACCGCGATCTTCACCGATGCGACCGACATCTACTTCGCCCGCCAGCAGGTGGCCGAACGCATGCGCGAGGCATCGGAGGACCTGCCCGATGGTGCGTCGCCGATGCTGTCGCCGGTCACCACCGGCCTCGGCGAGGTGCTGATGTGGACGGTGGACTTCACCGCGTTCGATCCGGCCAAACTGGCCAAGCCCGATGAAGCGGGCTGGCAGGCCGGCGAGGTCTACCGCACGCCGGAAGGCAACCTGCTGCGTACACCCGAAGAACGTGCGACCTACCTGCGTACCGTGCAGGACTGGATCATCGCGCCGCAGATGCGTTCCAGCCCGGGGCTGGCCGGCGTCGATACGGTCGGTGGCTACGTCAAGGAATACGGCGTGCATCCGGACAGTGCCAAGCTGGCCGCGCACGGCCTCGGCCTGGCCGACCTGGTCACTGCCCTGCAGCGTTCCAACGTGCAGGCCGGTGCCGGTTTCGTGCAGCGCGCCGGCGAAGGACTGGTGGTGCGTGCCGATGGCCTGGCGCTGACCACCGACGACCTGGCACAGGCGCCGGTCGCGACCCGCAATGGCGTGGTGGTGCGCGTGGCCGATGTGGCCGACGTCGACCTGAGCCGCGCGCCGCGCCTGGGTGCGGCCAGCCGCAATGGCCATGAAGCCGTGCTGGGTACCGCGCTGATGATCGCCGGTGGCAACAGCCGCACCGTGGCGCAGGCCGCTGCGGCGCGCCTGGAACAGGTGAACAAATCGCTGCCGGCCGACATCGTGGCGGCACCGGTGCTGGACCGCAGCGTGCTGGTCAATTCCACCATCAAGACCGTGGCCAGGAACCTCACCGAGGGCGCACTGCTGGTGGTGGTGGTGCTGTTCCTGCTGCTGGGCAACCTGCGTGCGGCGACGATCACCGCGCTGGTGATTCCGCTGTCGTTCCTGTTCGCAGTGATCGGCATGAACCGCTTCGGCATCAGCGGCAACCTGATGAGCCTGGGTGCGCTGGACTTCGGCATCCTGGTGGACGGTGCGGTGATCGTGGTCGAGTCGACCCTGCTGATGCTGGGCCAGCGCCGCGCCGAACTGGGCCGTGCGCTGACCGCGATGGAACGGCTGCGCGTGGCCGCCGATTCTGCGCTGAAGATGGCGCGCCCGGCGGCGTTCGGCCAGCTGATCATCCTGCTGGTGTTCGCGCCGATCCTCACCCTGGAAGGCGTGGAGGGCAAGACGTTCCACCCGATGGCGGCGACCTTCATGCTGGCCCTGGTCGGTGCCTTCCTCTTCTCTTTCACATTCGTGCCGGCGATGACGGCGCTGCTGGTGCGCGAGCCCAAGGTGAAGGAAGGCGATGCGCATGCGGACGACGGCGAGCACGAGACCAGGCTGATACGCGTGCTGCGTGCGCGCATCGAGCCGGTGATCCGCAAGGCCGTGGCGCATCCGCGCACGGTAGTGGCCAGTGCGGTGATGATGGTGGTGGTGGGCATCGGCTCGTTCTCGCTGCTGGGCCGCGAGTTCATGCCGACGCTGGACGAAGGCAACGTGGCGATGCAGGCCCTGCGCGTGCCATCGACGTCGCTGGAGCAGTCACTGGCCATGCAACTGGCGTTGGAAAAGGTGATTGCCAAGCAGCCGGAAGTGGAGACCGTGTTCTCGCGTACCGGTACCGCCGAGGCGGCGATCGATCCGATGCCGACCAATATCTCCGACAGCGTGATCGTGCTGAAGCCGCGCAAGGACTGGCCCGATCCGAAGCTGGACAAGGAAGCCCTGGTGGCGCGCTTCGAGAAACTGGCCGGGCAGCAGCTGGGCAACAGCTTCGAGTTCAGCCAGCCAATCGAGCTGCGCTTCAACGAGCTGATTTCCGGCGTGCGTACCGACCTGGCCGTAATGATCTTCGGCGATGACTTCAGCCAGCTGCAGAAGGTGGCCGACCAGGTGGCGTTGAAGCTGCGCGCGGTGAACGGCGCGGCCGACGTGCGGGTGGAACAGATCTCCGGCCTGCCTACGCTCAACGTAGCGATCGATCACGTGGCGGCGGCGCAGTACGGGCTGACCGCCGCGGACGTGAGTGATGCGCTGTCCACCGGCATTGGCGGCACTGCGGCCGGCAAGATCTTCGAAGGTGATCGCCGCTTCAACGTGGTGGTGCGCCTGGACGATGCCTCGCGCAACGATCCGGACCAGCTCGCGTCACTGCCGATCGCCACGCCGTCAGGGCTGGTGATTCCGCTGTCGTCGGTGGCGCGCATCACGGTGAGCGAAGGGCCGAACCAGATCAGCCGCAACAATGGCAGCCGCCGTGTGGTGGTGCAGGCCAATGTGCGTGGCCGCGACCTGGGCGGCTTCGTCGGCGAGGCACAGGCCGCGGTGGCCGACGTGGCACTGCCGCCGGGTGCCTACCTGACCTGGGGCGGTCAGTTCGAGAACCTGCAGCGCGCGGAGAAGCGGCTGGCGACGGTGGTACCGGTGGTGTTCCTGCTGATCGGCAGTCTGCTGTTCATGGCGCTGCGCAGCGGCAAGGAAGCCATTCTGGTGTTCAGCTGCGTGCCGTTGGCGCTGGTCGGCGGCATCCTCGCGCTGCTGCTGCGGGGCATGCCGTTCTCGGTATCGGCAGCGGTCGGCTTCATCGCCGTGTCCGGCGTGGCGACCTTGAATGGCCTGGTGCTGATGCAGGCGATCCGCGAGCGCCTCGACGCCGGCGACCTGCCGCTGCAGGCGGCGATCAACGGTGCCTCCAGCCGCATCCGCGCGGTGCTGACCACGGCGCTGGTAGCGATCGTCGGCTTCATTCCGATGGCGATTGCCAGCGGTTCCGGTGCGGAGGTGCAGAAGCCGCTGGCGACGGTGGTGATCGGTGGCCTGATCACCGCCACCGTGCTGACCCTGCTGGTGCTGCCGACGTTTGCCGCACGCGTGGCCAAGCCGCGGGCGGTGGGGTGAGGTGAGAGGGGGTCGGAGCCCCGCCCTTCGGGCGGGGCTCTGACCCGATCGCATCACGCTCGCCGGGCATGGTCCGGCGCTACCACCGCGCATTCTGGTAGCGCCGGGCCATGCCCGGCGACGCGTCGGGTCAGGCCTTCTTGCGCTCGGCGATGTAGGCCTGGATCTGCTGTTCCAGCACAGGCAGCGGCACCGAGCCCTGCTTGAGCAGGGTGTCGTGGAAACCCTTGATGTCGAACTTGTCGCCCAGCTCCTTCTCGGCCTGCGCACGCAGGCGCACGATGGCGATCTCGCCCAGCTTGTAGCTCAGCGCCTGGCCCGGCCAGGAAATGTAGCGATCCACTTCGGTGGTCACTTCATGCTCGCTCAGCGCGGTGTGGTCACGCAGGTAGGCCAACGCCTGCTCGCGGGTCCAGCCCTTGCTGTGCACGCCGGTGTCGATCACCAGGCGCGCAGCACGCCACATCTCGTAGGTCAGGCGGCCGAAATCCTCGTACGGGGTTTCATAGATGCCCATTTCCACGCCCAGCTTCTCGCAGTACAGCGCCCAGCCTTCGCCATAGGCGGAGATGTAGGCGTTGCGGCGGAACTCGGGCAGGTTCTTCTGCTCGGCGGCGATGGCGCCCTGCAACGCGTGGCCCGGATCGGACTCATGCAGGGTCAGTGCCGGCAGGTTGTACAGCGGGCGCGACGGCAGGTTGTAGGTGTTGAGCCAATAGGTGCCCATGCCACCGCGGCCGGCGGTCCAGAACGGCGCGATGTCCGGCGGCACCGGCACGATGGTGAAGCGCGCGCGCGGCAACGTCATGTACTTGCCCAGCTGGCCATCGGTTCGCTTGGAGATCCACGCGGCGCGTGACAGCAGCTCTTCCGGCGTCTTGGCGTAGAACTGCGGATCGGTACGCAGGAAGGTCAGGAACTCGGCGAAGCTGCCCTTGAACTTCACCTGCTTGATGATGTCGTTCATTTCCTTCTGGATGCGTGCCACCTCATCCAGGCCGATGCGGTGGATCTCCTCCGGCGACAGGTCCAGCGTGGTGTATTCGTGGATCTGCTGCTTGTAGTACGCCTTGCCATCGGGCATCGCTTCGGCGGCCAGGGTGGTGCGCGCCTGCGGCACGTACTCGTTGACGAAGAAGGTGCGCAGCTGCTGGAACGCCGGCACCACCTTGCCGCTGATCGCTTCACGCGCCTGCGCCTGCAGCCTGGCCTGTTCGGCGGCCGGGATGCTGTTGGGCAGCTTCTTGAACGGCGCGTACAGCGGCGATTCGGTCGGGTCCTTCAGCTCGGCGACGGTGGCGATGGACACTTCGCGGCCATCCAGCACCGCGCGCGGCACGCTGAAGCCGCGCTTCAGGCCGGCGCGCATGTTCTCGGTCTGCTGGCCGAAGTAACGCGGCACATCGTTCAGCCGTGCGATGTAGTTCTGGTAGTCCTGTACGGTCTTCATCTCGCGCCGGGCCATGAAGGACAGGTTGGACCAGAACGAGGAGTCGGCGTTGAACGGCATCTCGTAGCCGCGCAGGCGCACCTCTTCGGCGAGGTTGAACACCTGGTCGCGGTAGATCGCGTAGTTGACCTGGTTGTCGGGCGACAGGGTCTTCGGGTCGATCTTCTTCAGCGCGGCCAGGGTCTCGTCCCACACCTTCAGGCGCGCCTGCTGCGCGGCCGGGCCGACGTCGGGCATGCGGGTGGCATTGGCCGGGGCGTCCTCGTCCTCGCTGGCCTCGCCGCCGCCATCCTGGCGCCACTTCCATTCCTTCTCGTACACCGCACGGAAGGCGGCGTCGGCGGGCGATTCGGTGGCCACGCTGGCCGGTGCGGCGGTGGCGGGCGGTGCAGCCAGCGCCACGGCGGGGGCGGACAGGGCGAGCAGCAGGGCAACAGCAAGACGGGTTTTCACGAGCACAGGTTCCCGGGAAGGCAGACCCCGATGATGGCACCGCCCACGGCTCATGGCATGGGACGAAGGTCCTGCCTGCAGCGCAGGCAGGACCGGGAACCGGCCGCAGGCCGGGGCCCAAGCGCCGCAGGCGCGTGGTAGAGCCGACTGTCAGTCGGCTGCTCTTCGGCCAGACGTGGCAAAGCCCGCGCTCCGCGCCAAAGTCGACTGACAGTCGACTCTACCCACGGCAGACCGCATCCCGGCGCAGCTTCAGTGGCTGGCCTTGTCGCGCTTCCAGCCGCGGTGCTTGATGTCCAGGTGCAGGCTGTACAGCGCGGTGAACGCCGGGAACAGGTTCTGCAGCACACCCACCGAGTCCTGCTTGGCCGAGAACAGGAAGTAGCTCAGCGTCATCAGGCTGCCGATCACGCTCATGTACCAGAACAGGCGCGGGATGACGGGCTTGCCGGCACGCCTGGAGGCGATGAACTGGACCAGCCAGCGGCCGCCGAACATCAGTGCGCCGGTGTAACCGATCAGCTTCCAGCCGGTTACATGCAGGCCGGTCCAGTACAGCCAGGTCAAGGGCTGATCCAGCCAGTGAAGCTCCAGATCCATCAGCGCTCCTCCACCGCGGTGCGCTTGCTTCGGGTGATCAGCCAGGCCACGCCACGCAGATCGCGGATGCCGACCAGCGCGCGGCCGAGGTTGTTGTACTTGGACACACCGGCGGTACGGTGGCGGTGGTTGACCGGCACGCTGGTGGTCTTCCAGCCGGCGCGCTGCATCAGCGCCGGCAGATAGCGGTGCATGTGGTCGAAATACGGCAGGTCGAGGAACGCGCTGCGTTCGAACAGCTTGATGCCGCAACCGGTGTCTGGGGTGTCGTCGCGCAGCATGCGCGCACGGATGGCATTGGCCCAGCGACTGGCCCAGCGCTTGCTGCTGCTGTCCTGCCGGTTGACGCGCCAACCGGCGAACAGCTTCACCTGCGCGTCGGCGGCGTCGCGTGCGGCGAGCAGCTTGGGAATATCGGCCGGATCGTTCTGGCCATCGCCATCCAGGGTCGCGATCCACGGCGCCCGCGCATGCTTGACGCCGGTGCGCACCGCCGTGCTCTGCCCGCTCTGGTTCACATGGTGCAGCACGCGCAGTTCCGGGGTGGTTGCCTTCAGCCCCTGCAGCACCGCCAGGGTGTCATCACGCGAGTGGTCGTCGATGTAGACGATCTCGAACGGCAGCCGGCCACGCAGCGCAGCGGTGATTTCGGCGACCAGCGGGGCAACATTGTCGCGCTCGTTGAACACCGGGACGACAACGGAAAGCTCGGGTTGGCTCATAAGGCACTCGGCCAAAGGGGGGACAAAGACCGCGCATTCTCCGAAACCGAGGTTATCCGAAGATGAACCCGGCGGCATGAGGATCCATTCTCAGGCGCGATCACCAAAATACTCGCGGCACCACTGCACCACAGGCGGCAGGCCTTGTTCGATCGGGGTCACCGCATCGAAGCCGAAAGCGTCATGTGCGCGCCGGGTATCGGCCATCGTGCGCACCATGTCGCCGGGCTGCATGGGCTTGTAGACCTTCTGCGCGGGGCGGCCGGCGGCCTGCTCGATCACGCTGATGAAGCGCTCCAGCTCGACCGGCGTATGGTTGCCGAGGTTGAACACCCGGTGCGGCACCGGGCCGTCGGCCGGATGCGCGAGGGCGCCGAGGATACCGGACACAATGTCGGAGACATGTGTGAAATCGCGCTGCATACGGCCTTCGTTGAACACGTCGATCGGCCGACCGGCCAGCACCGCCCGCGAGAACAGCAGCGGTGCCATGTCCGGCCGGCCCCACGGGCCATACACGGTGAAGAATCGCAGCCCGGTGGCATGCAGGCCGTACAGCTGTGCGTAGGTGTAGGCCATCAGCTCGTTGGCCGCCTTGGTCGCCGCGTACAGCGAGCGCGGCTGGTCCACGCGCTGGTCCTCGGAGAACGGCGGCGTGGCCGAGTCGCCATACACCGAACTGCTGGAGGCATACACCAGGTGCTGCACGCCACGGTGGCGGCACAGCTCGAGCATGTTGACGAAGCCGACCAGGTTGCTGTCGACGTACGCCTGCGGGTTTTCCAGCGAATAGCGCACGCCGGCCTGTGCAGCCAGATGGATCACGGCGGTCGGCTTCACTTCGTCGAACAGCGCGGCCAGGCCTTCGTTATCGGTCAGGTCCAGCGTGCGCAGGTCCAGCGCCGGGCACAGCGCGGCCACGCGGTCACGCTTGATCTGCGGGTCGTAGTAATCGTTGAAGTTGTCCAGACCGACCACGGCCTGGCCGGCCTCCAGCAGCGCGCGGGCGGTGTAGGCACCGATGAAGCCGGCAGCGCCGGTAAGCAGGATGGTCATCGCGGGTCTCGATCAAAGCACCCCGCTGCCATCGGCGTGGCCGACGTCGCGGGGATGCGTCGGCCGGCGTGATGTGGCGCCGGGTTCAGCCCTGGCGCGTACGCAGCTTTTCCAGCACACCGTCCAGGGTGTCCAGATCGGTGTAGTGGATGATCAGCTTGCCCTTGCCGCCACGGCCGTGGTTGATCGCCACCTTGGCACCCAGCGCTTCGGACAGTTCGGTTTCCAGCGAGGCGATGTCGGCCTGCTGCACCTTCGGCGTCGCCACCGGGCGGTTGCTCGGCACCTTGCCGGCGGCGAAGGCCTGCGCACGGCGCTCGACCTCGCGCACCGACCAGCCTTCATCGGCCGCTTCCTGCGCCAGCTTGCCGGCCAGCTCGGGAGCCAGGGTCAGCAGCGCGCGGGCGTGGCCCATTTCCAGGCGGCGGGTTTCCAGCAGCAGCCGGATCGCCACCGGCAGCTCCAACAGGCGCAGCAGGTTGGACACCGCCGCGCGCGAGCGGCCGACGGCCTCGGCGGCCTCCGCATGGGTCAGGGTGAACTCGCTGATCAGGCGCTGCAGCGCCTCGGCTTCTTCCAGCGGGTTGAGGTCTTCGCGCTGGATGTTCTCGATCAGCGCCATCGCGATGACGGTGCGGTCTTCCAGCTCGCGCACCACCACCGGCACTTCGTCCAGCCCGGCCAGCTGCGATGCGCGCCAGCGGCGTTCACCGGCGACGATTTCGTAGTTGCCCGCCGGCAGCTGGCGCACCAGGATCGGCTGGATCACGCCCTGCGACTTGATCGAGTCGGCCAGCTCGGACAGCTTGCCCTCGTCCATCTCGCGGCGCGGCTGGTACTTGCCCGGCTGCAGCTGGCCGACCGGCAACTTGCGCAGCACTTCACCCGGCAGCGGCTCGATCACCGCGGTGGTGGCCTGCACCTGGCTGACCGCGCCCTTCGGGCCCAGCAGCGCGTCCAGGCCACGGCCGAGGCCTCGCTTCTTGGCTGCCGGCTTGCTGCTGGTCATCAGACGGTCTCCACGGCCTTGCCGGCCTTGTTGCGTTCGTTGTTGCGGCGGATGATCTCGCCGGCCAGGCCCAGGTAGGCCACGCCACCGCGCGAGGCGCGGTCGTAGCCGACGATGCTCTGGCCATGGCTGGGTGCCTCGGCCAGGCGCACGTTGCGCGGCACGATGGTGCGGAACACGCGGTCGCCGAAGTGCTCGGTGAGCTCGGCCGACACTGCGTTGGCCAGGTTGTTGCGCACGTCGAACATGGTGCGCAGCACGCCTTCGATCTCCAGCGCGGGGTTCAGGCTGGTGCGCAGCGCTTCGATGGTTTCCACCAGCGCGCTCAGGCCTTCCAGTGCGTAGTACTCGCACTGCATCGGCACGATCACCGAATCGGCGGCGGCCAGCGCGTTGAGCGTCAGCAGCGACAGCGCCGGCGGGCAATCGATCAGGATGTAGTCGTACTCGTCGCGGATCGGCGCCAGCGCGCGCTTCAGCCGCTGCTCGCGCTCGCTCTGGCCCATCAGCTGGATCTCGGCGGCGGTCAGGTCGATGTTGCCCGGCAGCAGGTCGTAGCCTTCGGCGGTCTGCACGCGCACATCGGCGGCGCTGTTCTCGCCCAGCAGCAGATCGCAGGTGGAGGCCGCCAGCTCACGCTTGTCCACGCCGCTGCCCATGGTCGCGTTGCCCTGCGAGTCCAGGTCGACCAACAGCACGCGCTTGGGTGCGTTGGCCAGGGAAGCGGCCAGGTTGACGGCGGTCGTGGTCTTGCCGACGCCACCCTTCTGGTTGGCGATGGCGATGATGCGGGCCATGCGGGTGTGCCTCGTCGACGGATGGTTGGGACCGGTCATTATGCGTACAACCGGCCCCTTGCGGAAATCGTGGATCGCCAACCCGTTGTTCCACAAAGGGCTGGCGGCGGGAATCAGGGACCTGTAACGGTGACCAGGTGGCGTTCGCCGGCCAGGCCGGGCACGCTCAGCGGGGTCACCTCACGCACCTGCCAGCCAGCCGGCAGTTCCGCGATCTCCTCATGCGGGTAGACGCCCTTCATGGCCAGCAGCACGCCGCCGGGCCGCAGCAGGTGGCCACCGACGCGGACGATGCCGGCCAGGGTGTCCATCGCGCGGGCGGTCAGCTGGTCATAACGGCCGGCCTCGTCCAGCGCCTCGGCGCGCGATTCGGCCACGCGGGCATTGCCCAGGCCGAGCTGGCGCACGGCCTCGCGCATGAAGCGCGCCTTCTTGCCGTTGCTCTCGACCAGGGTGACCTGCAGGCCCGGGCAGGCGATCGCCAGCGGGATGCCCGGCAACCCGGGACCGGTACCGAGGTCGGCCAGGCTGCCATCAGCCACGAACGGCTGCATCGCCAGCGAATCGAGCAGGTGGCGGGTAACCATCTCCTGCGGGTCGCGGATGGCGGTGAGGTTGTAGGTGCCGTTCCAGCGGTGCAGCAGGGCCAGGTAGCGCAGCAGCGGCGGCGCCAGCGCGGCGTCCAGGCCCATCCTGGCCAGGCCCTGTTCCAGCGTGGCAGCCACGCTGGCGGGAAGTGGGTGTTCGCTCATGCCGCCATTATCGCCGGTTTTGCGCGCTGATTCCCCGCTTCAGTGCGGATACCAGGCCAACGCCGCACGGAACTGGCCGCTGGCCTGCCATTCGTGCAGGTGCCAGCGCGCGGCCTCGCCCAGTTCCGGGTCGCACCAGCGCAGGTGCAGGGCGCCATCGGCCCCCGGCGCCAGCTGCAGGCGGTGCAGGCCGAACGAGATGCCCTGGCCGTGCGCCTTCAGGATCGCCTCCTTGACGCACCACACGCGGAAGAACCAGTGCTCGCGGTCGGCCTCGTCCAGGCGTTCCAGCCAGGCCGCCTCCTGCGGGTGGAAGAAGCGCCGCACGATTTCCAGAAGACGAGGCCGCGGCCGCAGCAGTTCCAGGTCCACGCCCAGCCGCACGCCTTCGCCCAGCGCCACCAGCAGCACCTCACCGCTGTGGCTCCAGCCGGTCCCGTAGTGGGCCAACGGGCCGCTCAGCTCCGGCCGGCCCTTGTCGTCACGGACCAGTGGCAGCGTCTGCGGATCGGTGCCCAGCGCCTGCGCCAGTACCTGCCGGGCCTGCGGTTCACCGCGCTGGCCCGGCACGTGCGGGCAGCGCCAGACCGTCACGGGGCCGAAGCGCCAGGGGCCGTCGAGGGTGGCTGGCAGGCTCATCCGCACGCGCCCATCACGCAATTGCACGACGGGTTCACAGCCGTGCGCGTCAACTGGTCACAGTTCCCCACCGGAGGTTCGATCATGGGCATCATCATCTGGCTGATCGTCGGCGGCATCGTAGGCTGGCTGGCCAGCATCATCATGAAGCGCGATGCCCAGCAGGGCATCATCCTCAACATCGTGGTCGGCATCGTCGGCGCGCTGATTTCCGGCTGGCTGTTCGGCGGTGGCATCAACGAAGCGATCACCATCCGCACCTTCCTGTTCTCGCTGATCGGTGCGGTGATCCTGCTGGCGATCGTCAACCTGTTCACCCGCAAGAGCATACGGTGATCTGGGGGTAGCGCCGGGCCATGCCCGGCGTCACCCTGCCGCCGCTGCGCTCGCCGGGCATGGCCCGGCGCTACCTCAACTCAACCCAACTGCACCCAGGCCGGCGCATGGTCACTCGGGCGTTCCCAGGTGCGCGGCTCGCGGTCGATGCCCGAAGCCACCGCACCGCTCTTCAGCGCATCGGAAACCAGGGTCAGGTCGATGCGCAGGCCCAGGTTGCGGCGGAAGCCGGCGGCGCGGTAATCCCACCAGCTGAAGGTACCCGCCTCGTCGTTGTGCAGGCGGAAGCCATCGTGCAGCCCCAGCTGCAGCAGCTTGTTCAATGCACCGCGCTCGGCGGTGGAGGTCAGGATGTGGTTGTCGTTCCACACCTCCGGGTCGTGCACGTCGCGTGCGTCCGGGGCAATGTTGAAGTCCCCCATCACGATCAGCTTCGGGTGCCGCTGCAGTTCCTGCGCGATCCACGCGTGCACCGCGTCCAGCCAGCGCAGCTTGTACTCGTACTTGTCGGTGCCGATGTCCTGGCCATTGACTACGTACAGGTTGATCACCCGCAGGTCGCCGAAGGTACCGGCAATGACGCGCTTCTGTTCGTCCTCGAAGCCGGGAATGCCGATCTGCACGTCCTGCGCCGGCTCACGCGACAGCAGCGCCACGCCGTTGTAGGTCTTCTGGCCGGCGAACACGCTGCGGTAGCCGGCGGCGATCAGCTCAGAATCGGGGAACTTGTGGTCCTCCAGCTTGGTTTCCTGGATGCCGACGATGTCCGGGCCGAAGTCCTTGAGCCACTGCTCCAGGTGCGGCAGGCGGACATTGAGCGAATTGACGTTCCACGAGGCGATTTTCATGGGGGCATTCTACCCGGGTGGCCGGGATGGGGCTCGGGCCGGATTCCCGTGCAGAGCCGAGCCCACGCTCGGCTGCATTGATCGGCACCCAGCCAGGAGCAGCCGAGCGTGGGCTCGGCTCTACAGAAGAATCGGGCCGGGCCCTGATTCAGCAGAGCCACGCCCTGCCAGGGTTCACCGCAGCAGCAGCTTCAACAACCCCGCAATCTTCGAATACGGCGGCCGCAGCCGGTCACTGGCGGCCCAGCGCGACTGCCACAGCACCGGCAGCCGCTTGCTCATCGCATCGAACCCGGCCCGCCCGTGGTACGCGCCCATGCCGCTGGCCCCCACCCCACCAAATGGCAAGCCATCGGCGGCGAAATGCAGCAGCGTGTCATTCACCGTCACCCCACCGGCCACCACCTGGCCGAGGATGCGCTCCACCGTCGCGCGGTCGTGGCTGAAGGGATACAGCGCCAGCGGCCGGTCACGGGACAGCACGTCGGCCAGCGCCGCCTCCAGATCCGGATAGGCCCGCACCGGCAGGATCGGCCCGAAGATCTCCTCGCGCATCAGGTCCAGGTCGTCCGGCGGGTCCAGCACCACGGTCGGCACCAGCAGGCGCTCGCGGTCGGCGCGCGCGTCATCCACCTGCGCCAGCGGAATCACCGGCACGCCGCGTTGCCGCGCCTGTGCCAGATAGCCCTGCAGGCGCCGGTACTGGCCTTCATTGATGATGCGGGTGTAGTCGTCGGCATCGCTGAAGCCGCCATAGCGCTCGCGCACCTGCTGCTGCAGCGCCTGTACGAACTCGCGCTGGCGCGCGGTGTCGATCAGCACGTAATCCGGCGCAATGCAGGTCTGCCCGGCGTTGAACCATTTCCCGGTGGCGAGCCGCGCGGCGGCTTTGTCCAGCGGGAAATCGCGGCAGACGATCGCCGGCGACTTGCCGCCCAGTTCCAGCGTGACCGGCACCAGATGCTCGGCGGCGGCGGCCATCACCTTACGGCCAACGGCCGTCGAGCCGGTGAACAGCAGATGGTCCAACGGCAGCGACGACACCGCCGCAGCCACGTCCGCCCCACCCTGCACCACCGCCACGCGCTCAGGCGGGAACACGCTGGCCAGCAGATCGGCCAGGAACGCGCTGGTGCGCGGCGTGTGTTCGGAGGGCTTCAACAGCACGTGGTTGCCAGCGGCGATGGCGGTGGCCAGCGGCACCAGGGCAAGGGTGACCGGATAGTTCCATGGCGAGATCACCCCGACCACACCCAGCGGCGTCGGCCGCAACTGCGCGCGCGCTGGCCACAGCCGCCAGCCGGCGCCCACACGCTGCGGTTTCGACCAGCGCCGCAGGTGGCGGCGCAGGTGGTCGATGGCCGACAGCACGCTCATGCCATCGGCCAGTTTCGATTCGGTGTGGGCGCGGTGGCCGAAGTCCTCGGCGATGGCCGTGGCCATTTCGTCCAGGCGTGGCTTCAGCGCTTCGCGGAGGCGATGCAGGTCTTTCTCGCGCTGGTTCAGCGACGGGCGCCTCGACTGCCAGGCGCTGCGCAGGGTGTGCAGGAGGGCGGGAAGGTCGGCTGGGGCGGTGGTGGTCATGGGCCGATTGTAGGGTCGACCCGTGCCCGGCTCGCATGCCAACCTTCACGCCGTGGCACGGGGTCTCATTCGGACCCCTCCCGACCGCCTTGCATGCGTTCACCCCCTCATGCAAACCCGTCCATCACTACGTCTTCTGCTGGTCGGTAGGTTGTGCCGGGCAAGACTGCGGTTCTGGCAACTCAAGCGGAATCTTGATCGGGTATTCGGGGCTGCCGTAGGCGTAACAGGAAGTGGTGACCTGAATCTCATCGCAGGGCAGGAAATGTACAGTGATGCCGCAGACATTCTGGTTGGTGTAATCCGGGACGGCGACGATTTTGCTGTGGTAACGCTTTTGTGCCTCAATTTGTTGCAGCCAGGCGTCGTACTTCGCCTCATCAGCAAATCCAGGAAATCCTTTTGAGCCTCCTACCCCCGTTTCCCAATCGACCCGTACCATCGTTCCTGGTTGCCATTGATCTGGGGCCATGTAGCAGCACCCTCCACCGCCACCTTGATACGGACCAATAATGTCAATCGCCGAACGGCCATCGACACTGAACCGGTTGATCGCCCAATGGGTGTGGTTGACGCCATAGATCGCGCTGGCTTCCACAGCGTAGGCAGACAAGAGCAGAGGTGGGCCAGCAAGAAATGCCAGCGCCACGCGCTTCAAAACAAACATCATTGAAACTCCATAATGTATAGCCCTCATTTCTTGTCCGAGGGCACCAAGGCCCTACTCAGGCGCAAACTCCCGCCTCCAGTCACGCAGCATCTCGACCTCCCGCGCGATCAGCGCCGATTCTGCTGCGGGCGCGTCGAAGAACTGTTCGCCCGAAACTGGAGTTCTTCTCAGGGGGGCTTTTGGATCACCTACGAAGAAGTGGGGCGTAAAGCAGTAAGGCTCATCGCCCGATTCCGTGGGCTGCTTCACCAACGTCGCAAACACGGCATTCGTCGGCATGCTCGGTTTGGCGCCTGAGCACCACGGATGCGACGAGACGATGTCCTGAATCCGCGCACCAGCCCGACGGAACTCCGTGGGACTGAAAACCTTGCCGAGAGAGACTCGATGCACCCGATAGGTGTCGACTTCCGGTTGCGCCTCGACAAGCCATCCTGAGTTGTCATGCGATGTGCAGCTGCAATCGCAGGTCACCAGTGTTGCGTTTGGTACGGCGTTGTTCCAGGACAGCCAGACTGTCTCTGTCTTGCATAGCTGTTTGATCACGGGCGATCTTTCCTCGACTCGCAGGCTTCCATGCCGTGTCGCATCGTCGGCAGCTACATGCGTTTCTGCGCCAGCCGCTGACGCTGAGACAGTGAGGATCACTGCCAGAAGTACGCTGCGCATGCCCAGATCCGATTCGATGAGTCACTCATGCTATGGGACGCACTGACGAACAAAGGAAGTTCGGGCCATTTGCGTCAGAGGTTGGCAGTTCTTGCTAGAAGCCCCCGTCTTCCGTGTGGCTGGATACGTCATCCCGCACCGATACGATCAAATACTGGGCTGATATGTAGATTCGTACTTGTTTCATTGCCGCACGACGTCAGCGCGCTGAAGGTAGTGTCCCACCTCCAATAACATGCGTGGATGCGACGCGTATTTGCATTTCTGACCGGATGTCTTCTCGTGGCCGGAGCTTCCGATGCCAGCGAGCAGTCCATGGATGTCGCGGCAGTCGGCCTGAACGCCGAGCGCGGACACATCGACGGCATTGAGCGCTGTCTGTTCGCGTCTGCGGAACTCTGTGCCGCGCGTTGCGCGATCGCCGAGCATGGCTCGGCGCTACAGGGAAAAGAAAAGGCCGCGGTCTGCACCGCGGCCTTTCCTTCATCCGGTGAACATCATTCCTACTTGGTGATATCCACGTCCTTGGTCTCGCGCAGGAACAGGCCACCGATCACCACCGACATCAGCGCGATGATGATGGGGTACCACAGGCCGTAGTACAGGTTGCCGGTACCGGCCACCAGTGCGAACGAGATCGCCGGCAGGAAGCCACCGAACCAGCCGTTGCCGATGTGGTACGGCAGCGACATCGAGGTGTAGCGGATGCGGGTCGGGAACAGTTCCACCAGGTAGGCGGCGATCGGGCCGTAGACCATGGTCACGTACAGCACCAGCAGCCACAGCATGAAGATGGTGCCGGCGATGTTGATGCGGGCGCCATCGGCCTTGGCCGGGTAGCCGGCAGAGGTCAGGGCGGTCTTCAGCTCCGCGCCGAACGCATCGGCCTTGGCCTTGCCTTCTTCCTTGGTCAGGCCGGCGGCCTCATACGAGGTGACGCTGGCACTGCCCACGTTCACCATCGCCAGCGAACCGGCGGCGGCGGGCTGCACGTCGTACGGCACACCGGCCTTGGTCAACGCGGCGGTCGCCACGTCGCAGGAGCTGGTGAACTTGCGCAGGCCCACCGGATCGAACTGGAACGAGCAGGTGGCCGGATCGGCGACGACCAGTGCCGGGGAGCTGCTGCGCGCTTCTTCGATGGCCGGGTTGGCGAAGTGGGTCAGGCCCTTGAAGATCGGGATGTAGGTGATGGCCGCCAGCAGGCAGCCGGCCAGGATGATCTTCTTGCGGCCGATGCGGTCGGACAGCCAGCCGAAGAAGATGAAGAACGGCGTGCCCAGTGCCAGCGCTGCGGCGATCAGCAGGTAGGAGGTGGTGGCATCGACCTTCAGCATGCTGCTGAGGAAGAACAGCGCGTAGAACTGTCCGCCGTACCAGACCACGGCCTGGCCAGCCGCTGCACCGAGCAGGACCAGCAACATCAGCTTCAGGTTGCCGCCCTTCAGGCTGTCGCGGAACGGGGTCTTGGAGCCCTTGCCTTCAGCCTTCATCTGCTGGAACAGCGGCGATTCGCTCAGCTGCAGGCGGATCCATACCGAAATGCCCAGCAGCAGGATCGACACCAGGAACGGGATGCGCCAGCCCCAGGCCTCGAACGCCTCGTTGCCCAGCGTCATGCGGCAGGCCAGGATGATCAGCAGCGACAGGAACAGGCCCAGCGTGGCGGTGCACTGGATGAAGCTGGTGTACAGACCGCGCTTGTCGTCCGGCGCGTGCTCGGCCACGTAGGTGGCGGCACCGCCGTACTCGCCGCCCATCGCCAGACCCTGGGCCAGGCGCAGGATGATCAGGATCACCGGTGCGGCAAAACCGATCGATGCGTAGTTGGGCAGCACGCCGACCAGGAAGGTCGAGATGCCCATGATCAGGATGGTGACCAGGAAGGTGTACTTGCGGCCGATGCGGTCGCCGAGGCTGCCGAAGAAGGCCGCGCCGAACGGACGCACGAAGAAGCCGGCGGCGAACGCCAGCAGGGCGAAGATCATGCCCGTGGTTTCATTGACGCCGCTGAAGAACTGCTTGGCGATGATGGCCGCGAGCGAGCCGTACAGGAAAAAGTCATACCACTCGAAGACCGTGCCGAGGCTCGAGGCGAAGATGACCTTCTTGTGGCCCTTGGTCAGGGTGCCCGCTTTATGTGCGGTGCTGGGTGTACTGGACATGGGACGCTTCCCCTCCGAAGCAATCGTTGTTGGTGGGTGCCGACCGTTGGTCGGCACTCAATTCGGTAGATGCCGACCTTGGCCGGCACCCCATCTCGGTAGGTGCCGGCCGCTGGCCGGCACGCTCTTAGAAGCTGTACTTCGTAGTGAACTGCAACCGGGTGATGTCACCCTTGTTGCCGTTCTCCACTTCGCGACGGCCATACATCAGCTCGGCGCCGATATCGACCTTGGGTAGCGGTGAATAGAAGATGTTGCCGCGGACGCTCTGCACGCTCTTGGTCACCAGCGGGCCGAGGATGCTGTCGTTGTCGTAGTCGCTTCGCGCGTAGATCAGGTTGGTGCGCAGCTTCGGCGAGAACGCATGCCGCCAGCCGACGTAGCCGGCCAGCACGCCGGTCGGGTTGAGCTCGTCGCGGGCCACGTCGTAGGCACTGTCGGCGGTGATGCCCAGGCCGATGTAGCGGGCGATGCCTTCGCCGCCGGTCAGCTGGTAGTGCAGCGAATCGCTGTCACCCATCACCCACTTGCCGCCCAGGGTCAGGCCGCCGGCCACCTTGTCGGCCTTCGCGCCGGTGGCCTGGTTGTCGACCTTCAGCTGACGGACGATGCCGCCGACGCCGAAGGTGCCCCAGTCGCCCTTCCAGCCATAGCGCAGGGTCAGGTCGGGCAGGCTGCCACGGTCGGAGTTGGCGCTGGCGTTGGTCCAGGCACCGGTGACCGGGTTGCGGGTGCCGGTGAGGGTGGTGGTTTCCGGGTTTTCCAGTGCGACACTGAAGCCGCCCTGGGTGTAGCGCACCTGCGCCTGGCGCACGAAGATCACGCCGTCGGTGGGGCCGACGAAGTCGACCGCTTCGGGCAGTGCGGCCGCGTCCATGAAGTTGGACCAGGTCTGGCCGGCCAGCCAGTTGTTCCAGTACATGTAGGCGTGGCGCAGGGTCACACCGTAGGTATTGGTGGCGGTCTGGTTGCCCAGCGAGTTGCCGAAGAAGTCCATCTCGAAGAACGCACCGGCCTTGTTGCCCGATTCGCTGACGTTGTCGATGCCCAGGTTGAAGCGCGAGAACTTGGCATGGGCGTTGAAATCGGTGCCCGAGCGCTTGCCGCTGCCGCCAGCGCCTTCGACCGGGGTCTGGCCCGGCAGGTACAGCGAACGGCCGGTGGCGTCGTCGGCCAGCTGGCCATCGCTGGTCTGGGTGGCCAGGAAGTCGGCCTTGATGAAGCCGCCGATCTTGACCGTGGTGCCCGGCGCGGCGCCCGGGGTGAGGGTGGTGACCTGGATCGGCTGCTTGCCGGCCGGCACCTGTGCGACCGGCTTCTGCTCGGCCTGCACCGTGCGCACTTCGGTCACGGCCTGCTGGGTCTGGCTGATCTGGGTCTGTTGTTGTTGCTGCGAAGACAGCAGCAGCTGGACCTGGCGTTCCAGTTCGGCAACGCGTGCTTCCAGTGCCTTCTCTTTGGCGGTCTCTGCGAACGCCATGCCCGGTGCGACCAGGGCGACCAGCAGGCAGGCCGCCAAAGGTGTGCGCACGGCTTTCAACGTACGGTGGCTCATGTTGCCCTCTCTCCCAAGTGGCAAGGTGATGCCGCGCGTGGGGCACGGTCGAGCCGAGACTGCGGGGCGATTATGTATAGCGGCTATTCGCCATTGGTCGAACCCGGGCCTGCAAGGCGCTCACTTTCGACCATGGTCTAACCAGGGTGGTGACGCGGCCGGGGGTGGATGGGGCAAACTGAGGGGGATCGGTCGTTGCAATGCTGCGACCGCACATACAAAGTCAACGTGCAAGTGAGGGTGCCATGGCTGATATCTACCCCGTCGATCCGCAGTTCGCCGCGAAGGCACGCATCGACAAGAAGACCTATGAACAGCAGTACCAGGCGTCGGTGGCCGATCCGGATGGATTCTGGGGCAAGGCCGCCGAGCGCCTGCAATGGATGCGCAAGCCGGCGAAGATCAGGAACGTCAGCTATGACCTGTCCAACTTCCGCATCAAGTGGTTCGAGGATGGCGAGCTCAATGCCAGCGTGAACTGCCTGGATCGCCAGCTGGAAACGCGCGCCGACAAGACCGCCCTGCTGTTCGAGCCGGACGGCCCGGATGCACCGGCCCAGCACGTGACCTATCGCGAACTGTATGAGCGCACCTGCCGCCTCGGCAATGCGCTGCGCAACCTTGGGGTCAAGAAAGGCGACCGCGTCACCATCTACCTGCCGATGATCGTCGACGCCGCAGTAGCCATGCTGGCCTGCGCGCGCATCGGTGCGATCCACTCGGTGGTGTTCGGTGGCTTCGCGCCGAACTCGATCGCCGACCGTGTCAGCGACTGCCAGAGCAAGCTGATCATCACCGCCGACGAAGGCCTGCGCGGTGGCCGCAGGATTCCGCTGAAGGCCAACGTCGATGCCGCGCTGAAGCTGCCCGGCACGAACACGGTTGAAACCGTGCTGGTGGTGCGCCACACCGGCGGTGCCGTGGACATGCAGGCCCCGCGCGACCGCTGGTTCCACGATGTGGTGGACAGCCAGCCGTCCACCTGCGAACCGGAACGCATGAACGCGGAAGACCCGTTGTTCATCCTCTACACCTCCGGTTCCACCGGCAAGCCGAAGGGTGTGCTGCACACCACCGGCGGCTACCTGCTGTATGCGGCCTACACCCATGAAGCGGTGTTCGACCTGCGCGAGGACGACATCTACTGGTGCACCGCCGACGTCGGCTGGGTTACCGGCCACAGCTACATCGTGTACGGTCCGCTGGCCAACGGTGCGACCTCGCTGATGTTCGAAGGCGTGCCGAACTACCCGGACACCTCGCGCTTCTGGAACGTCATCGACAAGCACAAGGTGACCATCTTCTACACCGCCCCGACCGCCATCCGTGCGCTGATGCGCGAAGGCGAGGAGCCGGTGAAGAAGACCTCGCGCGCGTCGCTGCGCCTGCTCGGCAGCGTCGGCGAGCCGATCAATCCGGAAGCCTGGCGCTGGTACTACGAAGTGGTCGGCGACAGCCGCTGCCCGATCGTCGATACCTGGTGGCAGACCGAGACCGGCGGCATCCTGATCTCGCCGCTGGCCGGCGCGATGGACCTCAAGCCCGGTTCGGCCACCCTGCCCTTCTTCGGCGTGCAGCCGGCGCTGGTCAATGCCGATGGCGAGATCCAGGACGGCCCGACCGAGGGCAACCTGATCATCCGTGACTCTTGGCCGGGCCAGATGCGCACGGTGTACGGCGACCACCAGCGCTTCATCGATACCTACTTCCGCACCTACCCGGGCAGCTACTTCACCGGTGACGGTTGCCGCCGCGACGAAGACGGCTATTACTGGATCACCGGCCGCGTCGACGACGTGATCAATGTGTCCGGCCATCGCATCGGCACCGCCGAAGTGGAAAGCGCGCTGGTCTCGCATCCGAAGGTGGCCGAAGCGGCGGTCGTGGGCTTCCCGCACGACGTCAAGGGCCAGGGCATCTACGCCTACGTCACCCTGGTGGCCGAAGAGGCCCCGAGCGATGAACTGCACAAGGAGCTGATCGCCTGGGTGCGCAAGGAGATCGGGCCGATCGCCACACCGGACCACCTGCAGTGGGCACCGGGCCTGCCGAAGACCCGCTCGGGCAAGATCATGCGCCGCATCCTGCGCAAGATTGCCGAAAACGCGCCGGACCAGCTCGGCGACACCTCGACCCTGGCCGATCCGTCGGTGGTGGCATCGCTGGTGGACGAGCGCAAGGTGCGCTGATGCAGAACCCGGGGTCGGATCCCTTTCCACCAGGAAAGGGCTCTGACCCCATCTGGTTTCCCCCACGGTTCCCCCCGACCATGACCACCCTCCTGATTGCCGATGACCACCCGCTGTTCCGCGAAGCCCTGCGTGGAGCCGTGCAGCGGGTCATCCCCGGCGTGCAGCTGTTCGAGGCCGACAGCGTGGAAGCGCTGTACGCGCTGGCCGACCAGCACAACGACGCCGACCTGGTCCTGATGGACCTCAACATGCCCGGTGCGCAGGGTTTCAACGCGCTGGTGCACATGCGCTCGCTGCACCCGCACCTGCCGGTGGTGGTGGTGTCCGCACGTGAGGAGGCCACGGTGATGCGCCGCGCGCTCGACCACGGTGCGCTGGGCTTCATTCCGAAGTCTGCGGATTCGGACACCATCGGCCATGCGCTGGGCGCCATCCTCGATGGCGAGACCTGGGCACCGCCGGAAGCGCACAACGTGCCGCCTACCGGCAGCGAAGAACGCGAAGTCGGCCAGCGCCTGCGCGAGCTGACCCCGCAGCAGTTCCGTGTCCTGCAGATGCTCGGCGCTGGCCGCTTGAACAAGCAGATCGCCTACGACCTCAACGTCTCCGAAGCGACGATCAAGGCCCACGTCACCGCCATCCTGCGCAAGCTCGGCGTAACCAACCGCACCCAGGCCGTGCTGATGGCCGGCAAGCTGGCCATCGACGACGACGCCATCGTACTGCCGCCGGAAGAAGACTGACGGTAGTGCCGGCCGCTGGCCGGCAATCGTCCGACACCGCCTGAAACCGCTGTGGTAGGTGCCAAGCTTGCTTGGCTAGGTGTATCCGCGGCACCCGCCGGCGCATGAATCATGGCCAATGCCCGGCAATTGGTTCCAAGCGTATGGAGGTGCGACCGATGTGTTTCGCATCTCTCTGCTATCCAGGGCGACGCATTTGGCTCTATGGCTGCCACTACTGCAATTGCATACTGCCGCTGCATGGCGACTTGGGCTCGAAAATGAACACTCTGCTCGACACACCCAGAGATGCGTCGCAGCTTCGACCGGAAGAACGGGACGCCATCCGCATGCTGGTTGCCTTCGTCCGCGAAGGCTGTCCGGATGGCCCCAGCCCACCAGGCTTCCCCAATGATCGCAAGGAGGATTTTCGGCGTGCGGCGCTCGAGTACTTCTCCGATCCGCCCGATCCTGCCAATCACTTTCGGATTGATGTTCCCAGCGATGAGTACATCCGCACCCAGGCGCGAATATACAAGCGCCCATCGGGTGCCCAGGTGGAACTGGACCTGTTCGCCGATGGCGAGATGTGTGATCTGACCGCCACCTTCGACCTTGATCGTGAAAGCGTGGTGTTCGGCGGCCCCAAGCTGTACAGCATCCATGTGATGTAGCCGGTCGCGTCCGCATTCCTGCCGGCCAGCGGCCGGCACTACCAGGCACCGCTGCGCTCACGATATAGCCATCGCTATACAAACCAGCCCTGCCTGCGCGTTTCGCTGGAAATGCACCACGCGCGAATCGCGATGCTAAGCTTCGCGTCCCCTTGGGGAGTAGCCGGATTCCTCCGCAGGAATCGTCCACGTCAACATACTCGGCCGGTGCGCCGTGGCGTGGACAACCATGATGGTTGGCGAGACCAGCGGCCCGCGCGCGCAACGTCAGGTTGGGCGCGAGCGCAGGCCGTGCGTCCGTCCTAGCCCGACCTCAACCGCCGCCCATGTCCCCCATTTCGATCCTTCTGATCGGCTTCGCCATGTCCACCGATGCCTTCGCCGCTGCAATCGGCAAGGGCGCGGCCATGCGCAAGCCGGTGTTCCGCGATGCACTGCGTGCCGGCATCATCTTCGGCGTCATCGAGGCGATCACGCCCATCATCGGCTGGCTGCTCGGCCGCGCCGCGCTGCAGTACGTCGAAGCCTTCGACCACTGGATCGCCTTCGGCCTGCTCGGTGCGCTGGGCATCCACATGATCTACAACGGCCTGCGCCCGGACAGTGGCGAGGAAGACGAAGACCCCTCGCAGCACCACGGCTTCTGGAAGCTGGCGTTGACCGGTTTCGCCACCAGCATCGACGCGATGGCGGTGGGCATCGGCCTGGCCTTCATGGACGTGCATATCGGCGTGATGGCCGCGGTCATCGGCCTGTGTACGCTGACCATGGTCACCGCCGGCATCATGCTCGGCCGCGTGCTGGGCAGCATGGTCGGCAAGCGTGCCGAGATCATCGGTGGCGTGATCCTGGTGATCATCGGTGCGACCATCCTGTACGAGCACCTGCACGGCGTGGGGTAACGCATCGGAAGCGAGCGATTGCGTGGTTGCCGGCCAGCGGCCGGCACTACCAGACGTCACATCCACGCATGGCGTGGATCTGCTGCGGGGCGCCCAGCGCTACTGCGCATCGCGCAGCGCGCCGAGGAAGGCGCGCAGCGAGGCCGGCTTGATCGGCTTGGTCAGCACGCGGTAGCCGCGTTCGCGCGCCATCCGCTTCAACTCGTCGCGACCATCGGCGGTCAGCAGCGCGCCGGGCAACGGGTAGCCCGCAGCCTCGCGAAGTGCCACCAGCGCATCCAGGCCATCCATGCGGTCGTGCAGGTGGTAGTCCACCAGCATCACCTGCGGGCGCTCGGCGATCTTCTCCAGCGCCTGGTCGACGGTGGCGGCAGTGATCACCTGCACCTGCCAACGGCCAAGCAATGCACGCATGCCGTCGAGGATCTCCTCATCGTTGTCCACGCACAGCACGCGCAGGCCGGCCAGCGAATCGCTGCGCACCGGTGCGGCCACGGCCTGGGTCGCCTTGGCAGGCTCGGTGTAGCCGGGCAAGGGCGCAACCCGCGGCAGGATGATCGAGAACATCGAGCCACTGCCAACGCGGCTGCGTGCATTGAGGCGATGGTCAAGCAGGCGCGAGATGCGCTGGCAGATCGACAGGCCCAGGCCCAACCCCTGCTCTCCCCAGTCGAACGGCTGCTGGTAGCGGTGGAACTCGTCGAAGATCTGCCGCATATGGTGTTCGGGAATGCCCGGGCCGGTATCCCACACCTGCAGTTCCACTTCGTCGCCGCGCTGGCGCACGGCCAGCACGATGCGCCCTTGGCGCGTGTAACGCAGCGCATTGGCCAGGAAGTTCTGCAGCACGCGGCGCAGCAGCCGGCGATCACTGCGCACCCAGGCCGCGCGCGCGAACAGGTCCAGGCGCAGGCCACGACCGGCGGCGACCGGCGTGTACTGCGCAGCCAGCTCGCGCATCAACGCACTCACATCGAACTCGCCGATCACCGGGTGCAGGCCACCGGCATCCAGCCGCGATACGTCCAGCAGACCATCCAGCAGTTCTTCGGCCGCACGCAGCGACGCGTCTACGCGTTCGGCCAGATGCTTCTGCTCGTCGCTCACGTGATCGCTGTCGCGCAGTGCGGACGCAAACAGCCGCGCGGCATTCAACGGTTGCAGCACGTCATGGCTGATCGCCGCCAGGAAGCGGGTTTTCGACTGCTGCGCGACCTCGGCCTCATGCGAGCGCTCGGCCACGCGCTGCTCCAGCGTTTCGTTGGCTTCAAGCAGCGCCTTTTCGGCGTGCTTGTAGTCGGTGATGTCGTTGTAGCTGGTCACGTAGCCGCCGCCGGGCAGCGCCTGGCCGCGCATCTCGATCACCTTGCCGTCGCTGCGGGTGCGCTCGAACACGTGCGGCGAACCGGCGCGCATGTAGCCGATGCGGCGGTTGATCTGCACTTCGATATCGCCCTCGCCCAGCTCGCCGCGCTCGGCGTTGTAGCGGATCAGGTCGGCCACCGGGCGGCCCACGTAGAGCATGCCGTCGGGGTAACCGAACATGTCCTGGTAGCGGCGGTTCCACGCGGTCAGGCGCATGTCCGGATCGACCACGCTGACCCCGGCGCTGATGTTCTCCAGCGTGGTCGACAGGATCTCGCGGTTGAAGCGCAGTTCCTGCCCGGCTTCGTCCAGCACCGCCACCACTTCGCCAAGGTCCATGCCCGAGCCACGCAGCAGGCTGGTCAGCAGCAGGCGCGCCGAGGCCGCACCAATCGACGCGGCCAGCAGGCGTTCGGTGAACTGCACCCACGGCCGGTCGGCCGGCGCCGAGGATTGCAGCTCGCGGCCCAGCGACTGTGCCTGCTCGAAGAACGAGCGCCGCGCATGGCGCTCGCCGACCACGCGCGAGGCAAGTGCCAGCAGGTCGCCCACATGCACGTGGCCGGGCCAGCCACCGGCCACCGACGGGCGCTCGGCATACGGGTCGAGGAACGGTGCCGCACGCAGGCGCTCGTCCACACCGGGGCGCCAGCGTGCGGACACCAGCATCATGGTGGCCGCATTGACCAGCAGCGACCAGAACGTGCCGTGGGTCAGCGGATCCCAGCCGGACATGCCGAACAGCTGCTGCGGACGCAGCCACTCGATGCCGAACGGGCCGTGCTGCACCCAGGCGGCGTCGACCCAGCCGGCCATGGTCATCGCCGGCAGCAGCAGGGTGTACAGCCAGGTGGCGAAGCCCAGCAGCATGCCTACTTCGACGCCGCGCCGGCTGGCACCGCGCCAGTACAGGCCGCCGATCAGGCCGGGCGCGAACTGCGCCACCGCTGCGAACGCCATCAGGCCGTACGAGGCCAGCGTGCTGTCGTTGCTGCTGGTGCGGTAGTAGCTGTAGGCCATCAGCGCCAGCAGCAGGATCGCCAGGCGGCGGATCCACAGCACGCGCGAGGCGACGTCGGCAGCTTCCTGGTGGTCACCGCTCCGACGCAGCAGCACCGGCATCACCAGATCATTGCTGACCATGGTGGCCAGCGCGATGGACGAGACGATGACCATGCCGGTGGCCGCCGAGAAGCCGCCCACGTAGGCGATCAGCGCCAGCGCATTGCGGCCTTCGGCCAACGGCAGCGCCAGCACCATCGAATCGTCGGCGACGCTGCCGCCGGTGCCGAACAGGGTCACGCCGGCGGTGGCGATCGGCAGCACCATGCCCGAGATCAGCACCAGGTAGCCACCGAACATCCAGCGCGCGCGGCGTACGTCGCGCACATCGCCGCACTCGACCACGGCCACGTGGAACTGGCGTGGCAGGCAGATGATGGCCAGGAAGCTGAGCAGGGTCTGCGAGATGAAGCCCACCGGCGGCAGGCCGGTGAACAGCGTATGCACCGACTCGACCACCGCATCGGTGCGGTTGCTCAGCCAGAGGTAGGCGAACACGCCCACGGCCAGCATCGCCAGCAGCTTGATCACCGATTCGAAGGCGATCGCCAGCATCATGCCGTGGTGGTGTTCGGTGGCATCGACCTGGCGGGTACCGAACAGGGTGGCGAACAGCGCCATCAGCAGCGCGACGTACAGTGCGGGATCGGTGAAGAAGCCGGTCGGACCGGTGTTGCCGGTCAGCACCTGCAGGCTCATCGCCACCGCTTTGTACTGCAGGGCCAGGTACGGAATGATGCCGATCAGCGCGATGATCGCCACCAGCGCCGCCAGCCGCCGCGAGCGGCCGAAGCGCGAGGAGATGAAATCGGCGATGGAGACCACGTTCTGGCTGCGCGCGATCAGCGCCAGGCGCTCGATGATGCGCCAGCCGAACAGCAGCAGCAGCAACGGGCCGATGTAGATCGGCAGATAGCCCACGCCATTGCGCACAGCGGTGCCGACCGCGCCGTAGAAGGTCCACGACGAGCAGTACACGGCCAGCGCCAGGCTGTACACCACCGGCCGCAGCCACGGCCGGTCGGGATACATCGGCCGACGGTCGCCCCACCACGCCACGCCGAACAGCAGCGCGGCATAGGCAACCGAGACCAGCAGCAGGATCCAGCTGGAGACCACGCGTGCGTTTCCGTCGGAGGAACCCGCAGTGTAGGCCAGGCGCGGCCGGGTGTACGGGCTCGTTGGGGGCAACCGCCCCCACCAGTGTGGGGGCTTACGCGGTGCGGGCCACGACCGTGGGTCGTGGCCGGCTTCTCACTGGGCCGGCACGCCCATTTCCTTCAGCAGTTCCGGCGCCGGGTAGACCTTGGCCAGCAGCCAGCGCAGGTAGCGCATGTCCACGTGCACGGCACGCTTGTAGCGCGGGTCGAACCACCAGCTGGCGCTGACCGACTCCCAGTTGCTGTCAAAGTTCAGGCCGATCAGTTCGCCCTTGGCGTTGAGCACCGGCGAGCCGGAGTTGCCGCCGGTGGTGTCCAGGTTGGTCAGGAAGTTGACCGTCTGGGTCTTCAGCGCCGGGTCGGCAGTGCTGCCGAAGTCACCCTTGGCGATCGCGGCCAGCAGCGGCTTGGGTGCGTCGAACGGATAGGCGTTGGTGTTCTTCTCGACGATGCCGGCCACGGTGGTCACCGGCGAGTAGGTCACGCCATCGCGCGGGTGCAGTGCCTCGACCCTGCCGTAGCTGATGCGCAGGGTGCGGTTGGCATCCGGGTACACGGCGCGGCCCTGCTTGGCACGCCAGGCGAACAGCGCCTGCATGTACGCCGGGCGCAGGCGCAACTGCTCGCCTTCGCGGGTCTTGCTCTCGTTTTCGATGCGCAGCTGCGCGGCCACCAGCGGGCCGGCCACGGCGATCAGCGGATCGGCGGCCAGGGCCTTGCCTTCGCGTGCGGCGGCAAAGCGCGACAGGCGCTGCGCCTCATCGCCCAGCTGGGTTCCGGCGTACAGGGTGTCCAGCGCCGTGGCCAGCTGCTGCGGGGTGCGGCCGAAGGCCGCGTCGAACTCGGCCACGCGCTGCGCGTCCGGCAGCTGCTGGTAGCGGGTCAGCAGGGTGGTCAGCAGGGCCTTCTCGACCTCCGGCGCGTAGCGGCGCTGGACCTGCTTGAGCACGCCTTCGATCATCGCCTGGTCGCGCTGCTGGTAACCGCTCTCGCGCTGCGCGTCAGGCTTGGCCGATTCGATGCGCAGGCGCTCCAGCAGCAGCGCAGAGCGCAGCAGCTGGCTCTGCGCGGCGATCTGGTCCAGCAGCAGGTCACGCTCGGCCACCGCCGCGCCCTGCGACAGGTTGGCCAGCAACGCCTTGATGTCGCCCTGATACTTGCGGTCGGTCGCGGCCAGCATCGCGGTCTCGTCGGCGGCACGCTGGGCCTTGGCGTCGCTGCGCAGCAGGCCTTCCAGTTCGCCAGCGGCGCGCTTGCGGTTGTTCTTCAGCGACTGCAGCTGCGAGGCATAGCGGGTACGCGCCTGCGCGTCCTTGGCGGTGGCAGCCTCGATGGTGTCGATCATCTGCTGGAACACCGACACGCGGCGCGGCAGCACGGCATCGATCTGGCCGGCGAATTCGGCCGCGGTGCGGTGGCGATAGGTGATGCCCGGGTAACCGGCCAGCATCGCGTAGTCGCCTTCCTTCGGGCCTTCCACCGACATCTGCAGGTGCGCCGGTGCCTGGTAGGGCACGTTGTCCTTGCTGTAGGCGGCCGGCTTGCCGTCCTTGCCGACATAGGCGCGCAGCAGGGTGAAGTCGCCGGTGTGGCGCGGCCACATGAAATTGTCGATCTCATCGCCATAGTTGCCGATCGCGCGCGGCGGCGCGTACACCAGGCGCACGTCGCTCAGTTCCAGCTGGGCGATGCGATAGAAATCGGTGCCGTAGTACATGTTGGCCACCGAGCAGCGCACGCTGCCGTCCTTCTCGCACTCGGCCACGATCTGCTTGCTGGCCGCATCAACCGCATCGAAGTAGGCGCGGCCGGTCTTGCCACGGGCCTGCGCCAGCACCTGGTCGGTCACCTTGTCGAAGCCGACGGTGACCAGCACGCGGAAGTCCGGGTTGGCCGGGCGCTCGTCGGCACGGCCGTTGGCGATGAAGCCACCAGTGATCAGGTCGTGCTCGGGCGAGCTGTTGTACTGGATCACGCCCATCGCCACGTGGTGGTTGGTCAGCAGCAGGCCGTCGGCGGACACGAACGAACCGGTACCACCACCGGCGCGCACCACGGCGCTCAGCGGCGGCGCGGTGACATTGGCCAGGTCGGCCGGATTGCCCTTGAAGCCTGCGGCCTGCAGCGGCTTGGCCAGTTCCGGCAGCTGGGTCGGCATCCACATGCCTTCATCGGCGTGGGCACCGGCGGCGAGGGTCAGGCCCAGGGCCAGGGCGGTGGGAAGGGCTTTGCGTGGTGACATGAGGCAATCCGGTACGACAGAACAGCCCGGGACCATAGCCGCTGGGGCCGGATGGGGCAACGGCCGATGGTTGGGGGCCTCTCAGGTAGAGCCGAGCCCATGCTCGGCTGCTCTTCCTGCAGACCGCGCTGCGCGCGGAAGCCGAGCATGGCTCGGCTCTACAGGGATGCCACGGCGGGTTATTTCTCCCGCCGCCAGTTGATCGACCCACGGTTTTCCACCGTGCTCGACTCCACTTCCACATCAAACCCGCGGCGCAGCAGGTACTTCAGCGTGATCACCGAACCTGCGCCCACCAGCGACACGCCGTACCCCACGTACAGCTTGGGCGAGATGTACTTGCCGACGCCGATCACCGAGCCGCCCAGCGCGCGCGACTGGCTCACGCCTGCATCATCCAGGCCCAGCTTGGCACCCAGCTGCGAGGCGAGCAGGCCACTGCCAGCCGAGAGCGCCGCCGAGGCCGCGTTGACCTGCTGCGCCTGGTCGCTGCTGGCGCCGGTCAGGCTGCGTCCCAGCACCAGATAGGCCAGTGCCTCGGACTGCGACATCGCCGGATCGGACCACACGTCGGCACGCGGTTGCTGGGCACGCCCGGTCACGTCGATGCCGGCGGTGACATCACCGATCCGTCGCTCGGCACGGATGTTGATGCGCGGGTCGGACACCGCGTTGTAGTTCCAGTTGAGGTTGCCGCGGGTGATGGTCAGGTCCTGCCCGTACGCCTTGTAGCGGCCGCTCACTTCCAGGCCGCCATTGGCGGTCATTTCGCGGCCGGGCTTGGCCCAGACCTGCATCTTGCCGGTCAGCGCGCCCTTCAGGCCGAACCCGGTCATCTTCACCTTTTCGCCGAGGCTGACGGTCAGGTCCATGTCCAGCGGCGAGGTGCGCGACTCTTCCGGATCGGCCGGGTCGAGCACCACCACGTCTTCGGACACCGAGGTGCCGCGGTCCAAGCGTTCCAGATCGATGTCGGCCTCGGGCACGTGCACGGTGCCGCGCAGCTCCATCGCCGCCTTGGCCAGGGTGAAGTCGAGGTTGGGGTTGGCGACGATGCGCAGTTCGCTGGTGTTGGACAGCAGCACGTTCTCGCCATGGATCTTCAGCTGCAGCGGCTGCGCATCGCCGAACCACGACAGGCCACCGTCCACGTACAGCGTGCCCTGGCCGGAGTTGGCCTGCGCGGTGATCTTGGCCGAACCGTCGGGCTGGGCCACGAAGCTGCCCTTGCCCTGGTCGAAGGTCAGGCCCAGCGCGGGGAATTCGCCCTTGAAGTTGCTCAGCTGCGCGTCGCCACCCAGCGACGGCTGCCCGCGCGTACCGCGCAGGCTCACGTGGCCCTCGATCAGGCCGGTCGGGCGCACGATGTCCGGCGAGAACAGCTCCAGCCAGTACAGCCGCGACATGTTCAGATAGAGCTCACCGTTCAGTGGTGCACTGGCTTCCCAGCCGGTCTGCATCTTCGCGTCGACGAAGCCGTTGCCCTGGAAGCCCATGCCCAGGTAGCCCTTGATGCTGGCCGGGGTCATGTCGAGCTTCAGCGAGAACTGGTCATAGCGCACCAGTTCGCCGCGGGTGGTATCGCCCACGGTGTTGCGGTTCTCGCCCAGGCGCACGCCGCCTTCCTTCGAGCGCACTTCCACATGGCCTTCCCAGGCCGCGCCACGCGGGCGGATCTGCGCGTCCAGGCTGACGTCGCCGCGCAGATAGATGCGGCGGCCGGACTGCGGCGGCAGCCACGGCTGCACCAGCGCCAGCGGCAGCGCGTCACTGCGCACCACCAGGCCTTCGCGCGGCCAGTTGGCCTGTGCGCACAGCGCGCCGCTGCTGGCGGCGGCCAGGCAGGCTTCGGACAGGGTGTAGGTGCTGCCGTTGATCGCGAACGCCGCCGGTGCACGCAGCGACCACGCATCACCCTTCACCGGTGCGATGCGCAGCGAGGCCAGCTCGCCGCGCCACTGCGTGCCCTGCTGGCGCACGCTGCCCTGCAGCTCGATCGCCCCCATCTCGTTGCGGGTCTGCGCAGCCAGGCGCAGGTTGGAGACACTGCCCTGCGCATCCACGTTCAAGCGCTCCAGCAGCATGCCCGCGTTGACCTGCTGGCCCTGGATCGCCAGCGTGCCGCTGTCGCCGCGCCACGGCAGGCGGCCCTTGATGCTCACGCTTTCGGCGCCGTAGCCGTCCCAGTTGAGGTTGTTGCCGACCAGGTCGGCGGTGATGTCCGGCGCGTCGCGCGGGCCCTTCACCTGTACCTGGCCACGCAGGCCACCATCGGCGCCCGGCAGCAGATCGCTCAGCTGCAGCGGTTCGAAACGCGCATCGATATCGAGGCGGTCGCCGACCTTGCCCGACGCGGTCACCCGGCTGCTGCCCAGCGACAGCTTCAGGTCGCCCTGGCCCTGCGCGCCCTGCAGCGCGAACTTTCCCTGCGCATCGAGATTGCGCTGGCGCAGCACGCCCTTCAGCGACGGCAGATCGACCGTGGCTTCCAGTGTGCCGGTGGTACCCGGCGGTGCGTTTGCCGGCGGCGGCAGCTGCCGTCCCTTCGAAGCCAGGTTGCCGGACAGCCGGCCGTTCCAGCCCGGCACGAAGTAGCCAGGGTCGAAGTCCTTCAGCGTGGCCTTGGCATCCCAGTCCAGCTGCGGTGCCCACGCCACCTGGCCTTCCACCTGCAGCTGTCCACCCGGCGTCTGCGCCTGCAACTGGTGGATCGACGCGGCCTGGTCGTTGCCGCGTACGTCGAAGCGCAGCTGGGCCTTCTGCTTTTCGCGTTCGACATCGGCGCGGCCGATCGCCGCCCAGGCCTTCAGGGTACCGGCCAGGCCGAAGCGTGCTTCCTTCAGGGTGACCGGCACCGGTGCGCTGCCGGCGGTGTTCGGGTCCGGTGCCGGCACCCAAGTCAGGTCACGCGCGACCACCGAGAAGTTGAGCTTCTGCTGGTCTTCCTGACTGAAATCGGCGGTACCTTCCAGCCGCGCCTCACCGCCAAGGCCCTTCACCAGCAGCGGTGAGACCTTCAGCACCTGGTCCTGCAATGACACCACCGACGGTGCCAGTTCCAGTTCCTGATCGCCCTGCTTTACCTTGCCACGCAGGTTGGCATTGCCGCCCTTGCCGGCGGCGGTGAAGTCCAGCGACAACGGCGCGATCGCCGAGCTCGCCAATGCTGGCGACAGCAGCGCCAGATCCAGCTCGTCGCTGCGCACGCTGGCGTTCCAGGTCGGGTCGGTGCGGCCATCGAACACCAGCATCGCGTGCAGTGGCTTCGGCGCGCGCCCGGCTACGGCCACTTCCATGTGCGACAGGTCACCGCGGGCGACCAGGCCCACCGTGGCGGCCGTGCGCCCACGCGGTGCCGGCAGCACGGCAGTGACGGTCACGTCGGTGTCGTAGTCCTTGGCCGGGATGTAGCGACCCTGGGCGGTGAAGTTGCCCATGTCGCTGTCCACCACCAGCCTGCGTGCCTGGAACTCGCCATTGGCGATCTCGATGCCACCACGCACGCGACTGATGTCGATCACCGGCTCGTTGGCCTGGCTGATGCGGAAGCCGTCGATGGCGATGGCGTCGGCCTGGATCGCCAGCGGCATCTCGATCTGCGGCAGCGAATCGGGCCACGACGGCAGCTCGAACGGCTCATCGCTCTTGGCCAGGTTCAACGTCGCGTTGCTCAGCTCCAGCTTGTCCAGCAGCAGCTTGCGGCCCAGCAGCGGGCGCAGGTCCGGCTCCAGGTAGGCGCGCTCGGCGTGGAAATGGATGTCGTCGTAACGGAAGTCGACGTTGTACAGGGTCAGCGGCCCTGCCACCGGGCCGTCCACCTTGTCCCAGGTGAAGCTGGCACCCACCGGCAGGCGCGCCACCACCTGGGCCAGCAGTACGTCACGGCCGGCCACGGTCTGCAGCAGCCAGTACACCGCCAGCAGGGCCAGCAGCACCAGGCCCAGCACGCCCACGCCGGACCAGGCCCAGAAGCGGCGGCGCCGGTAGAAACGCACGCGCGGCGGCCTGTTCGGAGTCGGTGCGGGGGAACTCACAGGTCCGCTCCGATGTTGAGGTACAGCTGGAACTGCGAATCCGGGTTGTTCAGGCCGTGCGCGATATCCACCCGCACCGGGCCCACCGGCGATTTCCAGCGCACGCCGAAGCCGACGCCGGTATGCAGGTCGATGGTGTTGTCGAAGGCACTGCCGGTATCGACGAACACCGCCGCACCCCAGGGGCCACCGTTGAAGTAGTGCTCGTACTCGGCCGAGCCGATCACCAGGTTCTTGGCACCCAGCGCATACTTGTCCGGCTTCGGCGTACGCGGGCCAACCTCACGGTAGGCGTAGCCGCGGATGCTGCGGTCACCACCGGCGAAGTAGCGCAGGCTCGGCGGCATCGCCACCAGGTCGCTGGTCCAGGTGGTGCCACCCTCGCCGCGCAGGATCAGGCGATTGCTATCGCCCACCGGGATGTACCAGCGCAGCACGGCATTGGCCTGCACGAAGCTGGTGTCCGAACCCGCACCTTCCACACCGGCGCGCATCGTTGCCGTACCGCTGACGCCCTTGCGCGGGAACAGCTCGTCATCGACGTTGACGTAGTCGGCAACCATCTGCGGGTACACCAGCGTCGAGGTGTTGTAGACCGCGTCGGTGAATTCGGTGCCGGAGGCATAGCGCCAGCGCTCGCGCAGCGCGTTGATCGAGGCGATCGCGGTCCAGTGTTCGTTGATCTCGCCGCTGCGGCTGGCGATCAGCTTGAAGTTGCGCAGGTCGATGTAGTCGGTCTGCTCGTCGTAGGCGCTGGCAGCGAAGGTGTACCAGCCATCAAGCCAGTTGAAGGCTGGAATGCGGTAGCTGGTGATCAGGCTCTTGCGCTTCTGCGCATAGTCCAGCTGCGTGTTCATCTTGTGGCCGCGGTTGTTCAGGAACCGCCGCTCGATGCCACCACGCACACCCGGGCCACTCTCGCTGCCGTAGCTCAGGCCCGCGGTGTAGATGGTGCGCTTGGCGCGCGTCAGCTTCACGTCCACCGGCACTTCGCCGTTTTCGTCGGCCTGGTCCGGGCGCGGCTGGATGTCGATCACGCTGAAGTAGTCCAGCTTGGTCAGCGACTCGCGCAGCCGGTCCAGCTTGCCCTCGTGGTAGTAGCTGCCCTGCTCCCAGTACACCAGCGGGTCGAACAGCTTGTCGACGAAGTAGTCCTGCTGGAAGCGCACCGGGCCCATGTTGTAGCGGCGGCCGCTGTCCCAGGTCAGGTCGATGTCGGCCGCGTTGTCGGCGCGGGTGATCTGCACCTGGCGCTGGGTGTAGTCGGCATCGAAGTAGCCACGCTCGGCCAGGCGCCGGGTGATGGTGATCTTGCTGGCTTCGTACTGGGTGTGCTCGAAGCGCTGGCCCTTGCGGGGCTTGAATGCGGCCAGGTCGTCCTGCAGGTACTGGTCGTACATCGCCGGGCCGGTGATGTCGATGTGCTCGCGGCGCACGGTCACCGGGGCCCCCTTGTCGACATGGATGAGCACGCGCACGTGCTCATCCTGGCGCGGCGCCTCGACCTTGATCACCGGGTTGTAGTACCCGAACGGTTCCAGCGCCTGGCGGGTCTGCCGCTCGGCCTGCGACAGCAGGTACTCCAGGCGCGATTCACCCTGCTCCTTGCCGATCGTGTCGAACAGCGACAGCGATTCCTGGATGTTCTCGATGATTGCGGCGTCGTCGCCCTTGTCCAATCCCTTGATGTCCACCTTGTCGATGGTGCCGCGCGCGTGGGCCACGGAGGTGGCGGCCAGCGACAGGACCATCAGCGGCAGGGCGTATTTCTTTGGCTGCATGCGGCACAGCATACCGACCGGAGGTGACGATGCGAAATGCATCACGTCGTTGGAGATCGGTTGTTAAGTGGCGGTCAAAATACGCGCCTTTGTGGCGATCATCGGAATCGCACTCGAGGATGCCGACGTCGCGTGCGGCGACGCCGATGATCCCGATGGACATTCGCCGGCGATGTTCCGGTAGTGCCGGCCGCTGGCCGGCAACCCACAGATCCGGGGCAATGCCGGCCAGCGGCCGGCACTACCGATACGGGCGTCAGCTCGACAGATGCTCGATCGCCGCCACCTTGCCCAGGCGCTCGCCCAGCATCGTCAGCAGTGCCAGGCGGTTGCCACGCAGTGCCGGATCTTCCGCGTTGACCATCACGCCATCGAAGAACGCGTCGACCTGCGGACGCAGGCGCGCCAGGCGTGCCAGCACCGCCACATAGTCCTTCTGGTGCAGGCTGGCGCCGGTGTCATCGATGGCGGCGGTGACCGCTTCGGCCAGCGCGCGCTCGGCATCTTCCTGCAGCAGTGCCGCGTCGATCTGCGCCGGAATCTCGCCCTCGGCCTTGCGCAGGATGTTGCGGATGCGCTTGTTGGCCGCGGCCAGCGCTTCGGCTTCCGGCAGCGTCGCAAAGATGCCGATCGCATCCAAGCGGCGGTCGAAGTCGTACAGCGAGGCCGGTTTCAGCTCGGCCACAGCGTTGAAGTGTGAAGCCGGCACGCCCTTGTCGCCGTAGTAGCCCTTCAGGCGGTCGAGGATGAAGTCGTACAGCTCGCCGACGTCGGCCTGCACGTTGCGCGCCGCCAGGCCGCCGTTGGCGCTGGCCAGCAGCGCGCGCAGGTCCAGCTCGAAGCCGCTTTCGATGATCGTGCGGGCCAGGCCCAGCGCGTTGCGGCGCAGGGCGAACGGGTCCTTGTTGCCGGTCGGCTTCAGGCCTGCAGCAAAACCACCGGCCAGCGTATCCACGCGTTCGGCGATGGCCAGCACCTTGCCCAGCGGCGACAGCGCGATGTCATCACCACCGAAGCGCGGCTGGTAGGCCTCGTCAATGGCCAGCGCAACCTCGGCCGATTCACCACCTGCCACGGCGTAGTGGCGGCCGGCGATGCCCTGCAGTTCCGGGAATTCGTTGACCATGCGCGACTGCAGGTCGTTCTTGGCCAGCTCGGCAGCCCGCTTGGCCTGCGCCGGATCGGCACCGACCTGGGCTGCGATCACTTCGGCCAGTGCGGCCACGCGCGCCACCTTGTCGGCCACGCTGCCCAGCTTGGCCTGGTAAGTCACCGTCTTCAGGCCCTCACCCATCGACACCAGGCCCTGCTTCAGATCCTCGTCGAAGAAGAACTTGGCATCGGCGAAGCGCGGGCGGATCACCCGCTCGTAGCCCTTGGCCACTTCGGCCACGTTCTTCGACTCGATGTTGGCAATGCCGATGAACTTCTCGGTCAGCGTGCCGGCCGCATCCAGCACGGGGAAGAACTTCTGGTTGATTTCCATCGTCTCGATCAGCGCTTCCTGCGGCACCGCCAGGAACGCGGGCTCGAAGCTGCACAGCACTGCCGACGGCCATTCGACCAGGTTCACCACCTGCTCCAGGTTGTCCTCGGTGATGCGGGCACTGCCACCGGCCTTGGCTGCGGCGGCTTCGACCTCGGCGACGATGCGTGCGCGGCGCTCGCTCGGATCGACCAGCACGAACGCGGCGCGCAGCGCTTCAACGTAGTCCTGCGGCTGTGCCAGCGACACGGCCTGGTCGTGGTGGAAGCGGTGGCCACGGCTGACACGGCCGGCCTGCAGGCCGAACAGTTCGGCCTCGACCACAGTGGCACCGTGCAGCAGCACCAGCCAGTGCGCCGGGCGCGCGAAGCCCCAGGCGTGATCGCCCCAGCGCATCGGCTTGGGAATCGGCATCGCCGCGATCGCCTCGCGCAGGATTTCCGGCAACAGGCTGGCGGTGCTCGCGCCCGGGGTCACCGCGCGGTGCACGAAGCGCTCACCCTTGTTGTCGGTGGTCTTCTCCAGCGCGGTCCAGTCGATCCCGGCCTTGGCGGCGAAGCCCTGCAGGGCCTTGGTCGGCTGGCCTTCGGCGTCAAGCGCGATGTTCAGATACGGGCCCAGCACTTCGCTGTGCTGTTCCGGCTGTTCCAGGCCGACGCCCGGCAGCAGCACGGCCAGGCGGCGCGGGGTGGACAGCGGGCGCGCATCGCCCAGTTCCAGCGCGATGCCACGCTTGCGCAGGCCTTCGACAACACCGTCAAAGAAGGCCTGGGCCAGGCCCGGCAGCGCCTTGACCGGCAACTCTTCGGTGCCCAGTTCAATCAGCAGGGGGGACAGTTGGCTCATCGGTTCGATCCTGTGGTGGGGGCGCAGCGCGCGACGCGTCCGGCGCCCCGGAGTAAGGGGGAGAGCGCGGCCTTCAGGCCTTCTTCGCGCCCGGGAAGCCCAGCTTCTCGCGCTGTTCGTAATACGCCTTGGCCACCGCCTGGGCCAGTGCGCGCACCCGCAGGATGTAGCGCTGGCGCTCGGTCACGCTGATCGCGCGGCGCGCATCGAGCAGGTTGAAGGTGTGGCTGGCCTTCATCACCTGCTCGTAGGCCGGCAGCGGCAGGCCTACTTCCACCAGCTTCTGCGCTTCGCGCTCGCAGGCGTCGAAACGGTGGAACATTTCTTCCACGTCGGCGTATTCGAAGTTGTAGGTGCTCTGCTCCACCTCGTTCTGGTGGTAGACGTCGCCGTAGGTCACCGGCTGGCCGTCCGGGCCGTAGGTCCAGACCAGGTCGTAGACGTTGTCGCAGTTCTGCAGGTACATGCACAGGCGCTCGAGACCATAGGTGATCTCGCCCAGCACCGGGCGGCATTCCAGGCCACCGGCCTGCTGGAAGTAGGTGAACTGGGTCACTTCCATGCCGTTGAGCCAGACTTCCCAGCCCAGGCCCCACGCGCCCAGCGTCGGCGATTCCCAGTTGTCCTCGACGAAGCGCAGGTCGTGCACCAGCGGATCGATGCCCAGTGCCTTCAGCGAATCCAGGTACAGCTGCTGGATGTTGTCCGGCGCCGGCTTCATCGCCACCTGGTACTGGTAGTAGCGCTGCAGGCGGTTCGGGTTCTCACCGTAACGGCCATCGGTCGGGCGCCGCGACGGCTGCACGTAGGCCGCATTCCAGCTTTCCGGACCGATCGCACGCAGGAAGGTGGCCGGGTGGAAGGTACCGGCGCCCACCTCCAGGTCGAGCGGCTGGATGAGCACGCAGCCCTGCTGGGCCCAGAACTGGTTCAGGGTCTGGATCAGGCCCTGGAAGGTGATCGGAACGGTCGGGGTCGCGGACATGCGTACGAGTCTTGGCCGGCAAGGGGGTGCGCTAGTATAACGGCCGACCTGCGGGGCATTCCGTACCCGGGAGGAGCAGGCAGATGGAACATCGGCTGCCGGCAGGCACGCCCGGCGAGGCGGGCGGCGTCCCGCTGCCCTGGGGACGGCTGCATTTCGAGCAGATTGCCGCGGCTCTGGTCGCCGATGACCTGGTGGCCGAGCAGGACCGCGAGCGCATGCGGTTTTCCGCGCAGGGCGCGCGCAACGCCAGTGAAGTGCATCCGCTGGTACTGCTGTCCAACCTCAAGCTGGCCGCCACGGGCGGCGGCGAACTGACCCTGGAACGCCTGACCGAGTGGCTGGCGCAGCGCACCGGCAGCCGTTACCTGCGCATCGACCCGACCCGGGTGGACGTCGCTGCGGTGACCGCGCTGGTGTCGCATGCCTACGCCCGCCGCCATCGCTTCCTGCCGCTGGCGGTGGATGCCGAGCGCGTGCTGGTAGCCACCAGCGAGCCGCTGGTGCAGGAATGGCGCCGCGACCTGCAGCACCTGACCCGCCGCCGCATCGAGCTGGCAGTGGTCAACCCGCTGGACCTGCACCGCTACACCATGGAGTTCTACGGGGTGACGCGTTCGGTGCGCGGTGCCCGCGGCGACGTGCGCGGCGAGGCCAGCACCACGCTGCCCAGCTTCGAGCAGCTGGTCGAGCTGGGCCGCACCGGCGACGTCAATGCCGACGACCAGCACATCGTGCACATCGTCGACTGGCTGCTGCAGTACGCCTACGAACAGCGCGCCTCGGACATCCATCTGGAGCCGCGTCGCGAGATGGGCCGCATGCGCTTCCGCATCGACGGCGTGCTGCACAAGGTGTTCGAGGTGCCGCCAGCGGTGATGACCGCGGTGGTCAGCCGTATCAAGGTGCTCGGCCGCATGGACCTGGCCGAGCGGCGGCGCCCGCAGGATGGACGCATCAAGACCCGCTCGCCGGGTGGCCGCGAGGTCGAGATGCGCCTGTCGACCATGCCCACCGCCTTCGGCGAGAAGTGCGTGATGCGCATCTTCGACCCGGATGCTGCGTTCAAGAGCATCGACCAGCTCGGTTTCAGCCCGCAGGAGGCCGCCGGCTGGAATGCGCTGGTCGAGCGGCCGCACGGCATCGTGCTGGTCACCGGTCCAACCGGTTCGGGCAAGACCACCACCCTGTATTCCACGCTGAAGCGGCTGGCCACGCCGGACGTGAACGTGTGCACGGTGGAGGACCCGATCGAGATGATCGCGCCGGAGTTCAACCAGATGCAGGTGCAGGCCAACATCGACCTGGACTTCGCCAGCGGCGTGCGCACCCTGCTGCGGCAGGACCCGGACATCATCATGATCGGCGAGATCCGCGACCTGGAGACCGCGCAGATGGCGGTCCAGGCTTCGCTGACCGGCCACCTGGTGCTGTCCACCCTGCATACCAACGACGCGCCCTCGGCGGTCACCCGCCTGCTCGACCTGGGCGTGCCGCACTACCTGCTCGCCAGCACCCTCAACGGCATCCTCGCCCAGCGCCTGGTGCGCACGCTGTGCCCGCACTGCAAGCAGCCGCACACCCTTGGTGCTGCCGACTGGGCGGTGCTGGCTGATAGCGATGGCGCATATCCAGATGCCGCCACGCCCTGTCGGCCGGTTGGCTGCCTGGAGTGCCGGCGCACCGGATTCCTTGGCCGCATCGGCCTGTATGAGTTGCTGCCATTGGGCTCGCGGCTGCGCGGGCAGATCCGCGCCGACATGGATCTGGCCGGTTTCAGCCGTGCCGCACGTGCTGAAGGGCTGCGGACCCTGCGCCAGGCCGGGCTTGAAAAGGTGGCGCAGGGGCTGACTACAATCGAGGAAGTCCTGTCAGTACTGCCGCCCCCGGATGAATCCAGCCCCGTTCCTGATCGTTGAAACCGGCCGACCGGTGCCGCCGCTGCGCCGCTATGGGCGCTTTCCACACTGGATTCGCGTCGCCGCCGGACTGGAAGAACACGAGACGGTGGTGGTCGATGTCGAACACGGTGATGCCCTGCCCGATCCGCATGCCTTTGCTGGCGTGCTGGTGACCGGCTCGGCCGCCTTCGTCACCGACCACGCCGACTGGAGCGAGCGCAGCGCCGCATGGCTGCGCCAGACTGCCCACGCCGGTCTGCCAGTGTTCGGCATCTGCTATGGCCATCAGTTGCTGGCCCATGCGCTGGGGGGCGAGGTGGCCTACAACCCGGCTGGCCGCGAGTCCGGCACGATCGAACTGGAACTGCAGCCGCAGGCGGCACAGGACCCGTTGTTCCAGGGCCTGCCGCAGCATTTCGCCGCCCACGCCACCCACCTGCAGACCGTGCTGCGTGCGCCCGAGGGTGCCCAGGTGCTGGCACGCTCGCCGCTGGATGGCTGCCATGCATTCCGCTGGGGCCGCCACGCCTGGGGGGTGCAGTTCCATCCGGAATTCGCCACCCACCACATGCGCGGCTACGTGCGTGCCCGCGCCGACTGCATCGGTCGCCACGGCGGCTGCGCCCGCACCATCGAGCGCGCAGTCAGCGCCGCGCCGCTGGCCCGCCAGCTGTTGCGCCGTTTCGTGCGCCAGGCGCGGCTGTCTTCAGCCCAGCCGATGGCAAAACAGGGATAATCGGCGGCACGGGCAGCCGCCCGGCCCCTCCTGTCCCTCCCGGATGTCCATGAAAGAGATTCGCAAGCTGCCGGCTTCGGCGGGCGCCCAGTGGTTGCTGGATACGTTCTCCCTGTACCGGCGTGCGCCGCTGCAGCTGGCCCGGATCGGCCTGGCCTGGCTGCTGGTGAGCTGGCTGGTCACCCTGTTGTCCACGCTGATTCCCGGCGCGGCAGGCATGGCCGTGCAGCTGATGACCCTGGCCATCTCGCCGATCATGTTCGGCGGCATGCTCTACGCCGTGGGCGAGATCGACGAAGGCCGCCCGGGCCTGGCCTCGCACTTGCTGCAGCCGATCCGCGACCACCGCGTCAGCCACCTGCTGGTGCCGCTGGCGATCCAGGTGCTGGCGGTACTGCTGCTGGGCGCGCTGCTGTTCATGATGATCGGTCGCGAGGGCTTCACCGCCTTCAGCGAGGTCATGACCAAGATGGAAGAGATCAGCCGCAGTGGCCAGCAGATCAAGCCGGACGATGCCGCCGCGCTGGTCGCCAACCTGCCGGCAAAGCGCATTGCGCTGTGGATGCTGCTGGTGTTCCTGAGCGCGGTGGCGCTGTCGCTGGCGATGTTCACCCAGCCGGCACTGGTGGTGTTCGACAAGCAGAGCGGCATGCACGCGCTGCGCCTGAGCCTGCAGGGCTGCATCGAGAACATCGGCGCGATGATCGTGTTCGCCGCACTCGGCCTGATCGCCGCGTTCTGCATGTACATCCTGTTCGTGATCGTGATCCAGATCGCGATGCTGATCGGCGGCCCGCTGGCCGCCGCCTTCATCGCCCAGCTGGTGCTGACCACGGTGCTGATGCCGCTGTATGTCGGCGCGGTCTACGCCGCGTGGAAACAGATGTTCGTGCACCGCGGCAGCCGCGCGGCGCCGCCGATCCCGACCACGCCGACCTCCAGCGACGTGTTCCACGCCTGACCAGAACGCAGGTAGATCCACGCCATGCGTGGATAGAAAAGGGGACGGAGGGGATTAAGTCGTTTTTGCCTTTAACGACATAATCCCCTCCGTCCCCTTTTTGTCTTTCAGGCGGCGGGCTTCTTCACTACCGACGACGGCACCAGCCAGCGTGCGGCGTGGATGCCCAGCTCGTACAGCAGGCACATCGGAATCGCCAGCATCAGCTGCGACACCACGTCCGGCGGGGTCAGCACCGCCGCCAGCACGAAGATGCCGACGATCGCGTAGCCGCGGCCTTCCTTGAACTGCTGCGGCGTCACCCAGCCCAGCAGCACCAGGATCACCATCGCCACCGGCAGTTCGAAACTGCCACCAAAGGCGAAGAAGATCGCCAGCACGAAGTCCAGATAGGCATTCGCATCCGGTGTGATTGCGATCACGTCCGGGCTGAAGGTGGTGAGGAAGTGGAACACCGCCGGCAGCACCAGGAAGTAGGCGAAGGCGCAGCCGATGTAGAACAGCAGCACCGACGACACCAGCAGCGGTACGGCCAGGCGTTTCTCACGCGCGTACAGGCCCGGGGCAACAAACGCCCACAACTGGTACAGCAGCCACGGCACCGCCACGAACAGGGCGACGAAGAAGGTCAGCTTCAGCGGGGCGAAGAAGGCGCCGGCCGGGTTGGTGGCGATCATCGTCTGCCCGTTCGGCAGCTGCGACACCAGCGGTTCGGCCAGTGCGTTGTACAGCTTCTGGGTAAACGGCAGCAGCGCCAGCAGCACCACGCCCAGGCCCAGCAATGCGCGCACCAGGCGGCCGCGCAGTTCCACCAGATGCTCGACCAGCGAGCTTTCGCCGAAATCCTGTTCACTCATGGCTGGCGCTCCGTGCTCTGCGGCGGCGGTGTCGCGGCTGCTTCAGCGGGCGCGTCTGCAGCCGCCCCGGCAACGGCGCCAGCCTGGGCCGGTGGGTCCACGCCGGGCTGGGCAATCATGTGCGGCGGCAGATCGGCCTGCGCCGGTGCTCGCACTTCCTGCGCCAGATCGTCGCCCTGCTGCCGCGCCTGCTGGGCCTGGCGACGGAGCGCTTCGCCACTGGCGCGCAGCTGGTTCTCGGTGTCCTGCATGCCTTGGCGCACGTCCTGCATCTGCCGCTTGATCTCCTCGGCGTGCAGTTCGCGCTCCAGTTCCTGTTTCACCGAATCCCACTGGTTGCGGGCACGACGCACCCACAGGCCGGCGAAGCGGGCCGCCTTGGGCAGGCGCTCGGGACCGAGCACCACCAGAGCGACCACGGCAATCACCAGCAGTTCGCTGAAGCCGATATCGAACACCGCGACCGCTCCGGATCAGCGTGGGTTGCGGTCGTGCTCGTCCTGCGCGGTGCGCGAGGCATCCTGGCTGCGCGACTCGTCGCCCAGCTGCGCGTTCGGCTTGTCGTCGTCGCGCATGCCCTTCTTGAATTCCTTGACTGCCGAGCCGAGGTCCTTGGCGCCACTGGTCAGGCGCTTGGTGCCGAACACCAGCAGGACGATGGCCAGCACGACCAACCAATGCCAGATGCTGAAACTGCCCATAAAGACGCTCGTTACGTTAGTGATCAGGCTGTCGAGCATAGCGCACCGGCTGTAAGCCGGCGCGCGTGACGAAAGTCAGTTCCCGCCCAGCGTTTCCGTGCGGATTTCGCCGTCATTGACCGGCTGGAAGCCCTGCTGCTGCGGTGGCGGGGTCTGCGGCACGTTCTGCAGCGGCGCCGTGGTGGCTTCCGCCGGGGCGGCCGGTGCTGCCTGAACAGGCGCCGGCGCAACCGCCGGGGCCGCTGCCGGACGCGGTGCGCTGCCGTTGCCGCTGCGGTTGCTGCGTGCAGCGTAGGTGGCCTCTTCCAGGCGGTCACGGAAGGCCACCACATCCATCGACGGCGAACCGGCAGCGCGGCCTTCGAAGATCATGCGCGGCGTGGTGTTGCTGCCGTAGGCATCCAGATTGGCGGCATCATCGATCTGCAGCACCGCACCATCCAGCGCGACGCCGGCAAACAGGCCGCGCGCGCGCGACCAGGACCAGATCTCGGCCTTCAGCTGGCCGTCGGTGGCAGCGGCGGCATTGCGGCCGACCGGGCCGGCGGCGACACCGGCATCGGCGCCCAGCGTGAACTTGCCATTGACCAGGTTGTCCAGGCTGCGGTCGTTGCGGAACACCAGCACCACGTCCGAGGACTGCACGCCGGCCTGGAAGCCGATGCTGCCGCCGGTCAGCTTCACGAACACCGGATTGGACCAGGCGCCGTTGGGCATGCGCACCGACATCAGGCCGTGGCCACGACGACCACCAATGACCAGACCGGCCTTGATCGTGTCGGGAATGACGATGACCGCGCGGCCTTCGTCGAGCAGTTTGTCCGGAATGCCCTGTTCGGGGATTTCCTGGATTTCAGCAAGCACGCGCACGGCATTGCGCGCACGCTGGTCTTCCTGCGGTCCGGCCATGGCCTGGCTGGACAGCAGGCTGGCGGCGATCAGCAGGGCTTGGATCGGGCGACGCATGGCAGGCTCCAGAAGTCAGTCCATAGGAAGATATAGCAAGTGACTGAAATTAGTAGCGTTGTCATGAATCCCCAATGAGCGTTCCCTGCTCACATTGATGCGCGCTATGCCTGCAATCCGAACCCTGCATCCCGGCACGGCGCCGGATCGGCGACAATACCGCCCATGCTCGACGCACCCGATACCGCCGTGCTGGCGGTCAACCTAGGCACGCCCGAGACGCCGACGGCCCCCGCCGTACGCCGTTACCTGGCCGAATTCCTGTCCGACCGCCGCGTGGTCGCGATCCCGCCACTGCTGTGGCAGCCGCTGCTGCGCGGACTGATCCTGCCCCTGCGCAGCAGTCGTTCGGCGGCCAAGTACGCCCAGGTCTGGCTGCCCGACGGCTCACCGCTGATGGTGCATACACGCCAGCTGGCGCAGGCCATGCAGGCCCTGTTGCCGACCCTGACAGTGCGCCATGCGATGCGTTACGGCGAACCGGCGCTGGCCAGCGAGCTCGACCGCCTGGCAGCCGACGGCGCGCGCCGCATCGTGGTGCTGCCGCTGTACCCGCAGTACTCCACCACCACCACCGCCTCGGTCGAAGACCGCGTCGATGCGTGGCAGCGCCGCAACCCAGGCGTAACCGTCAGCCTGGTGCGCGATTACTCGGTCGATCCAGGCTGGGTCGAGGCCGTGGCCGGATCGATCCGCCGCTACTGGGAGCAGCACGGTCGCGGCCGGAAACTGATGTTCTCCTTCCATGGCATCCCACAGCGCCTGGCCGACGCGGGCGACCCGTATCCGCAGCGCTGCGAGGCAAGCGCGCAGGCCATCGCCCACGCACTGGGCCTGGGCAGGGACGACTGGCAGATGGGTTACCAGTCGCGCTTCGGCCGCGAGCGCTGGCTGCAGCCGTATGCCGAGCCCAGCCTGTGGGCGCTGGCCGAATCCGGCGTGAAGCAGATCGACGTGGTCTGCCCGGGCTTTGCCACCGATTGCCTGGAAACGCTGGAGGAAGTGGCGCTGGGCTTCACCGAGACGCTGGCCGAGCGTGGCGCGACGATGCGCTACATCCCCTGCCTCAACGCCGATCCGGAACACGCTCGCGCCCTGGCGCGGCTGGCCGTGGCCTCGCTGGCATGAGTCTGCAGCCGTTTGAACTGGAGGTCGGTGGCGCGCGCGTCGCCGGCCTGCGCAATCACGGCGACGGCCCGCGCGTGCTGGCCCTGCATGGCTGGCTCGACAATGCGGCCAGCTTCGTGCCGCTGGCGCCGCACCTGTCGCCGTTGCAGCTGGTGGCCATCGACCTGCCCGGGCATGGCCACAGCGCGCACCTGCCGGCCGGTGCCAGCTACACCACGGCCGCCGCGATCTGCCACGTACTCGATGTCGCCGACGCGCTGGGCTGGGACCGCTTCAGCCTGCTCGGTCATTCAATGGGCGCCGGCATCGCCAGTCTCACCGCCTCGGTCAGCGACCGCGTGGAGCGGCTGGTGGCGATCGAAGCACTGGGCGGCCTGCGTGGCCCCGAGGAAGAAACGGCCAACCGTCTGCGTGAACATGTAAACGCCACGCGGGGACTGGCACGCAAGCAGTTGCGCGTGTTCCCTGACCTGGCCGCGCCGATCCGTGCGCGGATGATGACCAACCAGCTCAGCGAAGGATGCGCGCGGCTGCTGGTCGAGCGGGGCGTGGAACCGGTCGAGGGCGGCTACCGCTGGTGCAGCGATCCGCGGCTGATGCTGCCCACCGCGATCCGCCTCAGCGAAGGCCAGATCGACAACCTGCTGCAGGCCATCGCCTGCCCGACGCAGGTAATCTATGCCACGCCTGCGCAGTCCTACTACCCCGAGCCGATGCGCAGCGAGCGCCTGCAGCACCTGCGCAACGGGCGGCTGGCGGTGTTTCCCGGCAACCATCACCTGCACATGGAAAACCCGGAACAGATCGCAGACGTGATCCTGCACTTCTTCAGCAACGACAACGCCGGCTGAGTCGCGGCGTTCGCGCACTTCACTCCGCGCAGTTGCGGCCGATACATCAGTTGCGGGCCCCTGCGCCCGCCGCACGCGGACCCGGTCGGGCCTGCGGCGTGTGTCTGGTCCTGCAAGGAAGTCCGCATGCCCGCTCTGCTGCACCGTCATCCACAGGATGTGGCCACGGTGCCCCGTCTGCGCGTCGCTGATCGCGTCGCATTCCCCGAATTCCCGGCACCCGCCCTCGTCACGCCCTGCTGCGTGCGTTGCGGCGTGGCCGTTGTCTTTAGCTGACCCAGGAGTCGCCGATGTCCGTTGCATCCTCCCGTCCCCCTGATACCGCCCGCCTGCCGCATCTGCAGCAGCTCGCGCGCCGCGCTGACCGCCGCCTGCTGATCGGCAGCGGGATATTGGCTATGGCTGCCCTGGTGCTGGCGCTGCGTGGGCCGCAGGCACAAGCCGCCGCGTTGGCGGCCGTCGCCGTATTGCCAGCCGCGTGGTTGGGCGGCCCCCAGGCGGGCCGGGCCGTCGCCCGCAACGGTCTGGCGTTGCTGTTGTCGCTGCAGCTGGCCGTGTTGTGCGCGATCATCAGCCTGTCACCGGCATTGCCGATTGCCCTGCTGCTGGGCGTGCTGCTGGGCCACCGTGATCGCCTTCCGGTGTGGCTGGCCGGTGGCGTCGGTACGCTCTCCCTGCTGGCACCGCTGCTGGACGGTACTGCGCTGTGGCCGGCGCTGCTGCAGGCCGCGATGCTGGCCGGCCTGACCCTGTTCCTTGGCCAGGTCGCACTGCGGCTCCGCCAGCAGACCGAAGCACTCGGCCACGGTCCCCGCCGGCTGGCCGCGCTGGCGCGCGACATCGCCACCGGCGCCGATCTTGGTGCACATGCTGACACCACCGCCTACGCACCAGGTTCGCTGGCCCATGCGCTGGCCGACACCGCACGCCATGTGCAGGCCCAGCGTGGACGCGAAGCGGAGGCACACGCCGAGAACGCGCAGATCCGCCAGGCCCTCGATGCCTCGCGCACCGCGATGATGATTGCCGACAACGATCACGTGATCCGCTACGTGAACCGCTCGGTGGTGGCCCTGCTGCGTAACCAGCAGGCAACGTTGCGCCAGGCCTTCCCCGATTTCGATGCCGAGCGCCTGGTCGGTAGCAGCATCCATCGCTTCCACGCCAACCCGGACCGGATCCGCGCCATCCTCAATGGCCTGCAGGTCAGCCACAACGGCAAGGTACAGATCGGCCCGGTGCACTTCGCACAGGTGGTTACTCCGGTCTTCGACGCACAGGGCGTGCGCCTGGGCTTCGCCGTGGAGTGGCATGACCGTACCCATGAGCTCGCGTTGGAGAACGCCGTCGCCGGCATCGTCGCGGCCGCCGCCGCCGGCGACCTCGACCAGCGCCTGCAGGCAACCGAAGGTGCCAGCTTCCTCGATGGCCTCACCGGTGGCATCAACCAGTTGCTGGATACGTTGGGCAGTACGGTTGACGAGGTGCGGCAGATGCTCTCGGCGCTGGCCAGCGGCGATCTCGATCGACGCATGCATGGTGAGTATCACGGCGCATTTGCCGCGATCCAGCGCGATGCCAACGCCACCGCCGGCCAGCTGGCGCGCATGGTGGGCCGTATCCAGCAGTGCGCGTCCTCGATCAGCACCGCTGCGAGCGAAATCGCTGCGGGCAATGGCGCGCTGTCCGAGCGCAGCGAGCGCCAGGCAGCGCACCTGCAGGAAACCGCCGCTTCGATGGAAGAGCTGACCGCCACCGTGCGCCAGAACGCTGCCCATGCGCGCGAGGCGAGCCAGCTGGCGATCACCACCCAGAGCGCCGCCAGCGACGGCAACGTCGCCATGCAGCGGGTCGTCGACACCATGCAGGCGATCGAGGGTGCCTCGAAGCGGATCGGCGACATCACTGGCGTGATCGATGGCATCGCCTTCCAGACCAATATCCTCGCGCTCAACGCGGCAGTGGAGGCCGCCCGTGCCGGCGAGCAGGGCCGCGGCTTCGCGGTGGTGGCCAGCGAGGTGCGCGTGCTGGCGCAGCGCTCCGCCGCCGCCGCACAGGAAATCAAGAAGCTGATCGATGAGGCGGGTCGCCAGGTGGGCGAAGGTGCCCAGCTGGTGGCCGATGCGGGCCAGCGGATGCAGGGCATTGTCGGGGGCGTTGAGAATGTCAGCCACCTGATGCACGAGATTTCGGCGGCCTCTCAGGAGCAGTCGGTTGGCATCGAGCAGATCAACCAGACCGTGGTGCAGATGGATCAGGCCACGCAGCAGAACGCGGCGCTGGTGGAGGAGGCCACCGCTGCCGCACGTGAGCTGCAGTCGCAGGCTGGGACGCTGACTGAAGCGGTGTCGGTCTTCCGCCAGCAGGAAGCACACGAGGTCCCGCGGGCCGCCTGATCAGGGTCTGCCAAGCGAGTGGATGAGGACGGCGCCCGCAGGGCGCCGTCTTTTTATGCGTGACCTGCCCCTGGTAGTGCCGGCCGCTGGCCGGCAACCGATTGCTGTGTGGGCCTGCTGTTGGTGGCGGCCAACCTTGGTTGGCACCGCTGCTCCTCGCAGGGGGTATCCACGCATGGCGTGGATCTACCGGGCGATGTAATGCCATCGGGTTGCCGGCCAGCGGCCGGCACTACCCGGTGTTTACCGCGCACAAAGTTGCCGGCCGCTGGCCGGCAAACGACCGCTGTGTGCGCCTGCTGTTGGTAGCGGCCAACCTTGGTTGGCGCCGCTGTTCCTCGCAGGGGGATCCACGGATGGCGTGGATCTACCGGGCGATGTAACGCCATCGGGTTGCCGGCCAGCGGCCGGCACTACCGGCGTTTGCTACGCACAAAGAAAAACCCCGCTGCGTGAGCAGCGGGGTTTTGGGTGTAAACCCTGGCGATGACCTACTCTCGCATGGCTTGAGCCACACTACCATCGGCGCAGCTGCGTTTCACTTCCGAGTTCGGGATGGGATCGGGTGGTTCCACAGCGCTAATTTCACCAGGGAG